>CAXTVD010000093.1:7815-12936 GCA_964247575.1 uncultured Lichenihabitans sp.
CCCCTTTTCTATTGCTACGGCGACCACCGAGAGCGACACGACCCCGTGGACCGCCGACCTGTTGGTCAGCGCATAGATTGCGGCCCCGTGCCGGTTGTGAACCGACAGCGTCGCGACATCGAGCGGCGTCACCGGCAAGGTGATCTCGACAGCACCCTCCCGCAGGTCGAAGAGGCAGAAGGCGTCCACCATCGCCGGATCGCGATACGGCAGGATCCGTGCGGGAGCCGGCGGTCCGGCGAAGGTGTGCAGCCGAAGGTTCTGGCCGAGGGCGGCAACGCCGGCATAGGCGCTGGTCTCGTCGTTCTGGGCAAGAACGAGGATCGTTGCGAGATGCACGATGCCCGCGATCAGCAGGGCGCCGGCGATGCAACGCAACAGCCAGCCGCCCCTCGCCGTGTCGTCCGCCTCCAGCTTCGTGCCGCTCACGCGCAACGGCCCTTGACGATACTGGGCAGCGCCGGAGGACTGGCGCCCATCGGCAACGCCGTGCCCAGGGGGCTGTCATGGGGGTCCACCATCGGCGTAAAGGTACCCGCCCCCTCCGCCGGCAGCCAGTTGCCGGCCCGGGCCTGGGCTGCGACCGTCACGGCGAAGCTGCCGTCGATCGCGCGGACGAGTTCGGTCGAGGTGAAGCCGGCCCGGCCGGTGTGTCCGACCGGGACCAGGCCGGACCGATCGAGCAGGGTCAGGGTCCAGGCCTGCGCAGGAGGCATTGGCCCCGCGACCGTGTAGTCGCACCGTCCGACCAGCGGCTGCCCGTCGCTGTCGGCCGTCGCGAGGAAGCGCAGCCCCGCGCCGGTGGCGAGCGGGAGGCGGCCGTCGCGAGCCGCCACCGCGCGCGCATAGGGATCGGCATCCAGGGTCCCGGCCGTGGGCCACGCCGTCCAGGCGCCACTGTGGACGGCGCCGAATGGCGGCTCGCCACCGACCGCCAGGAAGGCCGTCGCCAAGCCCGCCGACACGCCGGCGGCGAGCGTCAGAACCAGCCGAAGGGTCGCGAAGATGCGGCGTCCGAAGGCGCTCATTGCACCTGGATGTGTCCACCGTTGGTGCGCACCGGCGGAATGGCGCCTTCGGCCGCGATGTCGACCGGCTCCGTACGGTAGCCATGGCCGAGATCCGCCGCCCGCATGAGCGAGCCGATCTCGACGATGATGCCCGCCGACCGCTTCGACAGCGCCGTGCCGCGCGGGGTCGCGCCCTGGAAGGCCGAACCGTCCCTGACGTCCGCGCTGGCCACCTTCGGCCGCTCCTCCCCGGCATCGACGCCGAAGGGTGGTTTGGCCTCGAGACCCTGATGGGCGAAAGCCATGATGTCGTGCCAGGTGGCGGCAGGCAGCATGCCGCCGGTCATCTTGTTCATGGAGGTATAGTCGTCGTTGCCGTACCAGACGGTGCCGACAAGGTTGCCGGTGAAACCGCAGAACCATGCGTCGTGGTAGCTGTTGGTCGTCCCCGTCTTGCCCGCGACCTTGATCCCGTCGAGGTGGGCCCGGGTGCCGGTGCCTTCCTCGACGACGTGCGTCAGCATGCCGTTGAGCGTCGCGACGTCGCCGGGCGGCACGACCTGCGTCGGCTTCGGCCCGTCGCGATCGTGCCGGTACAGGACGTCGCCCTGCCCGTTGCGGATCTCGATCGCCGCGAAGGGGGGCACCCGCTTGCCGCCATTGGCGAAGCCGGCATAGGCGGAGGCCATGTCGATTACGGTCACCTCGTCGGCGCCGACGGGCAGGGACACCGTGTCGTTCAACGGGGTCGTCAGGCCCATCTTGTGGGCGGTCTCGATGATCTTGGCCCGTCCCGCCTTGGGGTTGCCGTTGCCGATCGCGATGGACAGCTTGACCGCCACCGTGTTCAGCGAGTGAGCGAGCGCGCTGACGAGGGGGATCGAGCCGAGGTAATGGTTCTCGAAATTGTGCACGCACCAGTTGCCGATGCAGACGGGACCGTCGACCACGGTGGTGTTGGGGTGGAAGCGTCCGGTCATCAGGGCCGTCAGGTAGACGAAGGGCTTGAACGAGGAGCCGGGCTGGCGCTGGGCGTCGGTCGCGCGGTTGAACTGGCTCGCCCCGTAGTCACGCCCGCCCACCATGGCGTGGATGCCGCCCTCGAGGTCGACGATCACCGCCGCGCTCTGCTTGGCGTGGTAGGTCGGGCCATTCTCCCGCAGCTCATCCTCGATGGTCGACTCGGCCTTGCGCTGCACGTCCATGTCGATGGCCGTGCGGACCGTGAACACCCGGCCGTCTCCGAGACGGCCCGCTTCGGCGAGCTTGCGGACCTCGTCATACGCGTAATCGAGGTACCAGTCGGGCGACACGTCCGGTCGCCGGGCGACGGGGGTCGCCGGCTTCTCGCGGGCGACGCGCACCTCCCCTTCGGTCATGTAGCCGGCATCGACGAGGTTGCTCAGCACGTCGTTGGCCCGTGCCCTGGCCGCGGGAAGGTTGATGTGCGGCGCATATTTGGTGGGCGCCTTGAACAGGCCGGCCAGCATGGCGGCTTCGGCGAGGGACACGTCCTTGACGGAGTGGCCGAAATAGAACTCGGACGCGGCTTGGATGCCGAAGGTCCCGCCGCCCATATAGACCCGGTCGAGATAGAGCTGCAGGATCTGCTTCTTGGTCAGGTGGCTCTCGAGCCAGAGCGCGAGATAGGCCTCGCGGACCTTCCGTTCGACGGTGCGCTCGTTGGACAGGAACAGGTTCTTGGCGAGCTGCTGGGTGATCGAGGAGCCCCCCTGGACCACGGTCGAGGAGCGCGCATTGACCGTGATGGCCCGCAGGGTGCCGATCAGGTCGATGCCGAAATGCTGGTAGAAACGCCGATCCTCGGTCGCCAGCACAGCCTCGGTGAGGTAGGGCGGCATGGCTTCGAGCGGCACGCTGTCGTCGTGCAGGATGCCGCGACGGCCGATCGGCTGGCCGTTGCGGTCGAGAAAGGTGACGGCGAGATCCTGCTTCTTCAGCCAGTCGTCGGAGGTCTCCTGAAAGGCTGGGATGGCCAGCGCGAGCGCCAGGACGGCTCCGGCCAGTCCCAAGGTCAGCGCCTCGCAGGCGAGTTCGACCGCGACGCGCTTCAGCCCCCGGACCTGGAAGCGCTCCATGAAGACGGAGAGCCTCGCATAGGCGGACAGCGCCGTCTCGCCCGCGTCGAACAGGCTGGAGTCGATCCAGGCATCGACGACCAGCGCGGCGCGCGACAGCCGCTTGGCGAGTGACGACGCTCGGACCCGATGCAGCACGCGATACACTCCCGCCCGCCGAAAGCCGGCACGCGTCGGTTGGCTCCGTGACTTCCTCTTGACGCTCCGGAGCGGGAAGCGCAAGTGCCGCGAACGACTTCAAGAACTCCCTCGCGCAAACCGCATGCCGCGCCCAGGTGTCTCGATTTGGGCCAGGACCCGAAAAGTCTGTGCACGGTTTCACGAATGCATTTGATCGCGACAAAATGAACCGCAGTTCGACAACGGAGCCCTTCTGGCGCAAGCCGCTCGAGGCCATGAGCGAGGCCGAATGGGAGAGCCTCTGCGATGGCTGTGGCCGCTGCTGCCTCGTCAAGCTGGAGGACGAGGACACCGGTGACGTTCACTTCACGGAGGTCGGCTGCACCCTGCTGTCGGCGAACACCTGCCGCTGCACCGACTACCCCAACCGGCAGGGCCGGGTGCCCGACTGCGTCAAGCTGACCCCGGCCGTCGTGCGCGCCATCAACTGGCTGCCTCCGACCTGCGGCTACCGGATCGTGGCCGAAGGCCGCGACCTGCCATGGTGGCATCCGCTCGTTTCGGGCCGCCCGGAGACGGTCGTTGAGGCCGGTGTCTCGGTGCGGGGCAAGGTGGCGGCCTCCGAAGACGACGTGCCGGTCGAGCACCTGCCGGGCTACATCGCGTCCTGGCCCATGAAGGTCCCGAAGCGGGCGCGGGGCAAGGTCGCCGCGGCGCTCGCTCCGCCCGTGCCCGCACCAGCGGGACCTATCACGCGCTGACGCCTGGGGCAGGGCGGCGTCGCGGCCCTGCTTCAGAGCGCGACGACCTGCCGAGCAACCTCCAGCAGGGTTTCCCCCTCGACGGTTGGACGGCTGAAGTCGACCGGATACCGACGTCCGCGGGCCACGTAGCCCCAACAGACCCGCCGCCAGGGCGCCATTCACATCCCACGGGTGGGTGGCGATCGCAGCCAGCTGGTCCGGGTCGAGCCCCGTCGCCTCGGTCGCGTAGCGATAGCCTCGGGATGGGGCTTCGAGAGCTTCAGGGCGTCCGTGGACAGCACATCGGACACGAGGCCGGCGAGCCCGGTCGTGTCCAGCAGCGCGCCCGTCGAGGCAGCAGCGCCATTGCTCAGGGCCACCACCCGAATGCCACTGTCGGCAAGGAGGCGAAAAGCGTCGCTTGCATCCGGATACGGCTGCAGGCGGCCCCCGCTCCTGAAGAACTGACCCTCAGTCGGCCGGGCGCATGCCCCACCCCTGCAGGACGGCGTCGATCCAGGGCCTCTGCGGCCCGAGCCAGATGGCCTGGGTGAGCGCACCGCATTGGGCATGGCCCTCGCCTGCCGACCAGAGGGTCACCGCGACGGCCGTCTGCTCATCCGCGGCGAAGACGGGGCCGCCGGAGTCGCCGGTGCAGGCCCCGGCGCCGCCATGGCCGGGGTCCTGCGCCCAGAGAAGGAGAGCGGAGACGGGCTCGCGGGCAACGAGCCGTGCGAGCCGGAGAATGCCCGAACTCGTGGGCTCGCCTTCGCGCGCGAGGCCATAGCCGACAAGGCGAAACGGGGTTCCCGCGGGCGCAGCCCTGACGGCCCCAAGACGGACGGGGACGAACCGGTCCGGCAGTGGCGCGGCGAGCCGCACGAGGGCGAGATCGACCGAGCGCTCCCGCGCCTTGATCGCGTCGGCGCGGTAGCCCGGGTTCACGACGGTATGCGCGACGTCCAGCAGGATCGGACGGCCCGACGCGTCGCGGAAATGGACCTTCACCGCCGCCCCGGCCGGCACGCAGTGCGCCGCGGTCAGCACCGCCTGCTGGCCGACGACCAGCCCCGAGCAGAAGCCGGCTGTCCGACCCGTTCGGCTGAGCACCATCACGACCGCCGACGCGAAGCCGACGCCGTCCTGACT
>CAXTVD010000094.1:0-12863 GCA_964247575.1 uncultured Lichenihabitans sp.
TCACCGTCTCGGGCACAGCGGCGTGCCGGTAGGTGAAGCCCATGTCGGCATGGGTGAAGGTGCGGAGCGTGCCGTCCCGGTCGATGCCACGCGCCTCGATCATGGTGTCGGTGGTCTCGCCGCCATGCGCCCCGGCATTCATGCGCAGCGCGCCGCCGATCGAGCCGGGAATGCCGCGCAGAAAGGCGAGCCCGTCAAGGCCGGCATCGGCCGCGGCGCGGGCGACCTTGACGTCCGGCACGCCGGCACCGGCCCGGATGCGCCCCTCGGCCTCAACGGCGACCGTGCCGAAGCCGCGCCCGAGCCGCACGACGACGCCGGCCACCCCACCGTCGCGGACGATGGTGTTGGAGCCAAGCCCGATGGTGGTGACCGGAACCTCCGACGGGATCGCGGCCAGCGCCTCGGCAAGGTCCGCCTCGTCCGCCGGGACCAGGAGGACCTCGGCCACGCCGCCCGCCCGGAACCATGTATAGGGAGCCAGGGGCTCGCACGCCGTTAGCCGCCCGCGAAGGCCGGGCAGGCGGTCGCGCAGCGCGGCGGCGAGGTCGCCGTTCACGGGACTCGTTCCGCCGGCGTGCCGTCGTCGCTCCCCGAAGCGGGACAGGCGGCGTCCTTCGGCCGGCGGATCGGGGAGACCTTCATGGGCTGCCCGCCACCTTTCCCCGTCGGGGAAAGGAGAGCGGCCTGGGCTGCGCGCCTCATCCCCTTGCCAGCTGGTCGGGCAGGGCATAGGCCCACTGCGTGATGTTGCCGGCGCCCAGGCAGACGACATAATCGCCCGGCTTGGCGAGCGGGCGGACGAGGTCGGGCAGGGCCGCGGCGTTCGGCAGGGCGGCCACGTTGCGGTGGCCGTGCGCCTTGATGGCGGCCACGAGGTGGTCCTTGTCGATGCCCTCGATCGGGGCCTCGCCGGCCGGATAGACGTCGGCGACGATGACGGCGTCCGCATCGTTGAAGCAGGTCGAGAATTCAGCGAACAGCGACTGGAGCCGGGAGTAGCGGTGCGGCTGCACCACCGCGATCACCTGGTTGCCGGTCGAGGCGCGCGCCGCCCGCAGCACGGCTGCGATCTCTACGGGATGGTGGCCGTAATCGTCGAACACCTGCGCCCCGTTCCACTCGCCCGTGCGGGTGAAGCGGCGCTTGACGCCGCCGAAGCCGGCGAGCGCCCGCCGGATCGCCTCGACCGGCATCTTCAGCTGGTAGGCGACAGCGATCGCGGCCGTTGCGTTGAGCGCGTTGTGATGCCCGGGCATCGGCATCACCACATCCTCGATATAGCTCGCGCTGCCGGTCTTGCGGTCGCGGATCAGGACGTTGAAGCGCGATCGACCTCCCGTCAGGTCGATATCGAGCAGGCGCACGTCGGCCTGCGGGTTCTCGCCATAGGTGACGACCCGCCGGTCCTCGATGCGGCCGACGAGTTCCTGGACGGTCGGATGGTCGAGGCACATCACCGCGAAGCCGTAGAAGGGCAGGTTCTCGACGAGGGTGTGAAAGGCGGCCTTGATCGCGTCGAAGGTCTTGAAGTGGTCGAGGTGCTCGGGGTCGATGTTGGTGATAATGGCGACGTCGGCGGGGAGCTTGAGGAACGTCCCGTCGCTCTCGTCCGCCTCCACCACCATCCAGTCGCCGGCCCCGAGCCGCGCATTGGTGCCGTAGGCGTTGATGATGCCGCCATTGATGACGGTCGGATCGAAGCCGCCCGCGTCCAGCAGGGTCGCCACCAGCGAAGTCGTGGTGGTCTTGCCATGCGTGCCGGCGATGGCGACGCAGGTCTTCAGACGCATGAGTTCGGCGAGCATCTCGGCGCGCCGCACCACGGGGATGCGCTGCTCGCGCGCGGCCACCAGCTCGGGGTTGTCGCGCCGGATGGCGGTCGACACCACCATCACCGCCGCCGCCCCGAGATTCTCGGCGGCGTGGCCGATGCTGATGCGGATGCCCTTATCGCGCAGGCGCTGGATGTTCGCCCCGTCCGCCGCATCCGAGCCCTGCACGGTGTAGCCGAGGTTGCAGAGCACCTCGGCGATGCCGGACATGCCGATGCCGCCGATCCCGACGAAATGGATCGGCCCGAGTTCGCGCGGCAGCTTCATGCGTGGACGTCTCCGCTTGGGTCGAGCCCGGCGATGCGCAGCACGACGTCGGCCAGCCGCTCGGCGGCGTCGGGAAGGCCGACCGTGTGCGCCCGTTCCGCCTGGGGGACGAGGATGCCGGCGGGGTCCGCCATGATCCGGGTGAGTTCGGCGGCCAGCCAGGCCGGGTCGAAGGCCGATTGCGCGACGACCAGCGCGCCGCCGCTCAGCTCCAGCACGCGGGCATTGGCGGCCTGGTCCTGGTCGAGCGCGTGCGGGAACGGCACCAGAACCGAAGGCCGGCCGATCACCGCAAGCTCGCTGACGGTGGAGGCGCCGGCGCGCCCGATCACGAGGTGGGCGGCCGCGATGCGGGCCGGCAGATCGGGAAAGAACGGTGCGATCTCGGCCTGCACGCCGGCTTCCTTGTAGAAGGCCCGGACACGGGCTTCGTCCTCGCCCCGCGCCTGCTGGGTGACGATGAGGCGGTCGCGCAAGGTCTTGGGAAGCCGGGCGATGGCGAGGGGAACCACGTCACCCATGACCCGCGCGCCCTGCGAGCCGCCGGTCACGAGCAGGCGGAGCTTGCCGTCCGCGAGAGAGGGATAGGGGATCGCCGAGGCCGCGATCACCGCCGGCCGGACGGGATTGCCCGTATGGGTCGCCTTGGCCGTCACCGCCGCCGAGGCGCGCCCGAGCGCGGCAAAGCCGGTGGCGATGGCGGTGGCGTGGCGAGCCAGAAAGGCGTTAGCGCGGCCCATCACGGCGTTCTGCTCGTGCAGGACGACGGGTGTGTGGCCCATCGAACCCGCCAGCATGGGCGGCACGGTCGGGTAGCCCCCGAAGCCGACCACGACGGAAGGGCGGATGCGGCGGATCAGCGTGCGGGCGCGCCATGTTCCGCGTGCGAGGGTCACGAGGGCCCGCCCCTTGGCGAGGGGCGAGCCGCCGGTCGGCGTCGCGGCGGGAACCGCGTGGATGGCCTGCGCGGGAAATGCGCCGGCATAGGCGAGGGCCCGCTCGTCGGTGATCAGCTCGACGCGCACCTGGCGCCGCTCGAGAACCCGCGCCAGCGCCTCGGCCGGGAACAGGTGCCCCCCTGTCCCGCCCGCTGCCAGCAGGACGGGGCCATTGCCGGCCGCCCTCATCCGCACGCCCATCAGATCTCTCCCACGTCGAGCACGGCGGCGCGCGGGCGTCGGCGCAGCACCGAAATCAGGAATCCCATGCCGATCGCGAGACTGATGAGCGACGACCCGCCATAGGAGATGAACGGCAGCGTCATGCCCTTCGCCGGCATCAGGTGCAAGTTCACCGACATGTTGATGCAGCTCTGAATGCCGAACAGCACGACCAGGCCCGCCCCGGCGAAGCGGCAGAACGGGTCGTCGTTGCGGTCGGCGAGCCTGAGGCCGCGCAGGACGATGAAGGCGAACAACCCGGCGAGCGCGATGCAGAAAAGCAGGCCGAACTCCTCGCCCGTCACCGCGAAGATGAAGTCGGTGTGGGCGTCGGGCAGGATGCGCTTGAAGGTGCCCTCGCCCGGACCCTTGCCGAGCCAGGAGCCCGACACGAAGCTCTCCATGGCCGTGTCGACCTGGAAGGTGTCGCTGGCGCCCGGCCCGTTCGAGGGATCGAGGAAGTGCAGGATGCGGTCGCGCACGTGCGGGACGAGCTTGTAGGCGAGCATCACGCTGAGCGCGCCGGCCCCGCCGAGGCCGACCACCCAGAACAGGTGCAGGCCCGCCATGAAGAACAGCGTGGCCCAGACCAGGCTGAGCAGCATGGTCTGCCCGAAATCCGGCTGCAGGATGAGCGGGATCACGGTCGCCGGGAGCAGCAGGAGGGCGATGATGTTGCCCGGCACGTCCTTGCGGCGGGCCCCTTCGGAGAAGGCCCAGGCCGCGATGATGACGAAGGCGGGCTTGACGAACTCGGAGGGCTGCACGCCGAAGATCCAGCGCCGCGAGCCCTTCACCTCGTGGCCGAACATCAGGGCGACGAGGATGAGCCCCATGCCGCCGAGATAGAGCAGCAGCGCCGCCCGGCGCGTGTCGCGCGGGCTCAGGAAGGAGGTTGCGACCAGCACGAGTGCCGCCGGGATCATGAACATGATCTGGTGGTGCACGAAGAAGAAGGTCGACAGGCCCAGGCGCTCGGCCACGGCCGGGCTGCCGGCCATGGCGAGCACGATGCCGAGGACCATGAGCAGGCCGAGCGCGCCGAGCAGCCAGCGGTCGACGGTCCACCACCAGTTGGCCAGCGTGTTGTTCTGGGCGCGGGAGATCATCGCGGCGTCCTTAGGTCGAACCGGTTGGGGCGGGCAGGGCGTCGACGATGGCGCGGAAGGCTTCGCCCCGCGCCTCGAAGTTCTTGAACTGGTCGTAGGAGGCGCAGGCCGGGGCCAGGAGCACCACGGGTTCGCGCGCCGGCGACAGGGCCGCATCGCGGGCGGCCGCCTCGACTGCGGCGTCCAGCGTGCCGCAGCGCGTGAAGGGCACGCGGCCCTCCAGCGTCGCCGCGAAATCCTCCGACGCCTTGCCGATAAGGTAGGCCTTGGCGATGCGGCCGAACCAGGGCTCCAGCGGTGCGATCCCGCCTTCCTTGGCGACGCCCCCGACGATCCAGTGGATATCCTCGAACGCCTTGAGCGACTGCTCGGCCGCGTCGGCGTTGGTGGCTTTGCTGTCGTTGACGAACAGCACGCGGCCGCGCTGGCCGACCTGCTCCATGCGGTGGGGGAGGCCGGGGAAGGTCTCCAGCCCCCGCTGGATCACGGTCCCGTCGCCGCGCGGCAGTTCGTAGATGTCGGCCGCTCCCGCCGCGAAGCACGCATTCTGGGCGTTGTGCAGCCCGCGCAGCCGGCCGAGCCCGGCCAGGTCGCCGAGCACGCGGGTCTCGCCGTGATAGGCGTGCATCACGAGGCGCGTGCCGTCGAGACCGACGCCCAGCGCGACGGGGTCCTTCACCGACACCGCATAGTGGCGGCCGGTGCGCACCCCGAGCTGTTCGGCCCGTCGCTCGCCTTCCGCGGCGCGGGCGTGGATGGCCCGGCCGAACGCGTCGTCGACGCCGACCAGCGACCGGAGGGACGCCGCGACCAGCCGCTCCTTGATCGAGGCGTAATGGGCCATGCTGCCGTGCCGGTCGAGGTGATCGGGCGTCAGGTTGATCAGCAAGCCGAGGCTCGGCTTGAGGCTCGGCGCGAGGTCGATCTGGAAGCTCGACAGCTCCAGCACGTGCAGGCGGCCGGGGGCGGGCGGCTCGAGCTCCAGGACGGGCACGCCGATGTTGCCGCCCATCTGCACGTCCCAGCCCGCCGTGCGGAACAGATGCGCGGTCAGGGCCGTGGTCGTCGACTTGCCGTTGGTGCCGGTGATCGCGATGAAGGGCGCATCGGGCGCGAGCAGCGCGCGTTGCAGGCAGAACAGCTCGATATCGCCGATCACGGGCACCCCCGCGGCATGGGCCATCGCGGCGGCCCAGTGCGGGGCAGGGTGGGTCAGCGGGACGCCGGGTGCGAGCACCAGGGCCGAGAAGATGGACCAGTCCGCCTCCCGCAGGTCGGCCACGGTTACGCCGGCTTCGGCCGCCGCCTGTCGGGCGGCCTCGCCGTCGTCCCAGGCGGTCAGGGTGGCGCCGCCGGCCAGCAAGGCCTCGGCCGTCGCCAGGCCCGAGCCGCCCAGGCCGAACAGAGCGAGATGCTGACCGGCGCAGGCCGTGACGGGCGTCATCACCGCACCTTCAGGGTCGACAAGCCGATCAGCGCCAGGACGAAGGCGATGATCCAGAAGCGGATCACGATCTGCGGCTCCGACCAGCCGAGCTGCTCGAAATGGTGGTGGATCGGCGCCATCCGGAAGACGCGCTTGCCGGTCATCTTGAACGAGGCGACCTGTACGATCACGGAGACGGCCTCGAGCACGAACAGGCCGCCCACGATGCAGAGCACGATCTCGTGTTTGACGGCCACGGCCGTGGTGCCGATCAGGCCGCCCAGGGCTAGCGAGCCGGTATCGCCCATGAAGATCTGCGCAGGGGGCGAGTTGAACCACAGGAAGCCCATTCCCGCGCCGATCACCGCGCCCGCGACGACGGCGAGTTCGCCCGTCTGCGGCACGTGATTGATGCCGAGATAGGTGGCGAACAGGGCGTTGCCGGCGAAATAAGCGATCAGGCCGAAGGTGGCCGAGGCCACCATGACGGGCACGATGGCGAGCCCGTCGAGGCCGTCGGTAAGGTTCACCGCATTGCCCGCGGCGACCACCACGAAGGCCCCGAACACGAGGAAGAACATGCCGAGATTGGCGACGTAGCCGTTCACGAAAGGCACCGCCAGTCCGGTGGTGCTGGCCGGGCCGACCTCCATCATCACCCACACCGCCACGCCCGCGATCAGGGTCTCGAGGGCGAGCCGGCTCTTGCCCGAGAAGCCCTTGTGGGTCTGCTTGGTCACCTTCAGGAGGTCGTCGTAGAAGCCGATCATGCCGAAGCCGAGCGTCACCAGCAGCACGATCCAGACATAGGGGCTGCGCAGATTGGCCCAGAGCAGGGTGGAGAAGACAAGGCCCGACAGGATCATGAGGCCGCCCATCGTGGGCGTGCCCTTCTTGGCCAGGTGGGATTGCGGGCCGTCCAGACGGATCGGCTGGCCCTTGCCCTGCTTCAGGCGCACGGCCGAGATGATCCGCGGCCCGAAGAAGAACACGAACAGGGCCGCGGTCGCCGTCGCGCCGATGGTGCGGAAGGTGAGATAGCGGAACAGGTTCAGCGGGCTGAAGACGGTCGCGAATTCGGTGAGCCAGGTCAGCATGCTCGTCCTCAGGCCGCCGTCGGGCGCTGTTGGCCGCCGAAGCGGTTCTTCAGAGCGGCGACCACCGGACCCATCCGGCTTCCATTGGAGCCCTTCACCATGACGACGTCCCCGGGCTGGATCGCCTCGGCGAGCGGACCCTCGAGGGCGGCGGATTGTGAGACCCACAGCCCGCGCGTGCCGGCGGGCAGGACGTCGAACAGCACCCGGGCCAGCGGGCCCACGGCGAAGACGAGATCGACCTGGGCGTCGAGCAGGTCGGCGGCGAGCGCCTCGTGCAGGCTCGCCGCCTCGGGACCGAGTTCCCGCATCTCGCCGATCACGGCGATGCGGCGGCCCGCTGGGGGCAGGGGGGTTCCCCCCAGGAGGGCGATGGCGGCGCGCATGGAGGCGGGGTTGGCGTTGTAGCTCTCGTCGATCAGGGTGAATGGGCCGCCCTTGGCCTGCAGGGCGGTGCGCTCCCCCCGGCCCGGCCCGGCCGACAGGCGTCCGAGCGACCGGGCGGCCTCGGCGAGATCGACGCCGAGCGACTGGGCGACCAGCAGCACGGCCAGCGCGTTCATGGCGAGGTGCCGCCCCGGCGCGCCGAGCCGGAAAGCCAGGCGACGCTCCCCGATCCGGGCCACCACGTCCGAGCCCTGCGGATCGAGGACGATCGCTTCGAGCCGGGCATCGGCCTCGGGATGTTCGCCGAACGACAGCAGCGTTCCGGCCGGCGAGGCCGCCGCCCGGGTCGCGAGCCGGTAGAAGGTGTCGATGTCGCGGTTAACGATGGCGGTTCCGCCCGGCCGCAGCCCGGAGAAGATCTCGGCCTTGGCGTCGGCGATCTCGGAAACGGAGCCAAAGAATTCGAGGTGGACGGGGGCCACCGTCGTGATCACCGCCACGTCGGGCTCGACCATGGCCACGAGCGGCTCGATCTCGCCGGCATGGTTCATGCCGATCTCGAACACGCCGAAGCGGGCGGTTCTTGGCATGCGGGCCAGCGTGAGCGGCACGCCCCAGTGATTGTTGTAGGAGGCCGCCGACGCGTGCGTCTCGCCGACCTCCGACAGGACGAGGCGGAGTGCTTCCTTGGTGCCCGTCTTGCCGACAGATCCCGTGACGGCCACGATGCCCGCCTGGACCCGTTGCCGGGCGGCGTGGCCGAGCTTGCGCATGGCTTCCAGGGTGTCGTGCACCACCAGGAGAGGACCCGTGCCGCGCAGCACGTCGGCGTGCGCTTCGTCCACCACGGCGGCGGCAGCTCCCTTGGCGAAGGCTCCGGCCACATGGTCATGGCCGTCCTGGGTCTCGCCCCTGATCGCGAAGAAGAGATCGCCGGGGACCAGCGTCCGGGTGTCGATGGAGATGCCGCCGACGCCGGCCGGCATCGGGCCGAGCAGGCGTGCGTCGAGCGGCGAGAGCAGCGCGAAGCCGGACCAGAGCGGCCCTCCGGAGGTCGGCTCAGTCATGCGATCCCCGCTGCGCCAGCGCCGCCCGGGCCGCGTCGTGATCGGAGAAGGGCAGCACGCTTCCCCCCACGATCTGCCCGGTCTCGTGACCCTTGCCCGCCACGACGAGGACGTCGCCCTCGGCCAGCATGTCGACAGCGGCCTCGATCGCGGCCTTCCGGTCCCCGATCTCGATGGCCTTGGGCGCGGCGCCGAGGATCGCGGCCCGGATGGCGGCGGGATCCTCCGAGCGCGGGTTGTCGTCCGTGACGATGACGACGTCCGCCCCGCGTTCGGCTATGGCACCCATCAGGGGGCGCTTGGCCGCGTCGCGGTCCCCTCCGCATCCGAACACCGCGATGAGGCGTCCCCGCGCATAGGGTCGCAGCGTATCCAGCACCTTTTCCAGCGCGTCGGGCTTGTGGGCGTAGTCGACGAACACCGGGGCGCCGTTCCGCGAGCCGACCCGGTCGAGGCGGCCCGGCGCGCCCTGCAGGGTGGTCAGCGCATCCAGCACGGCGCCGACATGGCCGCCCGTCGCGATGCACAGTCCGGCGGCGACGAGCGCGTTGCTGACCTGGAACGCGCCCGCGAGCGGCAGCACGAGTTCATAGGTGTGGCCCGCGGCGTTCACCGTGAGATCGGTCGCAAAGCCGCACGGCCGCGCCGATTGCAGGTGCAGGTCACGGCCTGCCTGCCCGGTCGTGAAGACCCTCAGGCCGCGGTTCAGCGAAGCGCGCTCCACCGCGGCGGACACCGGATGGTCGGCATCGATCACCGCCGGCTGGCCAGGCTGCAGCAGCGCCTCGAACAGCCGCAGCTTGGCCCTGAGATAGGCCGCCTCGTCCGCATGGTAGTCGAGGTGGTCGTGCGACAGATTGGTGAAGGCGCCGGCCGCGAGGCGCAACCCGTCCAGCCGATGCTGGTCGAGGCCGTGCGAGGAGGCTTCCACGGCAAGGTGCGTGACCCCGTCACCGGCGAGCCGGTCGAGGGTCTGGTGCAGCGTGACCGGATCGGGGGTGGTCAGCGACCCGTAGGTCGAGCCGCCGGGCGCGACCACGCCGATCGTGCCGAGCGAGGCCGCCGCATGGCCGAGCGCGGTCCAGATCTGCCGCACGAAGGCCGTGACCGACGTCTTGCCGCTCGTGCCCGTGACGGCGATGACCGTGCCGGGCTGGCGGGGGTGGAGCCGCGCGGCGGCGAGGGCCAGAGCCCTGCGCACGTCGGGGACGGCGACCACCGCGGCCTCGCTTGTGGGCTGGTCGGCCACCACGGCCAGGGCGCCGGCGCGCAGCGCCTGGGGGATGAAGGCTGCGCCGTCCATCCGGCTTCCCGTCATGGCGAAGAACAGCGAACCCGGCCGCACCGTGCGGCTGTCGGCCGTCAGCCCGGTGACCTCGCCGTCGCCGCGACCCGTCGCGAGAACCGCCTGAGGCGACGCCAGCCCGGCGAGGAGGTCGGACAGCGTCATCGCAGGATGTTATCCAAGCCGATGCCGAGCCGCGCCACCGTCGGGAACGGGCTCACCGGCATGACCGGGTTGGGCGGCATGTCGAGCAGCGGCACGACGCGCTCCATGATCTGCCCGCACACCTCGCCCGAGTTCCAGGCGGCCGTGTGGAAGCCGTAGGTGCCCTGCACCGCCTGAGGATCGTCGAGCAGCACGAGGAACAGGTATTTCGGCTTGTCCGAGGGCACGATCGACATGAAGGTCGTGAACACCTTGGTATGGTCGTAGTGGCCGTGGACGATCTTGTCGGCCGTGCCCGTCTTGCCGCCCGCGAAATAGCCGGGGATGTTGATCTTCTTGGCCGACCCCTCGACGGCGTTGAGACGCATGAGATAGCGCAGCTGCTCGGAGACTTCGGGCCGCACAATCCGCGGATACTGCGTCCGCACATCGTCGCTGTCGCGCTTGAGGAAGGTGGGCTTGATCATGTAGCCGCCGTTCGCCAGCGCCGCGACCGCCATCATGGCCTGAAGCGGGGCCACATTGAGGCCCTGGCCGAAGGCGATGGTGATGGTGTTCAGCTCGCTCCAGTTCTTGGGCACGAGCGGCTCGGCGTTCTCCGGCAGTTCCGTGCGCAGCCGATCGAGCTGGCCCATCTTCTTCAGGAACGCCTTGTGGCCCTCCACGCCCACCATCATGGCCATGCGCGCCGTGCCGATGTTGGAGGAGTATTTGAACACCTCCGGCACCGTCAGCATCTTATGCTCGGCGTGGAAGTCGTGGATGGTGAACCGGCCGTAGCGCAGGTTCTCGCGGGCGTCGACCCGCGTGTTCAGGGTGACCTTGTTGGCCTCCAGCGCCATGGCGATGGAGATTGCCTTGAAGGTCGAGCCCATCTCGTAGACGCCCACCGTGAGGTGGTTGATGTGGTTGGGGTCGAGCGCGTCGACGGGGTTGTTGGGGTCGTAGTCGGGCAGGGAGGCGAAGGCGATCACCTCGCCCGTGTTCACGTCCATGATGGCGGCGGCGCCGGACTTGGCCTTGAACTTGTCGATGCCCTTGGCGAGTTCGTCGCGGACGGCATGGGTCGCCTTCATGTCGAGCGACAGCGTGATCGGCTTGAGATCCTCCGCCGCCAGCTTGAAGCCCGCGCCGTGCAGATCGGCGAGCCCCTGGCCGTCGATGTACTTCTCGATGCCGGCGATGCCCTGGTTGTCGAGATTGGTGAAGCCCAGCACGTGCGCGCCGATCGGGCCGTTGGGGTAGACACGGCGGTTCTCGGGAAGGAAGCCGATCCCGGGCAGGCCGAGGCGGTAGACCTCCGCCTGCTGGCTCGGCGTGATGCCGCGCTTGACCCACACGAAGCCCTTGCGCGACCCCAGCCGGTCGCGCAGTTCGTGCGCGTCGACGTCGGGCAGCACGGCCGTCAGCAGCTCGACTGCCTCGTCCTTGTCGATGATCCGGCGGGGCTCGGCGAAGACCGACACCTGCTTGATGTCGGTCGCCATGATCTCCCCGTTGCGGTCGAGGATGTCGGGCCGCGCGCCCGACACGGCATCGGACGCCGCGCTCTTGAGGTTCTGCGACAGGTCCGGCTTGGCCCCGAGATAGACGAGCTTGCCCGAGATCAGGAAGAAGATGCCGACGAAGGCCAGCGCGACCAGGCGCATGCGGCTGCGGCTCTTGTCGAGCCGCGTCGTCATCACCGCGCGCAGAAGCCCCTTCCAGGACCGCGCAGGCTCGTCCGGGGCCGGTTCGGCGGGCGGGACGAAGTCGACGTTCGGTTCAGCGCTCATGCGATCACCGTGCGGTCGAGGGGGTGGCCACGCCCGCCGGAGCCTTGCGATCGCGCGGGGTGTTGGTCGGCTCGGACAGGCCGAGGGAGTCGAGCTTGCGGCCGATGGAATCGACCTTGGGCGGGCGGTTGGGCAGGTCGCCCAGCTGGACGATCTGGTTCAGAGCGAGCCGATGCAGCGGCGAGGCGCGTTCGGCCAGGGCCTGCAACCGTTCCGGGCGCGTCAGCAGTGCCCATTCGGCCCGCAGGCGCATGATCGCGTCCTGCTCGTCGCCGATCTGGTGCTTGGTCTTGAGGATCTGTTCGGCGAACAGGATCGTCTCGTATTTGACGGTGTAGGCGTAGCCGGCCGAGGCGACTAGGGCGATCATGGCGACGACGTTGAGGATGCGCCACATGGTCAGCGCCGCTCCTTGGCTTCGGGCAGGCGCGCGAGGTCGCCCAGGCCTTCGTCCGAGGCGATGGGGGCCGCCGAGGTGCGCACGGCCGCCCGGAGCTTGGCCGAGCGGGCGCGCGGGTTGGCCGCGATCTCGTCCGGCGTGGCGACCACGGGCTGGCGCGTCAAAAGGGTGAAGCTCGGCGTGGCAGCGGCCCGCTCGGCCGGCAGATGCCGCGAGCGCGTCTCGGAGGCGCCCCGGCCCGACCGGGAGGCGAGGAAGCGCTTGACGATCCGGTCCTCCAGGGAATGGAAGGTCACCACCGCGAGCCGCCCGCCGGGCTTCAGCACCCGCTCGGCGGCCATGAGGCCGCGCAGCAACTCGCCGAGTTCGTCATTGACCGCGATGCGGAGCGCCTGGAAGCTGCGCGTGGCCGGATGGATGTCGCGCGGGTTCTTCTGGGGGACGACGCGCGCGATCATTTCGGCCAGCGGCAGGGTGCGGGTGAACGGCGCGCTCGCGCGGTCGTGCACGATGGCGCGCGCGATCCGCCGCGACGCCCGCTCCTCGCCGAAATAGTAGAGGATGTCGGCAAGTCGCTGCTCGTCCGCCGTGTTGACGAGATCGGCCGCGCTCGGGCCGCTGCCCTCCATCCGCATGTCGAGCGGGCCGTCGGTGCGGAACGAGAAGCCCCGCGCGGCCTCATCGAGCTGCATGGACGACACCCCGATGTCGAGCACGACCCCCTCCAGCATCGGGTGCCCCGCCGAGGCTGCGGCCGCGTCGAGGGCGCCGAAGCGCGCCTCGCGCAGCAGGAGACGGCCCGCGGCTTCGGCGACGAGAGGCGCGCCGTTCGCGATGGCGCTCGGATCACGGTCGAGGCCGATCACCACCGTGTCGGCGACCTCCAGGAG
>CAXTVD010000095.1:0-12844 GCA_964247575.1 uncultured Lichenihabitans sp.
GCCCCGGCGAGGACGGCGACCGAGGTCAGGAGCGACCAGTCCGCCTGACCGCTCTCCTCGTGGCTGGCGAAGATGTCGCGATGGGTGACGAAGGTATAGACCAGATTGCCGCCGTAGAGCAGCAGCAGCAGCACGGCGACGCCCAGGCTGAGTTCCTCGTCCGAGAGCGCGAGATTGGCGACGTGGGTGACGTTGCGCCCGGTCAGGTCGACGACGGCCGGCAGCAGCAGGGCGATGACGACGAGCAGGAGCAGGGTCGAGAGCAGCCCGGCCCGCTCGCGGTTGAAAACCTGCTTCTCGCGGCCGATGCTGCCGGCAAGAATTGCGAGCCCGAGCCCGAGCAGGCTCGTGCCGAGGATCGACCCCGTGAGCTGCGCGCGCACGACCTCGGCCTGCCCCTTGATGAGCACGAACAAGGCAAGCGTGATCTCGGCGATGCTGCCGAAGCTGACGTTCATCAGGCCGCCCACGGCCGGTCCCGCGCGTTCGGCAAGCTGTTCGGTCGCGCGCCGCGTCCAGTCGGCCAGGACGGCGATGGCCAATGCGCCGGCGATGAAGTCCCACACCGGGGCGACGTGCAGGGCGTAGTGCAACGCCAGGGAAACCGGGATGAGCGCGAGCGGGAGAAAGGTCATGAAGCTCTCTGGGGCACCCTCGACGACACCTGCGAGCCGGCGACGTGGCTGAGCGTTCTCAACGCCGGGCGGGGCGTATTGTCTCGGATCGCCGGGCCCTCTACACTTAATCTGTCCGGAACGGCGGGTTCCGCGGGGGCGGGAGCGGAACATGACCGAGGACCGCGGCGGGACGGGCCTTTCAAACGAGCGCCAACAGGCAAGGCGCGTGACGCGCGCCGTGCCACAGGCCTGAACGACTCGTCCGCTTGTCCGTCCTGCAGACCACGCCCGCTCTCGCCATCGACGAGACCCGGATGGCTCCGGCCCTCGACCGCTTCGAGCATGCACGCGTGCTCATGTACAGCCACGACACGTTCGGGCTGGGGCACCTCCGGCGCTGCCGGGCGATCGCACACGCCCTCGTCGAGCGCTTCAAGGGTCTGCACGTCCTGATCGTGTCGGGGTCGCCGATCGCGGGGGCGTTCGAGTTCCGCACGCGGGTGGACTTCCTAAAGATCCCGAGCGTCATCAAGCTGATCAACGGCGAATACACCTCCCTCGGGGTCCATACGGACGTGCAGGACACGCTGGCGCTCCGCCGCTCGCTGATCAAGAAGACAGCGGCGTCCTACAAGCCGGATCTGTTCATCGTGGACAAGGAGCCGCTGGGACTGCGGGGCGAGCTCGAGCCGACGCTGACCTTCCTGAAGGAGCGGGGAACGATGCTCATCCTCGGGCTCCGAGAGGTGATGGACTCGCCCCAGCACCTCGCCGCGGAGTGGGCGCGCAACGACGTGCTGCGCAAGCTCGACGCCATCTACGACGCCGTCTGGGTCTATGGTCCGGAGGACTTCTACGATCCCCTGGCCGATCTCGGCGCCCCGTCGTCGCTCAGGGAGCGGATCGCGTGGACCGGTTATCTGCGGCGCGAGGTGCCGGCGGCCCAGCCGTCCTATGGACCCGCTTTGCCCGAGCACCCGTTGCTGGTCACCGCCGGCGGCGGGGGTGACGGCGAACGCATCATGCACCAGGTCATCGCCGCCTATGAACACGACCCCGACCTCGATGGCTCGATCGTCATGGTTCTCGGGCCCTTCATGAAGGCCGAGGAGCGCGAGGACGTTCACCGGCGCGCGGCGCGGCATCCCGCGCTTCACCTCATCGACTTCGACAACCGGATGGAGGCGCTGATGGAGTCGGCTGTCGGCGTCGTCGCCATGGGGGGCTACAACACCTTCTGCGAGATCCTTTCGCTCGATAAGAGGGCGCTCATCATCCCGCGCGTCCGCCCTCGCGAGGAGCAGCTGATCCGGGCCCGGCGTGCCGCGGGACTCGGGCTTGTCGACATGATGCTGCCCGATGAGGCGGACGATCCGGCCGCCATGGCGCAGGCACTGCGCCGTCTTGCCGTGCGCCCGAGGCCATCGGAAACCGCCTATGGCCGCCCGCTGGACGGATTGCAGCGGATCGGCGACCTCGTCGGCGGCTATATCGTCGCCCGCGAGCGCGGCGCGCAGGCCGGGGCGGGCCTTGTCCGGGACGGCTCGGCTTGACGGGAGCGATCGCGGTCGTCCTGAAGGGCTATCCGCGCCTGTCCGAGACGTTCATCGCCGAGGAGCTCTTCAGCCTGGAGGGCGCCGGTCTCGACTTGCGCCTCATCGCCCTGCGCCGCCCGACGGACGACCGCATCCACCCCGTGCACCGCGCGATCCGGGCCCCGGTCGACTACTTGCCGGAATACCTGCACGATGCGCCGCTGCGCGTCCTGCGCGCGTGGTGGGCGGTGCGGCGCCGCCGGGGCATGGGTGCGCTACTGCGCCAGTTCTGGCGCGATCTTCGACGTGACCCCAGCCGCAACCGCGTCCGGCGCCTCGGTCAAGCCTTTGTTCTCGCGGCTGAACTGCCGCCAGAGGTCGAACGGCTGCACGCCCATTTCATCCACACGCCGGCCAGCGTCACGGCCTATGCGAGCCTGCTCCTCGGCCTGCCCTGGAGCTGTTCGGCCCACGCCAAGGATATCTGGACGTCGCCGGACTGGGAGCTTCGGACCAAGCTGGCCACGGCGGTCTGGACGGTCACCTGCACCAGGACCGGGCAGGAGCGGCTGGCGGCGCTCAGCCCGCCCGGCAAGCCGGTCCACCTCGTCTATCATGGTCTTCGCCTCGATCGCTTCCTGCCCCTGGTCGTGCCGCGCCGTCCGCGCGACGGCACGCAGCGCGAGGATCCCGTGCGCCTGCTCAGCGTGGGGCGGGCGGTGGAAAAGAAGGGCTTCGACGTGCTCCTCAAAGCCCTGGCGCTGCTTCCGGCCGCCTGTGGCTGGCGCTGGACTCATCTGGGCGGCGGCCCCTTGCTGTCGGTTCTGAAAGTGCAGGCGACGCGCCTCGGGCTGGATGGGGTCGTCACCTTCGCGGGCCCGCAGGACCAGAGGGCGGTGCTCGACGCCTACCGGCAGGCCGACCTGTTCGTGCTGCCCTGCCGGGTCGCGGGCGATGGGGACCGCGACGGCCTGCCCAACGTGCTTGTGGAGGCGCAGAGCCAGGGTCTCGCCTGTGTCTCGACCAATGTGGGCGGCGTGGCGGAGCTGATCGAGCCCGGCGCGACGGGCCTGCTCGTGCCGCCGGACGATCCCGCACGCCTGGCAGCCGCCCTTCTCGAGCTCATCGGCGACCCCGCTCTTCGCGCACGCCTCGGGGCCGCCGGGAGCCGCCGGGTCGCCGCGGCCTTCGACGCACGCTCGGCTTGCGACGCGCTGGTCAGCCTCTTCCACGGCGGATCGCCCTCGCCGACGCTCACGTCGCCCGCGACCGAGGCGGTCTCTCCCTGACCCGCCCGCGCCTATTCTTCTATGTGCAGCACCTGCTGGGGATCGGGCATCTCGTGCGCGGCTCGCGGGTGGCGAAGGCCGCCGCGGCAGGGGGGTTCGACGTCACCGTCGTGGTTGGGGGCGACCTGCCCGAGGGGCTCGATTTCGGCGGAAGCGCCATCCGGCAGCTGCCGCCGGTCAAGGCCGGGCCAGGGGGGTTCGGCGACCTCGTGACACCGGAGGGTCTCCCTTTCGACGACGCGCGCCGGGTCGCGCGCCGCGACCTCCTCCTCCAGCTGTTCACAACCCTGCAGCCCGACATCCTGCTGATCGAGGCCTTTCCCTTCGGCCGGCGCCCCATGCGGTTCGAGTTGACGCCGCTGCTCGAGGCAGCCCGGACGCGGCCCGACCCGCCGCTGATCCTGGCCTCGATCCGCGACATCCTTCAGCAGAGCCAGAAGCCCGGCCGCGACGTTCAGACCGTCGACTGCGTTCGCGCCGCCTTCGACGGCGTGATCGTGCACGGCGATCCCACCTTCTGCCCGCTCGAGCGCAGCTTTCCCCTCGCCACGACCATCGCGGATCGCCTCCTCTACAGCGGACTGGTCGGGCCGGCCGTGCAGGAGGAGCCGGGCTCGTCCGAGACCTTCGAGGTGATCGTCTCGGTCGGCGGCGGCGCTGTCGGAGCGCGGCTGATCGAGACGGCCCTCGCCGCCCGTCCGCTGAGCCGTCTGTCCGACGCCTCCTGGCTGGTGCTGACCGGTCCCAACCGGCCTCTCGAATCGGCGCCGCGTGGCGCACCCGGCGTGACGCTGAGGGCTTTCGCGCCCGACCTGCCGGCGCGCCTGACACGGGCGCGGCTTTCGATCTCGCAGGCCGGCTACAATACCGTGGCCGACCTTTTCCGGGCGCCGGCCTGCCGCGCCGTTCTCGTCCCGCACACGGCGGGCGGGGAGACCGAGCAGGGCCAGCGCGGCGCGATCATGGCGGAGCGGGGCTGGGCTGTCGTAGCCGACGGCGAGAGTCTGACGCCAGGGATCCTGGCCCGCGCCATCGACCGGGCGCTCGATCTGCCGCAACGGGCTGTGCCCGTCCGGCTTGACGGCGCGGAGCGCAGCTGCGACCTCCTGTGGCAGGCGTTGCGCGCGAAGCGCGACACCGGTTCCCGACCGGATCCGTCATAAGCCCGCCATTGCAACCTGGCGTGTTCTGACGGACCATCACCTGCCCAGCGCCTTGACGAGCGCCTGATTTCTCCTCACGTGACCTCGGCATGAACACCAGCCTGTTCCGATACATCTGGACACAGACGCGACGCGAGCAGCTGTGGATCCTCTTCGTGATCCTGGCCTCGATGCCGTTCAACTACGTCATGCTGGACCTGCCGAAATACATCGTGAACGGTCCGATCCAGGCCAAAGGCTTCGAGACGGAGAACGCCACCCAGCACTTCTTCCAGATCCGGGTCCCCGTCCCGGGCACGCTCTCCTCGTCCGGCTTCCTCGAGCTGATGCACGGCTATGACCTCAACCGGGTCTGGTCGCTCATCATCCTGAGCGCCTTGTTCCTCCTGCTCGTCATCATCAACGGGCTCTTCAAATTCTACATCAACACCTACAAGGGCCGCCTCGGCGAGCGCATGCTCCAGCAGCTCCGCTACGAGCTGATCGACCGGGTGCTGCGCTTCCCGCCGTCCGAGTTCCGGCGCGTCAAGCCGGCCGAGATCGCCACGATGATCAAGGACGAGGTGGAGCCGCTCGGCGGCTTCATCGGCGATGCCTACGTGCAGCCGGTGTTCCTGGGCGGGCAGATCCTGACGTCGATCGTGTTCATCCTGCTGCAGAACTTCTCGCTCGGCCTGATCGCGGTGTCGCTGCTGATGGTACAGGGCGTCGTCATTCCGCGCATGCGGCGCAAGCAGCTGATCCTGGGACGGCAGCGCCAGCTGACCTCCCGCGCGCTGGCCGGCCGCATCGGCGAGATCATCGACGACATCGCCAGCATCCATACCAACGACACGTCGAACTACCAGCGGGCCGAACTCGCCAACCGCCTGACCGGGATCTTCGCGATCCGCTTCGCGCTCTACCAGTGGAAGTTCTTCGTCAAGTTCCTGAACAACCTGCTGGCCCAGCTGACGCCCTTCCTGTTCTACATGGTGGGCGGCTTCCTCGCGATCCTCGGCCATCTCAACATCGGCCAGCTCGTCGCGGTCATCTCCGCCTACAAGGACCTCCCGTCCCCGGTGAAGGACCTGATCGACTGGGACCAGCAGCGGCTCGACGTCGAGGTGAAGTACAATCAGGTGATGGAGCAGTTCTCGGTCGACGAGGCGATCGAACTGCTGCCACCCCCCGACCACGACGGTCCGATTCCCACGTTGTCGGGCAAGCTGGCGTTTGCCGGGGTGACGGTGAACGACAGCACCGGCGCACGGCTTCTCGACGGGTTCTCCTTCACCATGGATGTCAGCGAACAGGTCGCGGTCGATGGGAGCTCGACGGGAGGCGGCGAGACGCTGATCGAGGTCGCCGCGCGGCTCGTGTCGCCGGCGAGCGGTCACGTCACCCTGGACGGCCGCGAACTCCGCGACTGGCCGCTCGCGATCACCGGACGGCGGATCTCGACCGTCACGGCCGACACCTTCTTTCCGCAGTCGGATCTGCGTGACGCCCTGCTGTACGGGCTCCGGCATGTCCCCGAAGGACCCTCGACCACTGTCCCGCGGCACCGGATCATCAAGGGACGCGGCAATAGCCTCGACCTGCAAGCGGACTGGGTCGACTATGCATCGGCCGGTGCGACCGGTCCGGAGGACCTCGTTCGGGCCATGGTCCGGGTGCTGAAGCTGGTGGATCTCGAGAACGACGTCGTCAGCTTCGGGATCAGCCGACAACTGCCGAGCCATCCGCCCGGAGTCGAGACCCGCTTCGTGGAAGCGCGCTCGACGTTCCGCGATCGCCTCGCGGAAGCCGACCTGACCCATCTGGTCGAGCCGTTCGACCCGTTCCGCTACAATGTGCAGGCCTCGATCTCGGAGAACCTGATCTTCGGGACGCCGGTCGATGGAAACGTCAGCCTGCGCGTTCTGGGCAGCAACCCGATTCTGCGCCGCGTCCTGACCGAGCAGCGCCTGGACGCCGACCTGTTCGACATGGGCCGCGAGATCGCGACCACCATCCTCGACGTCTTCGAAGGCCTCGCGCCGGACAACCCGCTGTTCGAGACGCTGAGCCTCATGACGCCCGAGCAGTTTCCCGACTACCAGGCGGCGATCAAGCGGGTCGGGACCCGCAAGTTCGGGCAGGCGCGCGCGGCGGACCAGGCCATCTTCCTCGATCTCGCCCTCGGCTACAGCGAGGCCCGCGACCGGCTCGGCCTGCTCGATCGCGACCGCATGGATCGTCTGCTCGAGGCCCGCCACATCTTCCACCGCCGCCTGGGCGACGATCAGCAGGAGATCGCCTTCTGGGATCCCGCCGTTTACAATGCGGTGGCGTCAGTCAAGGACAACATCCTGATGGGACGGGTCGCCTTCGGGATCGCGGAAGCGGAAAGCCGGGTGAACGAGATCGTGCAGAGCATCATCGACGATCTCGACCTCCGGCCGATGGTGTTCGACGCCGGCTTGGCCTTCAACATCGGCAGTGGCGGCAAGCGCCTCGGCGCGGTCCAGAGACAGAAGCTCGCCCTGGCACGGGCCTTGCTGCGGCAACCGGATCTCCTGATTGCGCATCGACCGCTCCAGCAGATCGATGCGCGCGGTCAGTATGCGATCCTGTCCCGCGTCATGGCGCTGGCGAAAGGGCAGGAAGGCAAGGGCTTCGGGGTGTTGTGGAACCTCGAAAACGCCGCCCTGTCCGAACTATTTCCTCGTACCGTCCGGCTCGAGCACGGTAGGCTGGCGGAGGACCTCGTCAGGGACAGCGCCGAAGACGATGAGGTCGTGACGGACGTCAAGGTGCCGCTTCGGATCTCGGCCTAGACGCCGGGACCTACGAAGCCGGGACGGGAAGGCGGGTGTGCGTTTTGCTCAAGGAAGACATCGAAGTTCTTCGTGAGGTCCCGATCTTCGCTTCGGTCGAGTTGTCGAAGCTGAAGCTCCTGGCTTTCGCCTCGCAGCGGCTGTCCTTCGACACCGGGCAGGTGCTGTGCAACGAGGGCGACCGGGGCGAGACGGCCTATGTCATCATCAAGGGCTCCGCCGACGTCTGCGTCCGGGTCGGCGACGCGGAGATCAAGGTGGCGACGGTCGGCCGCAACGACTTCGTCGGCGACATGGCGATCCTGTGCGACATGCCGCGAACCGCGACCGTGCGGGCCGCTTCACCTTGCGAGACGCTGGTGATCGGCAAGGCCCAGTTGATGGGCCTGCTGCGCAGCTTTCCCGACATGAGCATCGCGATGATGCGGGTGATGGCAGGCCGGCTCGAGCGCACGAACCGGGCCCTGGCCCAGGCCCAACAGGAACTCGCCCACTCTCACTGACCATCAGGGAAGGTTTCGTCCGGGGTTCGGGCGCCCGCGAGCCGCGCGAGTTCCGCGGTCGCGTTCGTGAATGCGACCCGACCATCGCCCTGCAGGCGGGCAAGCAGGCGCGCGAGGAAGCCCCAGGCGGCCTCATCGTGCGCGAGATGGTGGGTGAGAAGGCCGATCGCCTCGCCCGTTGCGATCGCCCCGTCGATGAGGCGAACCAAGCGAGCGCAGAGGTCCTCGTCGCTACGGCCGTGCCGCCCGTTGCGCCAGTCGATGATGTCGAGGTCGCAGTCCAGGCGGGGCAGGGCGACGCGCGGTTGCGGGCCCTTGAAGGTCGACAGCGCCGTAAAGCCGAGCGCCGGAAGCTGCGGCACAAGGCTGTCGCGGATCCGGTTCCAAGGCGGAACGAGGATGTCGGAGGGCGCGACGGGCCCAAGTGCCGCGCGGAGGCGGCCCCGGCCGGCGCGCAGCTCCGCCAACACGACCGCGTCGGGCCGGTCGCCGCCGAGCTCGCAGGCCCGCTCGCCGGAAGCCGCGTGGTTGGTGTGCGCAAGGCCATGCTGGCAGGGGGTGAAAAGGGGCTGGGCGGCGAGCCAACCGGCGAGGTCCGCGGTGATCCCGGCGGGAATGACGGCGAGCAGCACGGGGAGGCCGGCAACCGCGCAGAGGTCCGACAGCCGCTCCAGCGCGGGCGTCACGTCGACGGCGTCGTCGTCCCGCAACCAGAAGCGAAGGCGCGTCCCGCGCGCCGCTGCACCCTCGAGGGCCGCATCGAACGCCTGCCATGCACTAGCCGACATGGGTCGCCGCCCCCGTCGTGGTCATGGCCCGCCGCACGGCCATCCCGAGCTGGACGGCTGCCGCGCCGATGTCGCGCTCCCCGCGGACGAACCGGGACGCGGCGCGGCCGTACCGGGCCCGCAAGGCCGCATCGGCCAGCAGCTGCACTAGCGCCGCGGCGTACAAGGCGGGATCGGGCCGTGTGAGCAGGCCGGTCTCCTCGTGCAGGATGACGCTCGGGGTTCCCTCGCCATGCACCGCCACGGCCGGCAGCCCCGTGGCGGCGGCTTCAAGGTAGCAAAGCCCGAAAGCCTCGTTGAAGCCGGGCCAGACGAAGAGATCCGCCCCCTGCAACTCCCGTTCGACGGCTTCGGCCGGCAGGGCGCCGAGCAGGCGCAGCCGCGAGCGCGGCAGCTTTGCCAAAGCGGCTTCGACGGCGGAGCGGGCCGGGCCGTCGCCCACCACGGTCAGCCGCCAGTCGATCGCGGTCAGGCGGGCCAGCGCGTCGGCCAGGAAGCTGTAGCTCGCCAGCTTGTCGCCGGGCCGCATCATCGCGACGGTCACGAGGTCATGGCCCGTCGAGGAGCGCGCCGGGTTCGCGGCGAAACGAGCCGCGTCGATGAACGGCGGCAGGTCCATCAGACGCTCCCCGGCCACGATCTCGGCCAACCCCAGGCGGTCGTTGGCGGTGAAGCACAGGTTGACGGCGGCGCTCCGCACGGCCTCGACGACGAGCGCCTGCCGTTCGCCCCAGGGTGGCGCGTCGCGCTTGCGGGCATAGGACGCTTCGGCCGTCGCATAGGGCAGCCCGAAGCGGCGGGCGAGCGGCAGCCCGACGAGGTCGGGTGCCTTGTAGTGGAGGTGGTAGGCAAAGACGAGGTCCGGGCGGAAGGCCGGGTCGGCCCAGGCGCCGGCGAGCCGGTCGACCTCCGCCGCGGCCTCCTGCGCCACGGCTGACGCGCGCACCGGGTCCGGCCGGGGCAGGAAGCTCCGGACCCGCGAGAGCAGGTCGACGCGGTGGCCCGCCAGGCCCAGCCCGGCAATCAGCAACCTGGCCATCTGCCGGTCGCCCGACGGCACGGGATGATCGGGCGCCTTCATGGGCGCGTAGAACCCGATGCGCATCGGCCGGTCGCCGCTCAGCTTGCCCCGGCTGGACAGGTCTCAGACATGGTACGGATCGGCCGCGTCCCGCATGCCATCGCCGAGGAAGTTGAAGGCGAGGATCACGAGGATGACCGGAACCACGGGCAGCATCAGCCAGGGATACAGCACGACGACGTTGAGGTTCTGCGCCTCGTTCAGCATCACGCCCCAGGACACGATGGGCGGCCGGAGCCCGAGCCCGAGAAAGCTCAGTGCGGTCTCGCCCAGGATCATGGACGGGATGGTGATGGTGGCCGATGCGATGAGGTGGCTGATGAAGCCGGGCAGGAGGTGCCGGGCGATGATGCGGGGCGTCCGCGCGCCCATCAGCTTGGCCGCCATCACATAGTCCTCCTCGCGCAGCGCCAGGAGCTTGGCACGCACCGCCCGGGCCAGCCCCGTCCAGTCCATCAGCCCGAGGATGACGGTGATGCCGAAATAGACGAGCAGGGGGCTCCAGGTGACCGGCATGATGGCGGCCAGCGCGAGCCAGATCGGGATGTGCGGAATGGAATGCACGATCTCGATCGCCCGCTGGCTCAGGAGATCGAACCAGCCCCCGTAGTAACCGGCGAGGCCGCCGATCACGAGGCCCAGGCAGAAGCTGATGGAGATGCCGATCAGCCCGACGGTCATCGACACGCGGGCGCCGTAGAGGATGCGCGAGAGGACATCGCGACCCAGCCGGTCCGTGCCGGCCAGGAACAGCGTCCCGCCCTCGCTCGGGCAGAGCAGGTGCGTGGAAGCGGGGATCACGCCCCAGAACCGGTAGGGATCGCCGTGGCACAGGAAACGGATCGGCTCCACCTTGTCGTTGTCGCGGGTGTAGACGCGGCGGAGATTGTTCAGATCGAGGCTGTAGGCCGTGCCGTAGACGAAAGGCCCGACGAAATGGCCGTCATGGAAGAGGTGGATCGTCTGCGGCGGCGAGCGGATGAAGTCGGTGTTGCGGGTTCCCGCGGCATAGGGCGCGAAGAACTCGGAGAAGGGCACCGTCGCGTAGAGGATCGCGAGCAGGATCAGGGACGCCACCGCCATGCGGTGCCGGCGGAACTTCCACCACATCAACCGCCATTGCGAGGCGAGATAGATCCGCTCCTGCGCCGGGGACAGCTTCGACACCGAGGTGGGGTCGAACGGGGCGGTCGAGACGTAATGGGCGAGGGCGCCCCCTTGCTGCGGAAAAGGCGCGTTCACTTGCTGGTCCCCCCTGCCAGGCGGATGCGTGGGTCGAGGAAGGCGAGCGCGATGTCGGAGACGAGGACCCCGACGATCGTGAGCGTCGCCAGGAACATGAGGAACGAGCCGGCGAGGTAGATGTCCTGCGTCTGCAGGGCATGGATCAGAAGCGGCCCGGTCGTCTGCAGCGAGAGCACGATGGCGACCAGTTCGGCGCCGGAGACGATCGAGGGCAGGATGCTCCCGATGTCCGAGATGAAGAAGTTCATCGCCATGCGGAAGGGGTATTTGATGAGGGCGCGGAAGGGGTGCAGCCCCTTGGCGCGGGCCGTGACCACATATTGCTTCTGCAGTTCTTCCAGCAGGTTGGCGCGGATCGTCCGGATCATGCCGCCCGTTCCCGCCGTGCCGATGATGATCACGGGGATCCACAGATGCGCGAGAATGGATTGCGCCTTGGCCCAGCTCATCGATTCGTTGAAATACTTCGGATCCATCAGCCCGCCGATCGACAGGCCGAACCACACATTGGCGAAATAGAGAAACAGCAGCGCCAGAAGGAAGTGGGGGATGGCAAGGCCGAGCAGGCCGAGCGTTGTGAGGCTATAGTCGGCCCAGGAATACTGGTGAACGACAGGAGCATGGTGAGGTAGAGCCGGTCTCCCACCACGTTGCGGACCGGCATCTGGTACTCGAAGGAATAGCCGAAATCGCCGGTGAAGAAGCCGCCGACCCAGCGGAAGTACCGCTCGACCGGAGGCTTGTCCATGCCATATTCCTTCCGCATGAAGTCGATGCGGCTGGTATCGGCCTTTTCGCCCTGCGCCTGCAGTTCGGCCGCGTAGTTCGAGAAGTAGTCGCTCGGCGAGAGCAGCATCACCCCGAAGATGATCGCGCTGGTGGCGAACAGCGTCGGGATCATGACGAGGAAGCGTCGGACGAGATAGGTCAGCATCGCGCGTCAGCCCCCCGGCGCGTTCGCGAACCAGAACGTATCTGGCATGTAGATGCCGAAATAGGCGCTCGGTTCGAAGCCGTAGAGCGCCTTTTCCGGCACGTTGCGCAACAGATCCGAAACCACCACGGGCTGTTTGGTGCCGTTGACGATGCCGATCGTGAAGACCTGATCGGTGGTGATCGCGAGCATCTTGGACCAGATGTCGCGGCGCTCCTCCGGTCCGGTCGAGCGGCGCCACGCGCGGTGAAGATCGCTCAGTTGCTGCGCAGCCGGAAGGGAGATCGGATCTCCCTCGTGCCCGTCGGTGTCCTCGTACTGCCCCCAGCGCGGCCACTGGAACTGCGTCTCGTGCGTGGGCGCGAGATCGTCCGGTTCGATGGACGAGGTCGGAGCGCCGTTGTCGATTCCGGCCGAGATCGAGAATACGGTCGTCCCGTCGAGGATATGCTGACGGAAGATGTCGCGGTGCGACGGATGAGTGAAGGTCCGCAAGCCCAGCTTCGACCAGTCGTCCGTCACGAGCTCCATGATGTCGACGAAATCGGCATTGTCGCCGGCCGTCTCGACGATGATATCGGCCCGGCGTCCATCAGGCAGCAGGCGGTAGCCGTCCGCGCCGCGCTTGTCGAGGCCCGCCGCGTCGAGCAACTGGTTGGCCTGGTCGAGATCGAACTGGCACCATTGCGTCGCATAATCGGGCTTGAACAACGGGCTCTGCGGCAGGATCGTGTCGCCGCTCTCCCGTGCGAGCCCGAAGAACAGAGCCTGGTTGATGTCGTGGCGATTGATGCCGAGCGAAAGGGCGCGCCGGAACCGCACGTCCTGCACGACCGAGCGCCAGACGGGATCGCGGGCGTTCAGGTTGGGGCTGATGGCGGCGAACGA
>CAXTVD010000096.1:0-12790 GCA_964247575.1 uncultured Lichenihabitans sp.
TCCAGCATGCCTCCCCGAGCGTGCTGCGCGCCATGCGCCGCCCCGGCCACCACGAAAAGATCCTGGAACGGTTGCGCCGCTGGCGCGAGCAGGTGCCCGACCTCACGGTCCGCTCGACCTTTATCGTCGGCTTCCCCGGCGAGACCGACGAGGACTTCCAGTTCCTGCTGGACTGGATGACGGAGGCCAAGCTCACCCGGGTCGGCGCTTTCATTTACGAGCCCGTGCGCGGCGCGACGGCCAACGACCTCGGCCTGCCGCCGGTGCCGCCTGCGGTGCAGAAGGAGCGGCACCGTCGCTTCATGCTGCATGCGCAAGGGATCAGCGCCAAGTTGCAGGCGCGGAAAGTCGGGCGTCGCCTGCCCGTGATCGTCGACGCGGCCGGCCCGACGGTCGCCGAGGGGCGCACCAAGGGCGACGCGCCGGAGATCGACGGCAAGGTCTATTTCACCTCGCGCCGGCCGGTCCGGCAGGGCGACATCGTGACGGTGAAGATCGAGGGCGCCGACGCCTACGACCTGCACGGCGTGGTGGTCTGAGGCGGCGACGCCCAAGCCGGTGTCATCGGAAGGATCGTGAGCGGCGCGGCAATCCGGGTTGTGCGCCAGACCTGGATTGCCTTCGCTTCGCTCGCAAGGACCGCGACGTCACCAGTCGCGTTGGCTGAGCGCCTGCCCCGCCTGCCCGGTTATTGCGGGATCTTGTCGTCGATGCCCTTCACGTACCAGTTGAGGCCGAGGATCTCCTTGTCCGGCAGGGACTCCCCGTCCTTCACCGCGAGCGTGCCGTCCTGCTTGGTGATCGGGCCCTTGAAGGGCATCAGCTTGCCCGAGGCGATGGCGGCCTGGGTGTCCTCGGCCATCTTCTTCACGTCATCGGGCATGTTGACGTAGGGACCCATCTTGACCATGCCGGCCTTGAGGCCGCCCCAGGTGTCCTTCGAGATCCAGGAGCCGTCCATCACGGCCTTGGCCTCGGCCACGTAGTAGTCGCCCCAGTTGTCCTCGAGCGAGGTGAGGATGGCCTTCGGCGCGAAGCGGCTCATGTCGGAGGACTGGCCGAAGCCGTGGATGCCGGCCTTCTCGGCCTCCTGCAACGGGGCCGCCGAGTCGGTGTGCTGGGCGATGATGTCGGCGCCCTGAGCGATCACGGCCTTGGTGGCGTCTGCCTCCTTGCCCGGGTCGAACCAGCTGTTCACCCAGACGATCTTGACCTTCATCGTGGGGTCGATCGACTGCGCGCCGAGCATGAAGGCGTCGATGCCGGCGACCACCTCGGGGATTGGGAAGGAGGCGACGTAGCCGACCGTGTGGCTCTTGCTCATCTTGGCCGCGATCTGGCCGATGATGTAGCGGCCCTCGTAGAAGCGCGCGGAGTAGGTCGACAGGTTGGCGGCGCGCTTGTAGCCCGTCGCATGCTCGAACTTCACTTTCGGGAACTGCTTGGCGGTCTTTAGCATCGGCTCCATGAAGCCGAAGGAGGTGCCGAAGATCAGCGTGTTGCCGCTCCGGGCGAGCTGCTCGAAGGCGCGGCCGCTGTCGGTCTCCGGCACGTTCTCGAGGAAGGTCGTCTCGACCTGGTCGCCCATGTGCTCCTGGAGGTACTGGCGCCCGAGATCATGCTGGTAGGAATAGCCGAAATCACCGACCGGCCCGACATAGACGAAACCGACCTTCAGCTTCTCGGCCGCGCGCGCGGGAGCCGCCGCCGCCACGGCCATCGCCACGACCGCCGCCGCGGTCTTCAACCAACTCGACATACCCATCTCCTCGTTGCGCAGGGGAGCGACCGACGTTCCATCCTGCCTGCCGCCCGACGTCCGACCCGGGCCTGTGCGCGTGCTTTGTGCAAGTTCCGGACCTTGCCTACCGGTCGGAGATGAAGGGCGTGCCGAGCATGGCGGGAGCCGCGGCGCCCCGGCGGTTCCGCCAGGAGAGCAGCACGAGCGCCAGCACCGTCGCCAGATAGGGAACGGCCGACAGCAGCTGGCCCGGCAGACCGATGCCTAAAGCTTGGGCATGAAGCTGCAGCACCGTCGCGCCGCCGAACAGCAGCGCGCCGCCGAGCACGCGCCACGGTCGCCAGGAGGCGAAGACTACCAGCGCCAGGGCGATCCAGCCGCGTCCCGCCGTCATGCCCGGTGACCAGAACGGGGTATAGGCGAGCGACAGATAGGCGCCGCCGAGCCCCGCGCAGCCGCCCCCGAACAGCACGGCCAGCAGCCGGGTCGCGCGGACCGGCACGCCGAGCACATGCGCGGAGGCGTGGTTGTCGCCCACCGCCCGCAGCGTGAGGCCGAGCCGCGTGCGCCCGATGAACAGGGCCGTCCCGGCCAGGAGCAGCACCGCGAGATAGACGAAGACGTCCTCGCCGAAGAGCAGCCTCCCGATATAGGGCAGGTCCGTCAGGCCCGGAATGGTGACCGGGGGCGCAGCGGTGCGCTTCTGGCCGACGAAGCCGCTGCCGATCAGGCCGGACAGGCCGATGCCGAAGATCGTCAGCGCGAGGCCACTGCCCACCTGGTTGGCGGCGAGGCCGATGGTCAGCAGCGCGAAGAGGGCGGCCATCGCCATGCCGGCCGCGACGCCGGCCAAGGCGCCGAGCGCGGTCGAATCCGTGAGGTAGGCCACGGCGAAGCCGGTCGCCGCGCCGACGATCATCATGCCTTCGACGCCGAGGTTCAGCATCCCCGCGCGCTCGGCCACCAACTCGCCGATAGCGGCAAGAAGCAGCGGCGTCGCCGCGGTGACGATGGTGATGAGGACGAGCTGGACGAAATCGGGACTCATCGCCCGGGCCCCGCCACGAGCCGGACGCGGTAGCGCGCGAGGACGTCGGCCGCCAGCACGCACATCAGCAGGATGCCCTGGAACGCGCTGGTGAGGTCGAGCGGCAGTTTCATGGCGACCTGCGCGCCCTCCCCGCCGATGAAGGTCAGCGCGAGCACGAGACCGGCCAGCAGGATGCCGAACGGCGCGAGCCGGCCGAGGAAGGCGACGATGATGGCGGTGAAGCCGTAGCCGGGCGAGATCGAGGGCTGCAGCTGGTTGATCTGGCCGGATACCTCGACGATCCCGGCCAGGCCCGCGAGCGCGCCGGAGATCGCAAAGACGGCGAGCGTGAGCCGCTTGTCGCTGAAACCGGCGAACTGCGCCGCCTTGGGCGCGCTTCCGAACAGCCTGACCTCGTAGCCGAACAGGGTTCGGCCGAGGACGACGGCTGCCACGATCACGGCGAGCAGCGGGAGGAGAACGCCGGCATGCAGCCGGCCGTCGGCGATCAGCGAGGGCAGCGTCGCCTCGGGATCGAAGGTGACGGTCACGGGGAAGTTGAAGCCCTGCGGGTCGCGCCAGGGGCCACGCACGAGGTAGTCGAGCCCGTAGCCTGCGATGTAGACGAGCATCAGGCTCGACAGGATCTCCGAGACGCCGAGGCTGACCTTCAGCACGGCCGGGATCAGCGCGTAGAGCGCCCCGCCGATTGCGCCGAGCACCAGCATGCCGGGCAGGATCCACCAGCCGCCGAGCATGTCCTGGTAGGCGCCGTCGTGGGTGGCCAGGGCCAGCCAGCCGCCGAGCGCGCCGCCGGCGATGAACTGGCCTTCGGCGCCGATATTCCACAGATTGGCCCGGAAGCAGAAGGAGAGGCCGATCGCGATCATGACAAGCGGCGAGGCCTTGACCGCCAGCGCCTGAAGCGACCAGCTCTCCGAGAGCGGCTGCACGAAATAGACCGAGAAGGCCTGGAGCGGCGACCGGCCGAGCAGGGCCACGACGATCCCGCCGATCAGGGTCGCAACCACGAGGGCCAGCACCGGCGCGGCGTAGCCGAGCCAGCGGGGCGGCGCGGCGCGAGGCGCAAGGTCAATGCGCATGGGCGGCGGCGCGGGCGGCCCCGGGGCCCTGCCCGCCCATCAGCAGGCCGATCTCCTCCCGGGTCGTGGTGGCGGCCTCCATCGGGGCGGAGACGTGGCCGTCGTGCATCACGGCGATGCGGTCGCAGATCTCGAAAAGCTCGTCGAGGTCCTGGCTGATGACGAGCACTGCGGCCCCCTGCCCCGCCAGGTCGATGATCGCCTGCCGGATGGTCGCGCCCGCGAGCGCGTCCACGCCCCAGGTCGGCTGATTGATGACGAGGACGGACGGGTGGCGGAGGATCTCGCGGCCCACGACGAACTTCTGCAGGTTGCCGCCCGAGAGGGTCCGGGCCAGAGGATCGGCCCCGCTCTTGCGGACATCGAACGTCGTATTGATCGTCTGCGCCAAGGCGCGCGCCGCCCCCGAAAGGATGAAGCCGGCCTTGGCGAGCCCGCCCGTCGCGTAGCGGGTCAGCACGGCATTGTCAGACAGGCTGAAGGCGGGGGCGGCGGCGTGGCCGTTGCGCTCCTCCGGCACGAAGGCGGCGTTGCGCCGGCGGCGCTCGGTGATGTCTTCGCGGCCGACGCGCGCCTGATCGATCATCACGGCCCCGTCGGTCTCGGCCTGCCGCTCGCCGGACAGCAGTTCGAACAGCTCGGACTGCCCGTTGCCGGCGACCCCGGCGATGCCGAGGATCTCGCCTCCGCGCACGGCGATGTTGACGTCGCGCAGGGCCGTCCCGTGCAGGTCGGCCGGCTCGGCGGACAGGGCATAGGTGGCAAAGCGGACCGGACCGGCGTCCGTCCGCTTCGGCGCCGCCCGGATCTCGCTGATCTGCTGGCCGACCATCAGGGCGGCGATGGAGCGGGCCGTTTCCGTTCGCGGGTTGCAGGTGCCGACGATCCGGCCGTGCCGGAGGATCGTCGCCCTGTCGCAGAGCCGACGCACCTCGTCGAGGCGATGCGAGATGTAGAGCAGCGCCCGGCCCTCCGCCTTCAGGCGGTTGAGGGTGACGAACAGGCTTTCGGCCTCCTGCGGGGTCAGCACGGAGGTCGGCTCGTCGAGAATCAGCAGCTTGGGGTCCTGCAGCAGGCAGCGCGCGATCTCGATGCGCTGGCGCTCGCCCGCCGACAGGGTCCACACCGGCCGGTCTGCGTCGAGCGCGATGCCGTAGCGCGTCGACACTTCGGCGATGCGGCCGGCGACCGCGCCGAGCGGCTCGGACTTCGGCAGGACAAGGGCGATGTTCTCCCCGACGGTCAGGTTCTCAAACAGCGAGAAGTGCTGGAACACCATGCCGATGCCGAGGGCCCGCGCGGCCTCGGGGCTCGGCAGGGCGACCGGGCGGCCCTCCCAGAGGATCGTGCCTTCGGAGGGGGCCAGCACGCCATAGAGCATCTTGACGAAGGTCGACTTGCCCGCCCCGTTCTCGCCCACCAGCGCGTGGATCTCGCCGCCGAAGAGGTCGAGGTCGACATTGTCGTTGGCGATGAAGGCGCCGAACCGCTTGACCAGGCCGCGGGTCTGAAGCAGCGGCGCAGGCGCCCTGCCCGCGACCGGAGCGGAGATCACGACCACGCGATCAGACCAGGAGGACCGACGCGCCCTTGGTTTCCCGCCCTTCGAGGGCACGGTGGGCTGCCGCAGCGTCCTTCAGCGCGAAGCGGTTGGTCACGCTGAAGGCGACCTTGCCGGTATGCATGATGCGGAAGAGGTTGTCGGCCATGGTGAGCAAATCGGCGCGCTTGTTGGCGAAGGTGAACAGCGTCGGCCGGGTCGCATAGAGCGAACCCTTCTGGGCGAGCAGGCTGATGTCGAAGGCCTTGATCGGCCCGGAAGCCGAGCCGAAGCTCACGAACGTCCCGTGCGGCCGCAGGCAGTCGAGCGAGCCCGGGAACGTGGCCTGGCCCACGCCGTCGTAGACGACATGGCAGCCCTGGCCGTTGGTGATCTCTTTCACCCGGGCCACGAAGTCCTCGTCGCTGTAATAGACGACGTGGTCGACGCCGTGCGCCTTGGCCAGGGCGCCCTTGTCCTGCGTGCCGACCGTGCCGATCACCGTCGCGCCGATCGCCTTGGCCCATTGGCAGAGGATCTGCCCGGTGGCGCCGGCGGCGGCATGAACGAGGATCACGTCACCTGCCTTCACGTGGTAGGACCCGCGCAGCAGGTACTCGGCTGTCAGCCCCTTCAGCATCATGGACGCGGCGACATCATAGGGGATCTCGTCCGGCAGCTTGAGCAGCTTGTCTGCCGGGATCAGACGTTCCTCCGCGTAGGCGCCGAGGGCCGTGCCGTAGGCGACCCGGTCGCCGGCTTTGAACTCCGTGACGCCCTCGCCCACCGCGACGACCTCGCCCGCGCCCTCGTTGCCGGGTGTGAACGGCAGTGGGTTAGGGTAGAGGCCGGAGCGCTGGTAGGTGTCGACGAAATTAAGGCCGATCGCGTGCTGCCTCAGATGGACCTCACCGGGTCCGGGCGGAACGAGCGTCACGTCCTCGAACTGCAACACCTCCGGACCGCCGAACGCGTGGATACGGATTGCCTTGACCATCGGTCCTCTCGGGTCTGTCCCGCTCGTCCAGGCTCCATCATAGGAAGCTTTGCCGGCGGGCGGCAATGGCTCGTCGCATCCATCGTGGGTCACCCGCGATGGAGGAGGTCCAGTCGGTAGTCGCCGTTCCGCTCGGCGTAAGCGGGCGAGACGACCTTCGCCAGCAGCCCGGCCAGGACGTCCGTCGCCTCCCCGGCGCGCGGCCTGGCGCCCTTCTTGGCGACCCAGTGGACGAGCACCAGGTCGCCGGCCGGCGCCAGCGAGGCCTCCAGGCGAAGCGCGAGCGCCGACAGATCGGCTTCGCCGAGATAGTCCAGCACCTCGGAGATGACGATGAGGTCGAATGGTCCGGTCGGCCACTCGCCCGGCACCATCATGCGGGCGAAGCGGACGTTGGGGTGACCTGCGTTACGGGCCATGGCCTGGGCGAGGGCCGCCTCGACCGGCTCGATCGCGAGGAGATCGTCGCAGCGACGGGCCAACCCCTCGGTCAAGACGCCGATGGAGCAGCCGACGTCGAGCGCGCGGGCGTAGCGGGCCTGCGGCAGACTCGCCAGGGTCGCGGCATATTTCGCGCGCTCGTAGCCGCTGCTCGCATAGTTCCAGGGATCGGGCCGCTCGGCGTAGAGCCGTTCGAAATGGTCCCGTCCGACCGTCGTGCTCCGCATCGCCGCCGCTCCATCCCCCGACGGGGGCTCGGAGCGGAGACCTAGAGCGACAGCAGGCCGGTGGCGAGGGCGTGCACGCAGGCGACCACCGCCGCCAGCACGAAGGCTTCGACAGCGCCGAACAGAACGCTCATTTCACGCAACCCTTACGCTGACTCAGGCTCTTGGCTCAGAAGGTGCTGTTGCCGATCACGCCGCGGCTGGTCAGCACCACCCAGGCGCGACCGCGCCGTTCGATGGACTGGACCTGGCCGGCACCGGGCAGATACTCGCCCGGCTCGATCTCGCGGAGGCCTCCGCGGCGAGCCTCGACCAGCGCCATCCCGTCATAGACGTCCCGGACGACCCAGGCGTCGACGGTGGGCGGCTGGCTCGGCAGCGGCTTGGCGGCGGCGACCTCGCTCGGCTTGGGCGCGGGCGGGATCGTGCGACTGACGGTGGTCACGGCCGCCGGTGCCGGATGCGTCGGCTGCGCGATCGATCCGGTCGGCATCGGCGCGGCCACCTGCCGCTCGATCCGGTCGAGCCGCGTCGCGAGGTCGGCCACCTTCGTCGCGGGCACCGGGTCGGCCGGCTTGGGCTCATGCTCGATCTTGTCGAGCCGGGCCGCGATCTCGGCCAGCTTGGGGCTTGGATCCCGGTCGGGCCGGTCGAGCTTGGCGGTGATCTGCTGAAGCGACGACGTGTCCGCGGTGCGTGCCTGCTGGAGATCGCTCTTCAACGCCTCGACGCTGTGCTTGAGGGTTCGCAGCGTCTCGTCCTGCCGGGACGCATCCGCCGCGGTCCGGAGGGTGTCGACGCTGCTCTTCAGGCGGCTGACCTCCTCCTCCAGGCGACGCAGCGTCTGCGCCGTGGGATCGACCTGCGCCACCGCATGGCCGTGGCCATAGCGCGCCCAGGCGATCTGCGCCGCATGCGTGCCCGCTGCCCCGACGGCGAACACCGCGAGGAGCGCGGCCGCCCAGGCCGCACTCTGCATCGTCACGGGACGCGAGCGGGGGGCAACCGGCGCCGTTGCGAGAGGCACGAGGGCGCGACCGGCCTTGGCCATGGGCTTGGGCTTGCTGGTCGCGTCGCTCATCCTCTGCTCCGTGAAGGGATAGCCTTTGCGCGAGTCGGCCGGCGGGCCCGCTTCGCGCGGTCCGTTCAAAGTGGTGGCGAAGCGTAAAGAGCGCCTTAGCGTTACCGAACCGTTTCCGTCCCGATCTGGGACGGCCCGGACGACCGCCTTGCGCCGCACGGCGCGGACGGCCATGGTCGCGCCTCGCGGCCGGCGAGCCGCAACGAAGGGGGGGGGATGTCGTGCTCACGGATGATTTCGTCGTGGTGGACCCGCGGTTCCGGAAGCTCGTGTTCGGCAACGTGCATGTGGAAAAGCTGTGGACGGGCGCGCGGTGGGCGGAAGGCCCGGCCTACCTGCCGGCCGGCAAATATCTCGTCTGGTCCGACATCCCGAACGATCGCGTGATGCGCTACGACGAGACGGACGGCTCGGTCTCGACCTTTCTGGCGCCCGCGATGAACCACAACGGCCACACCGTGGATCGGGAGGGCCGGCTGATCTGCTGTGAACATCGGGGACGGTGCGTGTCGCGCATCGAACACGACGGCTCGCGCCGGGTGCTCGTCGGCGAGGTCGACGGCAAGCGCCTCAACTCGCCCAACGACGCCGTGGTGAAGTCCGACGGCACGATCTGGTTCACCGACCCGACCTACGGCATCGACAGCGAATACGAGGGCGACTTCCAACCGTCCGATCTCGGCGCCAGCCATGTCTACCGGCTCGATCCGGCCCAGGGCACGGCGCAGGCGGTGGCCCAGGACTTCGTCCAGCCCAACGGCCTGTGCTTCTCGCCGGACGAGCGGCTCATGTACATCGCCGATACTGGCGCGTCCCACGTCGAGGATGGACCCCGCCACATCCGCGTCTTCGACGTGTCCGAGGACGGTGCGCGGCTCTCGAACGGCCGCCTGTTCGCGACCTGCGACGTCGGGCTCTTCGATGGGTTCCGGTGCGATGCCACCGGCCATCTATGGACCTCGGCGGGCGACGGCGTGCATTGCTACGCGCCCGACGGCACCTTGCTCGGCAAGATCCTGATCCCGGAGGTCGTGGCCAATCTTTGCTTCGGCGGTCCGAAGCGGAACCGCCTCTATATATGCGGCACGACCAGCCTCTATGCCGTCTTCGTCAATGCGAAAGGGGCGAGCTGGCCGGCCTGAGCCCTCGCCCGCGGTCAGGCGGCGAGCGTTCCCGTGAGTTCGTCGAAGCGAGCCTCGGCCGCGGCCCGGTCGAGCGGCCCAGGCTGACCGCCCAAGGCCAGCGCCGCCTCGACCCGGCGCCCGGTTTCGCCCCCGATCGGGAGCGCCTGGGCGGCCACGGCGCGGGCTTCCTCCAGCTTGCCGTTGCAGTGCAGGAGGATGTCGCAGCCCGCCTCCCGTGCGGCCGCCGCCCGCTGCCCGAGCGTGCCCTCGAGCGCCTCCATCGACAGGTCGTCGCTGAGCAGCAGGCCGTCGAAGCCGATGGCCCCGCGCACGATCGCGTCCAGTACCACCCGAGAGGTCGTGGCCGGCCGGCTCGGATCGATGGCCGTGTAGACGACGTGCGCGGTCATCGCCATCGGCAGGCCGGACAACTGCCGGAACGGCTCGAAATCCTGTCGCGCCAGGGTGCCGCGGTCGGCAACGACGACCGGCAGTGACAGATGGCTGTCGACGCCCGCCCGTCCATGCCCCGGCACGTGCTTGACGACCGGCAGAACGCCGCCCGCGAGCAGGCCGTCGGCGAAGGCGCGACCCAGGCGCACGACCTCGTCGACCGTGGTCCCGAAGGCGCGGTCGCCGATCACGTCGTGGCTGCCGGGAACGGGAAGGTCGAGAACCGGCGCGCAATCGACGGTGATGCCGATCCGAAGGAGATCGTCGGCCATGAGGCGTCCCGCGAGACGCGCCGCTTCGGCCGGCTCGCGGCATCGCCGGTATGTCGCCGCCGACGGATAAGCGCGCCAGTGAGGCGGTCGCAGCCGCCTGACGCGGCCACCCTCCTGGTCGATGAGGACCGGGGCGTCCGGCCGGCCGACGGCCTCGCGGAAATCCCGGGTCAGGGCCGCAACCTGCGCGGGCTCACCGATATTGCGCCCGAAGAGGATGAGGCCCCAAGGCTGGCTCGCGGCGAAGAAAGCCCGCTCCTCGCCGCTCAACGCCAGGCCGGCACACCCGCTGATCCATGCAAAGGTTGTCACAGGTCCGCCTCGGAAGGGTCCGTCGCGCGCGCTTGTTCGATCAGTCGCGGGCGACGAAGCAGTTGCCGCCGCCGGACGACACCTTGGCGCACAGGGCCTTGGCGTCGGCCTGCGAGAGGCCGCTGACGCGCAGGCGGTAGACCGTCTTGTCGCCGCTCTGGGCCTTGTGGACCGAGAGCCGGCCCGCGACATCCGCGAACTTGCGCGACAGGCGCCCCGACAGATCGCGGGCCTCCGCCTCGCTCCCGGCGGCACCAAGCTGGGGTGGGAACATGCCGCTCGGGACCGAGGCCGTGGGGGTCTCGGTTGCGGGGGTCGCGTCGGCTTCGGCGACCGGCGGTTTGGCCGGTGCCCTGGCGGCGACGGCCGGCTTGGCCTTCGGCGGCGTGACGGCCGCGTGCCCCGGCGTGGCAGGCGAGGCCGCCGTGCCGGTGGATTTGGGCGTCACGGCAACGCGGGCCTGCGACTTGCCCGGCGCCGGCGCCGGGGTGGCGGCGGCAGGCTCCGGGGCCGGTGGCTCGGCTGCGGCGGCGGCTGCCGGCGGGCTGCCGACGATCGGCAGGCTGGTGGTCGGATCAAAGGCAAGGCTCGACTGCTGATCGGCCGGCTTGCCGACGGCGGCCGGATCGGCAGCGGCGACCGGACGATCGGTGATGATCGTTCCATCGGGGCGGACAAGGACCGTCTTCACCTTCCGCGGCTCCGGGAACGGGCTGGGCGCCGCACCCTCATCAGGAGCCTGCGCGCCGGTCGCCGGCTTCATCGCCTGTCCAAGGTCGACCGGCTGCTCGACGGAGTTGACCACCTTGGCGGTCGCGGTGCCGTCGTTCTTGTTCTTGTCGAGCAGCGTTGAGGGCTCGCTGGGCGAGTCCGGATCCGCCGCAGGGGTTTCGGGCTGGACCTTGCTGGGCCCGGTGGCAGCCAGGATCGTCGGTGTCGAGGCCGACGAGACCGCCATGACCGCGTGGGAGGGCTTGGCCAGGAAGCTCGCCGCCAGGCCACCGCCCGTCAGGGCGATCACCGCCGCCAGCACGATCAAGGTCCGCTTGGAGGAGGTCCCGCCGTCGACGGGTCCGCCCCGGGCCGCGGCAAGCACCTGCGGCTCGATCGCAGGCACGACGCCATCCGCACCGCGCGCCCAGGCATCGGCACTCTGCTCGGGCGGCCGGGTGCGGGTCTCGAAGGAGGGGGCCGCTCCGCTGCGTGCGGCACCTGCCGGGCGGTCCAGCGCCGGATGCACCACGGCAGGGTCGTCGGGAGCACCCGCTTCGTCGCCGGCATCGAAGGCACCGCGAAAGCTGGCATCGAGCCCGGCCGGCTCGGTCCTTGGCCGAACTCCCGGCTGGACCGCGCTCACGGACCGTTCGGTTGGCGTGATGGTGGAACGGATCTGGGGCGCTACGCCGCGGAAGGGATCGTCCTGGCCCACGAGACGGGCCAGTTCCGCCAGCGGATCGGCCTGGCTTTCGGACCCGGCCGCGAGGGATCGCCGTCGCCGCTCGAACTCTTCGGCACCGCCCAACGGGCGGCTCGTAGCGAAGGACTCACTCATCATTCACCTCGCGTTGCGAAGGCCCCGCAAAACGCGCGCAGAAGGATCGCCGATATCCCCTGGACTGTCGCAGCCGGACTCGTGCTGCGGCGTTCCCGAAACGGCAACCTGCCCCTTAACGCATCTCCTCCGGCGCAGTTACACCGAGAATACCAAGGCCGGACGCGAGGACCGAGGTTGATGCTTGAACCAATGCGAGCCTCGCGCTCGTCATTTCTCGTCTTTCTTCATTAACGAAGCGTAATTGCGGCAAGTCTTTACCTTTGTTCCAGTGCGCGTGTAACGAACTCGCGAGATCGTGGAGGTAGAAGGCCAGGCGATGCGGTTCGTGCTGGGCCGCCGCGGCCGCGATCTGTCGCGGATATTGCGCGATCAGCCTGATCAGGCCCACCTCCCCCGGATCCGTCAAGAGGTCCAGCGGAGCCTGCCTGAGCGCGGCCACGCTCTGGTCGAGGTCGGGCATCACCGCCCCGGCCTGCCGCATGACCGAACGGCAGCGCGCATGCGCGTATTGGACGTAGAAGACGGGGTTGTCCTTCGACTGCTCGATGACCTTGGCCAGATCAAAGTCGAGCGTCGCGTCGTTCGAGCGGAACAGCATCATGAACCGCACGGCGTCGCGGCCGACCTCGTCGACGACCTCCCGCAGCGTGACGAAATCGCCCGATCGCTTGGACATCTTGATCGGCTCGCCCCGGCGCATCAGCCGCACCAGTTGGCACAGCTTCACGTCGAGGGAGGCCCGCCGATCGGACAGGGCCGACACGGCGGCCTGCATCCGCTTCACGTAGCCGCCATGGTCGGCGCCGAGCACGTCGATCATCGCCTCGAAGCCCCGGTCGAGCTTGGTCTTGTGATAGGCGATGTCCGAGGCGAAGTAGGTGTAGGAGCCGTCCGACTTCAGCAGCGGCCGGTCG
>CAXTVD010000097.1:0-12595 GCA_964247575.1 uncultured Lichenihabitans sp.
GAACAAGCCCGGCTGCACCAGATCGGCTCCCGCCTGATCTCCGCGGAGGAGGCGAAGGCGGTCATGCCGGGCTTTGCCCGACCGGTTGCCGGCGCGCTCTACACGAAAGCCGACGGCCGGGCCGAGCCGGCCGTGGCGGCGCCCGCCATCGCGCGCGGCGTCCAGGCGCTCGGCGGCACGGTGCTGACCGGCTGCGCCGTCCGCGCCGTGGAGACCCAGGGCGGCGCGATCTCGGGCGTCGTCACCGAACAGGGCCCCATCGCCTGCCGCGCCGTCGTGCTGGCCGGCGGCGCCTGGTCGCGGTTGTTCTGCGGCAATATGGGCCTCGACCTGCCGCAACTGAAGGTACTGGGATCCGTGCTGCGGACAGCACCGGTCGCCGGCGCCCCCGAAAGCTCGGCGGCGGGGTCCGACTACGCCTTCCGCAAGCGCTCGGACGGCGGCTACAGTGTCGCCCATGGCGGATTGTCGACGGCCGAGATCACGCCCGACAGCTTCCGCCTCGCCCGCGCTTTTCTTCCCGCGCTGCGGAGCGAGTGGAAGCACCTGAAGATGCATGTCGGCCGCCTCTTCCTCGACGAACTGAAGCGCCCGCGCCGCTGGGCGGCCGACGCGGTGAGTCCTTTCGAGCAGACCCGCGTGCTCGACCCGCAACCCGATCACAAGCTTCTGGACGCAGCGATGGCCGGCTTGCGCACGGTGCATCCGGCCTTCGCGAAAGCCGTGGAGGTCGAGCGCTGGGGCGGGCTCATCGACGTGACGCCCGATGCCGTGCCCGTGATCTCGCCCGGCCCGACCCCGGGCTTCTTCATCGCGACCGGCTTTTCCGGCCACGGCTTCGGCATCGGCCCGGGCGCCGGGCGGCTGATGGCGGATCTGGTCGCCGGCGACGAGCCGATCGTCGATCCCGCGCCGTTCCGCTTCTCCCGCTTCACCGACGGCTCGCTCGTGCGCCTCCAGGGCGGGCTGTAGCCGACGCTCCTCACGAACTCAGGGTTCGCAACTCCCCTCGTACGGTTCCGACCAGCGTGCGGCCGAGCAAGCCCGCGATGGTCAGGCTCGCAAGGCCGAGCAGCGCGAGGGCGATCCCGTCCGTCAGCCACCCGGGTTCGGCGGCTGCAAAGCGCAACGCGGCGATGGCCGAGGCCGCGAGCGGGAAGCTCACCGCCCACCACGCCACGCGGAACGGGCAGCAGCGCGGCAGGTGACGCAGCCGGCCCAGAAGAACCGCCAGCATGAAAAGCGTCAGCATGAAGAGGGACTGCGCGACGAGGTCGACCTGTCCGGCTGTGACGAGGTAGGTGGAGAAGCCGACGGCGAAGGGCGCGACGAGAATGAGCAGCGAGGGCAGCAGCGCCTCCGGCATGGGCGGCTCGAAGACGAGGCGCGAGAAGATCAGCGTGAACAGGGGCACGGCGAAGAACAGCCCGACCGCCAGGCCGAGCACCATTATGCCGTGCATCGGCGGCAGGCCCAGCGAGGGCAAGGCGAGCGGCACGTCGAGGAGACCCACGACCGGGATGATCCAGGCGGGGGTCGCATGGGCGATCTGCTGCCTGTCGCTCATCCAGCGGCTCACGACGAGCCAGGCGAAAGCGATCATGCCCACGGCGCCGAGGACCCAGAGCGCCTGGGCCAACCGGAGTTCGACCGGCGCGAGAACGATCGGCAGCAGCAGGAGGCTGATCAGCAGCGTCCCGAACAGGTTGCCCGCGATGGGGTGCCGGAACTCGGCCCGGACCGCGTCGAACGCCGTGACGGCTTTGAGGAGGTAGCCGAGCGCGACCAGGACGAAGGCGATCACCGCGATCGCCCCGATGACCGCCGCGATCCAGGCCGGCGCCCCATAGCGCAGATGGGCCAGCCGCCAGGCCACGCTGAGGCCGGTCAGGCCCATCACCGACCCGAACAGGCCGATCGGCAGAAATTCGACCTGCGCCCGGACAGCGCTCACTGTCGCGGTCACGGCTGGATCGCCGTGACCAGAAGCTGCTGTCCCGGCGTCAGCCGGTTGGCCAGCGCGTCGGGCACGCCGATGTGCTGGAGCAGCGGCCCGATCGGATGGAAGGCGACGAGGGCGCGCCCTCGCTCGTCCTCGCGCACCAGCACCCGGAGCGGCAGGTCCAGAGCGGCCTGTGGCGTTGCCAGCATGATCGGCGTGCCGCCCCTCGCATGGCCATAGATCAGCACGGTCGTGGGCGGCAGGGTCAGCCCGGCCGCCTCAGCGCCCGCCGCATGGTCGATGGTGGCGAAGACGCTCAGCCCGGCCGCTTCGATGGCTTCGCGGAGGCGCTGAAGCGTCGCGGCGAAGGCGTAGGGGCTGGCCTGCTCGACCAAACGGGCATCGAAGGCATCGGCGTCCATGGCTCGGATCTCCGTCCCGCGCGTATTATTAAACGCCGGCACAGCTCGGGTCTTGTCGAGACTGAGCGTAAGCCGGGCTGCCGCACGAAAGGTTCGCGCAAGCGGCCCGGGTGTCGAAGCCGGCGCGCCTCACTCCCCCGTCCGGGGCGGCGGCTCCCCGAAATAGGCTTCGTAAGCGTGGACCTGCTCGTCCATCATCGGATTGCCCGGCACGAAGATCCGTTCGGCGATCATCGTCTTGAGGCTGAACGTCTCGTCCACCCTGAAGGCATTGATGATGCCGCGCTCTCCCTTCTGCGCGAAGAGGTAATCCGGCCGTTCCCGTCGCACGAGCGGCCAGTCGATCGCCGTCGAGAAGACGAAGACGAGCCGGCGGAACGTCCATTTCAGCCACTTGCACAGGAAAACCGCGAAGCTGTCGCCGAACAGGACGCAGCTGCCGAGCTCGGCGGCCGGGTGCTCGAAGATCATGATCTTGCCGGTGTGGGCCAGCCGATTGTCGTAGACCTTCTTCTGCACAAGGTCCTCGTAGTGGAACAGGCGTTCTTCGACGGGCGGTTCCATCTTGATGCCGAGGTCGCGGACGGCCGTCGCTGCAAAGAACAGGGAGGGATCGACCTCCTTGGGACGTGCCCCCAGCCGCTCGACGATCGCCTTTGCCACGAGCATGGCACCGAAATCGCTCCAGTGCGTGTCCGTCTTCGGATAGGTCGGCAAGGGAAGGGTCCGGTCGCCAGGATCTCCACGGGATAGACCAGGTCATCCGGTCGCAAGCTGTTGCGGATGACGTCGATCGGCATCTCGGCGCAGCGCTGGAGCGGGTAGAAGTCCGGAAAGAGATTTTCCTTGTTCGGCGCCACGATGAAGAGATGTTCGACCTTGGAGGCCCTCAGCTCCCGCATGGTCTCGAAGTACCGCCTCCAGCCCTCCAGCGAAGCCTGCGACAGCATCGACTGGCCGGTATAATATTCGACGCTGCGGTACCCGTCGTCCTGGAGGAACAGCCAGCCGTCGCGTCCCTCGAGCGCGGTCGCCATAAGCCCTCACGCGGCAAATCGATTTGGATCAATGGCCTGATTGAAGCGCAACCGCAGCTGAGGATCAAGCGGGAGGCGCCGCCGCGATGGCCGCCAGCGATGCTCGACCTGTCCCTCCACCTCGCCCTTGAAAGGGCTCATGCTCCGCCCGTCACGCTGACCGGCGGCCTGCCGCCCCGGCGCTCAGACGTTCGCGTCGAGCAGGCGCTCGCGGGCGACGGCCTGGTCGAGGCGGCCATCCGCCTTGGGCAGGTCCGGGACGGCGTTTCGGGAGGGCCGCGGCCGGGCCTGCCGCATCGGCCTGACCCGGTCGAGATCGGCCTCCACCATCATCGTGCAAAGGGCTTCGAGGCTGGTGGCCGACGTCCAGCCGAGGCGCTCCCGGGCTTTGCTGCTGTCGCCCACCAGCAGGTCGACCTCGGCCGGACGGTACAGGCTCGCATCGACTTCGACGATGGGGGTCCCCCCGCGTCGCAGGGAGGCCGTCTCGCTTTGGCCCTCGCCCCTCCAGTGGAGGTCCAGGCCGGCAGCCCGGAAGGCCATGGTCGCAAAGTCGCGCACCGTTTCGGTGCGGCCTGTGGCGAGGACGTAGCTGTCGGGTGCCTCGGCCTGCAGCATGCGCCACATGCCCTCGACATAGTCGCCGGCGAAGCCCCAGTCGCGGCGGGCGCTCAGATTGCCCAGGCGCAACGGCCGCCGGTCGCCGTGCTTGATCCGGGCGACCGCCTCGCTGATCCGCCGGGTCACGAACTCGGAGCCGCGGACAGGCGATTCGTGGTTGAACAGGATGCCGCTGCACGCGAACAGATCATAGGATTCACGGTAGTTCACCGTCATCCAGTGGCCGAACAGCTTGGACACGCCGTAGGGACTGCGCGGATAGAAGGGCGTCTGCTCGTTCTGCGGCATCGCCTGGATCTTGCCGAACATCTCGGAGGAGGAGGCCTGGTAGAAGCGGATGGTGCGGTCCACCGTCCGGATGCTCTCGAGAAGGCTCAGCGTGCCGAGGCAGTTGACGGAGGCCGTCGTCATCGGCTGCTCGAACGAGGCGGTCACGAAGCTCTGCGCCGCGAGGTTGTAGATCTCGTGGGGTCTGCACCGCTCGATCAGACGGACGGCGGAGCCCACATCGACGATGTCCTGTTCGAGGATGTGGAGATCGTCCATTCCGAGGATACCGAGAAACCGCATGCGCCAAAGGTCGGACGAACTCGACCGCCGATGGGTCGCATAGACCCGGTAGCCCTTGCTCAGCAACGCACGGGCGAGATACGCACCGTCCTGGCCCCGTGCGCCTGTGATGATGGCCGTTTTCATATGCGATCCTTCGTCTCGGACATCGGCGGCCCGCAATCTGTCTTGTCGTCAATCAATGGGGAGAAAGGCCGAGGCTCAGGGCCGGGCTGGCCGAGGTCGCCATCGCCCGCTGATGGTCGGTCCAGGCCTGTTCGACAAAGTCCCGGAACTGCCGTTTGAACCGCTCTGTCGAGAAGCGCAGGGCATGCGCGCGGATGTCGAGCGGCTCGAAGGGCGTTTCGAGCGCCTCGAAGCGATCGACGGCGTCGCACACGGCCTCGGGCGTCTGTTCGTAAAAATGGAGACCGGTGACGCCGTCGATCACCGTTTCGCTGGCGCCGCCCTTCCCGAAGGCCAGCACGGGCGTTCCGCAGGCTTGTGCCTCCAGGGGCGCGATTCCGAAATCCTCCTCGGCGGCGAAGATGAAGGCCTTGGCGCGCTGCATATGGGCGAGCAGGACCGGGAACTCCTGATAACCCAGCACCTGCACGTTCGCCGTCGCGGCCTTCTTGATCCGCTCGTATTGCGGACCGGTGCCGATCACAACCAGGTTGCGGTCGGGCATGCGGGCGAAGGCTTCGACGATCAGGAAGATGCGCTTGTACGGGGTCAGGCGGGAGGAGGCGAGATAGAAGTCACCGCGCTCGCCACCCGGCACGAACTGGTCGACCGCGACGTTGGGATAGATGACCTCCGAGTCCCGCCGGTAAGCCCGCCTGATCCGCCGGCCGATATACTTGGAACAGGCGATGAAGTGATCGACGGACGTCGCGGTCCTGACGTCCCAGATGCGCATCGCATGGAGCACCACCCGGGCGACCGCGGCGCGCAGGCCGCGATCCATCTTCTCCTCGGCGAGATACTGGTTCTGCAGGTCCCAGGCGTAGCGCATGGGCGAATAGCAGTAGGAGATGTGCAGCTGGTCCGGGCCGGTGATGATCCCCTTGGCGACGGCGTGCGAATTGGAGATGACGACGTCGAAGCTCGACAGATCGTGCTGCTCGATGGCCAGCGGCATCAACGCGAGGAAATAGGGGTAGTACCGCTTCATGAACGGGATGTTCTGGAGAAAGGTGGTCTTTGGGTGTCGCCCGTGCAGCTTGACCCGGTCGGCGGGAGCCAGGAAATCGATCAGGCAGAACAGTTCCGCCTGCGGGAACTCCTCGAGCATAACCGCCAGGACCTTCTCGGAACCGGCATAGGTCGTCAGCCATTCGTGCACAATCCCGATTTTAAGTGGACGGGACGGAGGGCTCGGGAGCCGGTCGGCCATGTCGGGGGAGACATGGATCTTGGAGGCCTGGACCGGTCTGTCCACATTCAGCATTCCTGCAACTCCAAGCTGACACTCATGCCTTGCGGCTCGCGACCCAACCTGCCCGGAACGCGTGCACCCGGTTCCTTGGTCAAAGGGCGCAGCGGCTTACCTCTTTTCGACAGGCTGTCCCGCTCTCGCTCACGGTTGAGCCTATGCTCCCGCTGCAGGGGCCTGCGGGGGCCCGGGCCTCCCCCGCACCGCACCCCTCGCGCCCAGGCTCCTTCATTACATCTCTTCCCGATCCCGCCCGCCGTGGTTCCGGCGAGCCTGGCGCCGTGCCGGTCGATCTGTGGTGCTGGAATTTGGACGATCCGCTCGGTGAGCCAGCGGAATCAGCCGTGTTGAGCGCCGACGAACGCGCCCGCGCCACACGCCTGCTGACGCCCGCTCTGAGCGCGCGCTTCGTCCGGGCGCGGACGGGGCTGCGGCGCGTTCTTGCGCGCTATGTCGGCCAGGCGCCCGAGGCGCTGGCCTTCCGCACCGGCGCCCATGGCAAGCCGTACCTGCTGACGTCCGATGCGCCCTACTTCAATCTCAGTCACAGCGAGGATCGGGCAGCCCTGGCGGTCTGCTGGGGGTTCGAGGTCGGGATCGACATCGAGCGGGTGAAGCCGCTGCGCGAGGACGTCGCGAGCTTCTTCTCGACCCGCGAGCGCCAGGCCCTGGCGGCCCTGGAGGGTGAGGACGGCCTGTTGGCCCTGTACCGATGCTGGACCAGCAAGGAGGCCGTCCTCAAGGCGCTCGGCGCCGGTCTGTCGCTGCCGATCGAGCGCTACGAGGTCAGCGTCACGGCAAGGGGTCCGGCACGCCTCGTGTCGGTCGACGGGGACGCGGAGGCGGCCCGGGCTTGGCAGCTGCACTCTTTTCGGCCCGCTCCCTCGTTCCTCGGAACCCTGGCGGTCCCGTGCGCAGGGCGCGCGCTGGAGATCAGATACCCGGACCCCTCCGCCCTGCCTTCCGATCGTCGCTGAAGGCGAACGGGCGGCTACTGCACGGCGGGGGACGGCAGCGTCCCAGCACTCGCCTCCGCATCCTCGGTCGCGCTGCTGGGCAGGGGAACCGTCACTTTCACCGTGTCGCCGGGCTCCATCGGCATATCGTCCGAGGCGGCGAGGTCTTCCGCCCGTCCGTCGCGCGGCCGCACGATGACATAGGTCGGAGCCAGGGCGCCCTTGCGCAGACGCTCGGCGATCAGCCCCGGCGCGGTGATCCGGGCCTCGTAGAGCAGCCGTTCGCTCGTCTCGGCCTTGCCGGCGAGATCGTCGAGCTTGAGCTGGGTGTCCCGCAATTCGATGGAGGCATCGGTCGATCGGCTGTTCGTCAGCTGGATCAGGGCGATGTCCGTCTTGCTGATCTCCTCCTGCACCCGCAGCTTGCTTGTCTGCATGCCCAGCCGATCGCTTTGGGTCTGGGCGACCGAACGCTCCAGCGCCAGCTGCCGCGGGGCGACCGCCATGCCCTTGTCGACAAGCGACGTGACGCTGGTCAGTTCCTTGTTGATCAGTTGCATCTGCGTGTCGACCGTCACGAGCTGCGCGTCGATGCTCTCGACCTCCTTGGCCAGGAAAGCCTTCAGCCCCGTGAGCGCCTCGGTCTGCGTGCGCAAGGCAAGCAGCCGCGCTTCGAAGATCGTCGTCTCGGCCTTCAGGACCTCGGACCCGCGGCCGGTCAGGGGCCGGCGGAGATCGGGCGGCAGCACGATGTGATCGATCCCGTCGACCTCGGCCTGCAGGCGCGCTTCGCGGATGCGGAAGGCGTTGGTGTCCTGCGCGAACTGGGTGAGTTCACCCTCGCCGCTGATCACCTCCCGGCCGAGCCGCATGAGCCCGGGATCGCCGGACCGGAGCACGCCGCCCGCGATCGCGACGGCTTCGAGCACCGTCAGGCCGGGATGGTAGGGGAAATGGCCGGGATGGGCGACGTCGCCCGCCACGTAGAACGGGCGGTACTGGACGATGTCGACCGAGGCGTCCGGCGGGACACTAAGTCCCATGTGCTGGCGGAGGCGCTCGGCGACGAGGCGCGAGACCTGCTCGAGCTGCAGTCCCTGTACCGGCACGTCGCCGGCCAGCGGAATGGACAGCATGCCGGTGGCATTGACGGTAAATTCGTCGTTGAGCGCCTTCCACTCGAACACCAGGTCCTGCGAGGGGCGCCACTCGAAGACCTTCAGCCGCACCTTGTCCTCGGGACCGAGGCGGTAGCCGGCCTCGCCGGCGAAGGCCGCCGCAACCGGCGCCGAGACCAGGGCACCGGCCATCAGGATCGGCAGCAGCGCTCTTGCGCAGCATCGGCCCAAGGATGTCATCGCTTCGCGTCTGTTCATTCCAGGCCTCGGGCAAACCGGTTCGGTGGGATGGCGGGCGAACCGGTCATAGCTGGCGGATGTATTCCGGCTCGACCCGGCCGCCCGCGATGTGGAGCGCTCCGATCAGGTTGCCCTTCAGCCGCCCCCAGCGGTCGACGTGCGACTCCGGCCAGAAGCTTCGGACGACATTGGCGATCACGTTGCGGGCCATGAGCTTCAGCCCGAAGGTCGCGGGGATCGAGCCCTTGCGGATGAGATAGGTGGGATTGACGACCTGGGAGTAGCCGAACCGAACCCCGCTCACCCGTCCCGCCTTGAAGCCGAGATGGACGCCGAACAGCTCGGTCGCCCGGACCACGCGGCCCTGGCGGCGCAGCCGGCCGGTGAAGTCGATGTCCTCCTGCCAGCCATAGAGCGCCAGCCTTTCGTCGAAGCGCGCCTCGCCGATGCAGGATGTCCGGATGGACATGTTGCAGCCATAGGCGCCGACCTGGTCCGTCGGGTCTTCCGGAGGCGGATCGCTCGACTGGATCGCGCGCAGGGCCATCAGCCCTTCGTCGAGCGTCAGCCCCGCGTTCTGGGCGCCGTCCACGGCCACGTGACCCATGATGACGCCGACGTCGTGCATGGCCGTGAACAGGCGGACGACGCCTTCGAGATAGCTGTCGCAGGGCAGGAAGTCGTCGTCGAAGAACGTCACCACATCCGCCCAGGGCAGAAGGTCCGCCAGGGCCCGGTTGCGCTGCGCGCACAGTCCGGCTTCCCCCACGACCACGGACAGGCGGTAGGTCTGCGGGTCATAGTCGGGCACGTGCGAGAAGTCGGGGGCCGAGATGACCACCGCGTCCGGGGGTCGCTTCTGGTTTTCGAGATGTTGAAGCAGACCGACGAGAAGACCGGGTCGGCCGAAAGTGGGAATGGCGACGGCAACCTGCATTGGAGAATCATCCGTTCGACAGCCTAGGGCGCTGTCTGTCGGCCGAGGCTAGAGCGCACGCCCTCACTGCGAGGCTGTCCTTTCGGCCGGCAGGCGCTCTCTAAATTGGTAGGGGATGTGGACCGGGCGTCGTCACCGGCGGAGTTCCAGGCGCGCCTCGGCGACGAGAGCCTCGATGCGGTCGAGCAGCGTGCGCGCCGTCGCCAGGCGGGCCAGACGGCCGGTTGCGACCATGAGGCGACGTTCGGCCGCGAGCAGGTCCCGCTCGACCGGGCCCTCGCGCTCGCCAGGGGGCCCGTCGTCATTGCCGAGGAGGTCGCCGGCCGCGTCGCGGAGGTCCGCGAGGCGGCGATCGAGTCCCGCTTGTTCCGCCTCGAGGCTCGCGAGCGCGGCCGACAGGGCCACGGCGAGCGGGCCAAGCCGCGCGTCATCCGCCTGCGCATCCCTGTCCCGGCTGCGGAACCGGGCCAGAAGCGCCGCACCGGCCGACGTCACGCTGCCTCTCCCCGGTCGCACAGACAGCAGAATTGGCCTGCTCATCGGGACCCCATCACGATGGTCTTGCGAACGGCTTGGAAGGCGATCTTCCGGTCGCCCAACCGCCAGCCACCCTCGCCGTCCTTGTCGAGGTGGACCAGGCCCATGACGGCCTCGATACTGGGGAGCCAGTAGGTCTCGTCGCACAGCTCGTAAATAAATCCGGCCTCGATGTCGTAAACCGGGGCCAGTCTCCGCAGGGCGAGCATCTGGGTCTCGACGCCATTCGCCTCCACGTCCTCGCCCTTCTCGCTCCCGCCGGGTTGATTGAACTCCGTCACCCAGATCGGTTTGCCGAAGCCGGCGAGGCGCTTGAAAGCCCATTCGGAGTCGCCGCCGTACATGTGCCAGACCGAGATCTCCCACTCGACGCCGTCATCCCGCAACCGGTCGAACACCCCGAGATGACCCCAACCGGCGGAACCGAGCGCCCGCCGGGCGGAAGGACTGGCGTTCTTCACCCCTTCGGACAGGCCGCGCAGAACCGCGGCGACCTTCCGGTAGCGCGGGCCGAAATAGTCGAGGGCGCCGACTCCGCCGGCTGTGCCCCAGGCGCACGGATATTGCGTGCCGTCGTCCCGCATCTCGCAGGGATGGAGAAGCGCGTAGATCTCAAGCTCGTTGCCCAGTTCCCAGACGGGGACCTCGGTCTTGAGAGGGCTGGCGACAGCCTCGGCGAACTGCCGCGCGGCGGCATAGAGTGCCCCCTCCGTCTGGGCCTGCAGATCGACCGGGGGGATGAGGATGGGCAGAACCGACAGCTTCCGCTGTTTTGCAGCCTCGATGAGGTCGTGCAACCGCCCGATCTGGTCGAGGCTGGTGACGTCGACCCTGTAGGATTGCAGCCCCATGCCCACAAGCAGGTCCAGCTGCTCCGCAACCGTCACCCCGGGATAGGACGTCAGCGGGTGCCCGTTGATTCCCCAGAGGGGCTCGGCTGCATGGAGACTGACGGTCGACATGGCGAGGGCACAGGCGACGAACCCGGCCAGCCCAGCTCTGCTCGTGATTGTCATCTTCTCCTTGCTCCTCGCGGCCCCGCCTGTCGCCGTGCTGCAGGCAGCCCGAACCGTGTTCCGTGCCGGCCGTTCGGGCGCCACCGCCCGCTCCGTCGGCAAGACTAGGGCGAGTGTCGAAGCCCGATCCGCGCCCGAAAGGCGTAGCGCCTCGATCCAATCGACTGAGACCTCGACCGCTTGGGCCTGTTGAAGCGGCCGCGCCAACCGACGGAGTGTTGGCTGTGCCCCAGCTCGGCAGGAGCCGGGCCGCGGCGAGACGATGGACACGTCCATGCAGCACGAGGCCTCAGACGACACGGCGACAATCGCAAGCCTGTGGCGTGACGCCGTCCGGCTCGGACCGGAAGGCGACGCGCTGCTCTGCGGCAGCCGGACGATCAGCTACGCCGTCCTCGACCGCAGGACGGACGCCGTCGCGCGGCACCTCCGCCGGTTCGGCTTGCGGGACGGCGACCGCGTGGCCCTGGTCGCCGGCCGGTCGATCGCGACCATCACGGCCATCCTCGGTATCCTGAAAGCAGGCGGCGCCTATGTTCCCCTCGAAGGATCCGATCCTGCCGAGCGCACGGAGCACATGCTGGCCGAGCTGGCGCCGGCGCTGGTCCTGGCCGAGGCCGGCGATGTCGCCGCCCTGCGCGGATCGGCGCGTGCCGTGCTGCGGCTGGACGACGTCCTGGCCGAAGCGACCGACGAGTCCGACGCCGGCCTCCCCTGGACGCCGCGGCCGGGCGACACGGCCTGCATCATGTACACGTCGGGGTCGACCGGACGACCGAAGGGCGTGGTGGTGCCCCACCGGGCCATCGTGCGCCTCGTGCGCGGGCAGGATTACGCGCCTTTCGGGCCGGGCGAGACGGTTCTGCATCTGGCGCCCCTCGCCTTCGACGCCAGCAGTTTCGAGATCTGGGGCGCCCTGCTCAATGGCGGCCGGCTGGCGATCCCCGACGACGCCCATCCGTCCCTCGACAGCATCGCAGCGACGATTGCGCGTCACGGGGTGACGACGGCCTGGTTCACCGCGGGGCTGTTCGCCGTGCTGGTCGACCAGCGGCTCGCCGCCCTAGAGCCGCTTCGCTGCGTTCTCACCGGCGGAGACGTGGTCTCGCCCAACCACGTCATGCGGGCCTATGCGGGCCTGCCGAACTGCCGGATCGTCAACGGCTACGGTCCGACGGAGAATACGACTTTCACCTGCTGCTACGCCATTCCGCGCGAGGGTTGGGGAGGCGGTGCGGTGCCGATCGGCCGGCCCATCGCCGGAACGCGGGTGCACTTGCTCGGGCCCGACCTCCGCCCCGTGCCGGCGGGCGAGCTGGGCCAGATCGCCTGCGCCGGGTCGGGCCTGGCGGACGGCTACCTCAAACAGCCCGATCTAACGGCCGCAGCCTTCATGGAGATCTGCCTGGACGGTGTCGCGCCGGAGCGGGTCTACCTCACCGGCGACCTCGGACGGTGGCGCCCGGACGGTGCCCTCGCCTTCCATGGCCGGCTGGACCTCCAGATCAAGATCAGCGGCAAGCGCGTCGAACTCGGCGAGATCGAGAACGCACTCCGGCTAGACCCGGCGCTGGCCGACGCTGTGGTGACGGCTCGCGAGGCTCCCGCAGGCGGCAAGCGCCTGACGGCCTACCTCAAGCCCCGGGACTCCTGGCCGGCCGGCACGGTCGCCGGTCGATCCGCCGAGGTCCTGGCGCGCCTGGGAAGCCTGCTGCCGCGTCACCTGGTGCCGGCCGAGGCCGTGGTTCTCGACACCCTGCCGTCGAGGGCCAACGGGAAGGT
>CAXTVD010000098.1:0-11168 GCA_964247575.1 uncultured Lichenihabitans sp.
GCACTGGAGAGATCGGCGCGGGAGTTTTGTTCTTCAACCGCCAGCGAGGCGACGCTGCCATCGCGCACGACCATCACGTAACGGTTGGAGCGGGTGCCGAGGCCGCGCGCCTGCGCGTCGAACGCCATGCCGATCGCGCGGGCGAAGTCGGCATTGCCGTCGGCCAGGAACATGAGGTGGCCGGCCCCGCCGGTCTCCCGCGCCCAGGCATCCATCACGAACACGTCGTTGACGGCCGTGACGGCGATCGTGTCGATTCCCTTGGCCTTCAGAACGGCGGCGTTCTCGATGTAGCCGGGCAGGTGGTTGCGATGGCAGGTCGGCGTGAAGGCGCCGGGAACGCCGACGAGAACAACCGTTTTGCCGCCGAACACGTCCGCCGTGGTCTTCGGCTCGACGCCGTCCGAGCCCATGACGAAGAACGTCGCCTCTGGAAGGGGATCGCCGACCTGGATGGACATGGCTGCTGGACCTCGTGGGGGTGGCGGCCTTCTTACGGCCTGTCCGCGGGCGCGTCCACGCTCACCGGGACGTCGATGGCGCCCGTCTGGTCGACGAGCGTCAGGCGAAGAGCGAGCTTGTCGGGGCGCTCGCCATCCGGCCGCTGCAGAAGGGTCACGTGGAAGGTGGGACCGTCCGGCCCGGCGCGGGCCTGCTCCCCCGCCTGCAGGTACCAGCCCTCCGGCGCCTCGACGAAAAGGGCCGCGTCGGAGCCGGCCCGAACGGTAACGTCGAAGCCCGGCCCGCTCGTGGACGGTGCGGGCGCGACGCGGGTCACGGCCAGAGGCCCCGACGCCCCGATCGCCGTGGGGCGCGGCACGACGGACGCCGCCGCCGCCAGATGCGCGGCCTCCTCCGGGACCGGCAGGGATGGCAGAGCGAGCCGCAGCCTGGCCGTGGCCGGCAGGCAGATCTTCTCGCAGATCGCGTAATCGAGATTGACCGCGAGCATCGCGGGCCGCGCCGGATCCGCCGTCGTGACATGGAGCGGAAGGGTCACGGAACCGGTGTAGCCATAGGCGACGGCTCCACCCTCGTCGAGGCGGCGCGGGGCCGGATAATCAACCGTGACCGCAGCGACGTTCTGCGACGACGACGTGTCGATCGACGGGGGCAGGCCGGCGTCGCCGGGGTTGCGCCAGTAGGTGATGAAGCCCGGATCGAGCCGGATCTCGAGGCCGGCCGATGCGGACCCGCCGCCCGCCGGTGAAGCGGGCGAGGGACCGGCCGCGATCAGGCGCGCCGCGGCATGACCGCTCGACGACCAGGGCGTGACACCCTCCGGCTCGGCTGCCTGCGCGCCCCCCAATGCGGTGAGCGCCGCCGCGCCCAACACGCCAAGCCTCGCAAAACCGGTCACATTGTCGCGGGCCTGGCGGACGGGCGACCGTGGGCGTTCAGCCTTCGGGACCGAGCGCCGCGTCTCGGCTTGTTTCGTCGCCTCCGGCGCGTCTATCGTGAGCGTCATGACCAAGCCTCCGATCGAACGCGATCTCAGCCGCTTCCTCGACGGCCAGCTGCTCGTCGCCATGCCGGGCATGGGAGACGAGCGGTTCGAGCGCGCGGTGATCTACCTCTGCGCCCATTCGGCCGACGGCGCGATGGGGATCATCGTCAATCAGCCTGCGGAGTCGATCAGCTTTGCGGAGCTTCTCGTCCATCTCGACGTGGTCGCGCAAGAGGACGCCGACCAGCTTCCCCTGCAGGTCGGGGAGGTTCCCGTGATCAAGGGCGGACCCGTCGAGAGCCAGCGCGGTTTCGTCCTTCATTCGGCCGATTACTTCATCGACAATTCGACGCTTCCGATCGACGACGGCATCGCGCTGACCGCCACCATCGACATCCTGCGCGCCATTGCCAAGGGCAAGGGTCCCGACCGCGCGGTCCTGGCCCTCGGCTACGCCGGCTGGTCGCCCGGCCAGCTCGAAGCCGAGATGACGCGGAACGGCTGGCTGCACTGCCCCGCCGACCAGGCCATCATCTTCGATCAGGCGCTCGATACGAAATACGAACGGGCCCTTCGCAAGCTCGGCATCGATCCGGCCATGCTGTCCGCCGAGGCCGGGCACGCCTGACGCGGAACGCGGACGGAACCTGCCCCAGAGCCGCGGATTGTGGACGCATCCCACATCCGAGGCGCCCGCCATGTCCACCGATCCGCTCAAGCAATATCCGCGTCCCCCCTTCGACGCGCAGGCCCAGTCGTTTCCGGGCAAGACCACGCGCCTGTCGCCCGAGCCCGATCACGGCGAGACGAGCTACAAGGGGTCCGGACGCCTCGCCGGCAAGGCGACCCTGATCACGGGCGGGGACAGCGGCATCGGCAGGGCGGTCGCCATCGCCTTTGCCCGCGAGGGAGCGGACGTCGCGATCTCCTATCTTGAGGCGGAGCAGGAGGATGCGGAGTCCACCGCCCAACTCGTGCGGGACGCCGGCCGCAAGGTTCTCCTGCTGCCGGGCGACGTGACCGGGTCCGAACTGTGCCGGTCGCTGGTCGAGGAGACGGTCCGCGCCTTCGGCACCATCGACACGCTGGTCAACAACGCGGCGTTCGAGACGACCTACGAGTCGATCGAGGACTGCTCGGACGAGGAATGGGACCGGCACTTCAGGACGAACGTCTACAGCAATTTCTACCTGACCAAGGCGGCGGCCCGGCACATGAAGCCGGGCTCCAGCATCATCAACACGGCCTCGGTCAACTCCAAGTCGCCCAAGCCCAAGCTGTTCGCCTATTCCGCCACCAAGGGCGCCATCGGCAACCTGACCGTCAGCCTCGCGCAGCTGCTGGCCGAGAAGGGCATCCGCGTGAACGGCGTCATGCCCGGGCCCATCTGGACGCCGTTCATCCCGGCTGGGATGTCCGCCGACGACGTCAAGAGCTTCGGCTCGGCGGTGCCCTATGGACGGCCGGGGCAGCCCGTCGAGGTCGCGCCGCCTTATGTGATGCTGGCGTCCGACGAGTCGAGCTACATCTCGGGCGCCCTCATCACGGTGGCCGGCGGCATGCCGATCTATTGAGAGACGGCGCGCTCCGCCCAGTCGCCCAGGGTCGCCTGCACCAGCGCCAGGGCGGCGACCGCGGCCGTATCCGCCCGCAGGATTCGCGGGCCAAGCGAGAGGCGGGCGACATGGCGGCGCGCGAGCAAAGCGGCGCGCTCCTCGTCGGAGAATCCCCCTTCCGGCCCGATCAGAAGGCCGATCCCCCGGCCACTGTCGCGATGAGCGGCGAGGGTCGGCAAGGCGGGACCCTCGGCCTCCTCGTCGCAGAACACGAGGAGGTCGTCGTCGGGCCAACCGGCCAGCCAGTCCGGAAAGCGCTGCTCCGGTCGCAGCACGGGGACGGCCAGGACGCCGCACTGCTCGGCCGCCTCCACCATATTGGCGCGCATGCGATCGGCATTCAGACGGGTGCCTTGCGTATGGCGCGTGATCACGGGCTGCAGCACGCCCGCCCCCATTTCCACGGCCTTCTGGACGAGGTAGTCGAGCCGGGCCTGCTTGAGCGGCGCGAAGATGTAGACAAGGCGGCTCGCGGGCGGCTGCGGCCGGGTCTGCTCCAGCACCGCGAGGTGCGCGGCCTTGCGCCCGGTCGTCCCGAGCGCCGCTCGCCATTCTCCGTCGCGTCCGTTGAAGACGAGCAGCGCGTCGCGATCGGCGAAGCGCAGCACATGGACGAGATAATGCGCCTGGGCTCTCTCGAGCGGCACCACGGCATCGGCCCTGAGATCCGCCTCGACGAACAACCGTTGCGACTTGAAATCGATGCGCGCCACTGACCCCATTCACCTCGCCGTGCGTTGACAGGCCTCGCGAGGGATCTAGTTCAGGCGCCATGTCGACAGCAACAAAAACACGGCGGCCGCTTGTGCTCGCCTCCGTCATGGCCGCCATGTTCATGGTGGCCATCGAGGCCACGATCGTGGCGACCGCGATGCCGCAGATCGTTGGCGAGCTCGGCGGCCTCAACCTCTACGCCTGGGTGTTCTCCTCCTTCCTGCTCACCCAGACCGCGACCACGGTGGTGTTCGGCAAGCTGGCGGACCAGTTCGGCCGCAAGCCGGTGCTGCTGGCCGGCATTGTCATCTTCCTCGTGGGCTCCGTCCTTTGCGGCGTCGCCTGGTCGATGCCCTCGATGATCGTCTTTCGCCTGATTCAGGGTGTCGGCGCAGGGGCGATCCAGCCCGTCGGCATCACCATCGTCGGGGACCTCTACACCGCGCGCGAACGGGGCAAGATCCAGGGCTATCTGGCGAGCGTCTGGGGGGTGTCGGCCGTCATCGGGCCGCTGGCGGGCGGGCTGATCATCCAGAAGCTCTCCTGGGCCTGGATCTTCTGGATCAACGTGCCGCTCGGCCTGCTCGCCATGGCGGGCTTCATCCTGTTCCTGGACGAGACGGTCGCCCGGTCCGAACGATCGATCGACGTGGCCGGCGCGGCCCTCTTCACGGTCGCGATCGCCGCGCTGATGATCGGCCTCAGCGCGCTGGGCGAGCCGGACGGACACAGGGCGCTGCTCGTCGCGGTCGGCGTCTTCGTCGTCAGCGCCGGCCTGTTTGTCTGGCAGGAGGGACGCGCCCGCGAGCCCATGATCGCGCTGAAGCTGTGGGGCCTGCGGCCGATCCTGACGGCCAATCTGGCGACGCTGCTGAGCGGCATGACGATCATCGGACTGACGAGCTTCCTGCCGATGTTCGTGCAGGGCGTCCTCGGGCGCTCGGCGCTGGAAGCGGGGTTCGCGCTGACCATGATGGTGCTGGGCTGGCCGGTCGGCGCGACGCTGGCCGCTCGGAACATCGTCCGCTTCGGCCTGCGGCGGATCCTGGTGACGGGCAGCCTGCTGATGCCGATCGGGACGGCTGCCTTCGTCGCCCTCTCCGGCCACAGCCCGGTCGTCGTGGCGGGGCTCGGCTCGCTGGTCGTCGGCTTCGGCATGGGCCTGCTCAGCACGGCGGCGATCGTGCTGATCCAGGACAGCGTCGGCTGGTCCGAACGGGGCAGCGCGACCGCCTCGAACATCTTCGCCCGCAATCTGGGAAGCACGCTTGGCGCGACCGCTCTAGGGGCCGTGCTGAACGTGGGGCTGTCGCGCCATGGACAGGGCGCTGTCACCTCGGAGGAACTGCGGCATCTGCTCGACGCGGCCCGGTCCGCGACGGGAGCCGACGTCGTCATTCGCGGCCTGCTCGAGGGCTCCTTGCACCTCACCTTCATCGCGATCTTCGTGATCTCGGTGCTGACGACCGCCTTCGCGCTGCTCGTTCCATCGGTGTCGATCGACGTGAGGCAGGACGCGGCGGCAGAGTGATTCGGACGCGATCAAGCCATCCCGTCATCACGGTGCCTTTATTTTCCTTCTTGTTTCGACTAAGAGGCGCCGAGCCGGCAACCTTTTGTAACGTCTGAACAACGGAAAGGTTCGATGACCCGCACGCTTATCGGTTCTGCCCTGTCGCAGCCTGGTGTCCGCGCAGCCCTCGCTTCGGTCCTGGTCCTCACGGTGGCAGGGACCGCCCGCGCCGACTGCAACAGCGACTTCGCCGCGCTGATGTCCAAGCGGATGACCGAGATCGGCGCCCTGAACAAGATCTCCAAGTCCGGCGGGGGCAAGCTCGACCCCGTCGCGGCCTGTCCCCGGCTGCGCAGCTTGGCGGCCGCCGAGGGCGAGGTCGTGAGCTACATGACGAAGAACAAGGACTGGTGCAATCTTCCCGACGATGTCGTGACGAAGATGACCGCGACGCACGACAAGACCCAGTCCTTCGCCACCAAGGCCTGCGGGCTCGTGGTGAAGATGAAGCAGATGCAGGCCGAGCAGCAGAAGCAGGCGGCCAGCGCCGCCAGCCAGGTGCAGGAACAGGCGATCAAGCTCCCGACGGGACCGCTCTGAGGCCGGCGTCGTCCGCGGTCCAGGCCGAGGCTCTCCCCGACACGACGGGGCACTGGGCCCTTCGCTACGCGCCAAGGCGCTGGCGCGGCTATGTTCAGCTTGCCCGCCTCGATCGGCCGATCGGCTGGCAACTCCTCCTGCTTCCCTGCTGGTGGAGCGTCGCCCTCGCGGCCAAGGCGGCCGGAACGGCTCCCGATCTCGGTCATCTCGCCTTGCTGATGATCGGGGCCATCGCGATGCGCGGGGCGGGCTCGACCTTCAACGACATCGTCGACCGCGACCTCGACCGGCAGGTCGAGCGGACGCGGGACCGGCCGATCGCCAGCGGACGCGTCGGCCGGGGGCAGGCCGCCCTGTTCCTCGTGGCGCAGGCGCTGGTGGGCCTCGCCGTCGTGCTGTGCTTCAACCGGTTCACGATCGCGCTCGCCTGCGGGTCGCTGGTCATCGTGGCGGCGTACCCCTTCGCCAAGCGCGTGACCTCCTGGCCGCAGGCCGTCCTCGGGCTGGCCTTCGCCTGGGGCGCCCTGGTCGGCTGGGCCGCGCAGTTCGGCGCGCTGGCGACCGCCCCGCTCTGTCTCTATGCCGCCGCGATCCTCTGGACGATCGGCTACGACACGATCTACGCGCTGCAGGACCGGACCGACGACGCCCTGGTCGGCATCGGCTCGACGGCGCTCCGCTTCGGCGACCATGTGCGGAGCGGCGTCGCCGTGCTCTATGCTCTGGCGACCCTCTGCGCGGCGGCGGCCATCCACCTCGCCGGCGGCGGCTGGCTGTCGCTGTGCGGCCTGTTCGCCTTCGCGGCTCATCTCCTCTGGCAGACCGTCCGGATCGCCCCGACCGAGGCGACCCGGTCGCTCCAGCTGTTCCGCTCCAATCGCATCGCCGGGTTGCTGTTGTTCGCCGGCCTCGCGGCGGACGCCCTGCTGGCCGGCTAGAGGCCGCCTCCTGCAGCGCAGGACGCCGGAACTTCGCCGGACCGGGGACATTGCGTTGCTGCCCGCTCCGTGGCTGCTCCGCCAGGAGCGGCCGCTGCGTCGACCGTCCCTTGCTGCCGAGGCCTGGCCATGAGCGATGTATCTCCTGCCGACGACCGGCGCTCCGCAAGGCCGAAGGCGCCGGGCAAGGACGCCGGAGCCAAGGCGAAAGGGCAGGGCGAGGCGGAGCTCAAGGGCACGAACCCCTGGGTCATCGCCCTCATCGTGTCGGTGGCCACCTTCATGGAGGTGCTCGACACGACCATCGCCAGCGTGGCGCTGCGCTACATCGCCGGGGGCCTCGGGGTCAGCAACGACGAGGCGTCGTGGACGATCACGACCTATCTCGTGGCCAATTCGATCGTCCTGTGCGCGAGCGGCTGGCTGGCCCAGGCCCTGGGACGCAAGCGCTTCTTCATCATCTGCCTCGCTCTGTTCACGCTGAGCTCGACGCTCTGCGGCCTGTCCTGGAATCTCGACTCGCTGCTGCTGTTCCGCGTCATGCAGGGCCTCGCCGGCGGGGGCATGACCCCGGTCGCCCAGTCGATCCTCGCGGCAGCCTTTCCGCCCTCGAAGCGCGGCCAGGCTTTCGCCATCTACGGGGTCGCGGTCGTCGTCGCCCCGGTGGTCGGCCCGACCCTCGGGGGCTATCTCAGCGACAACTACTCCTGGCACTGGTGCTTTCTCATCAACGTGCCGGTCGGGATCGTGACGATCGCGCTGGTCGCGCTGTTCATCCCCGAATCCGCCAAGCAGAAGGCGGCGCGGGCGGCGCTCTGGGCCAAGGGGCTGCCCTTCGACTATGTCGGCTTCCTCCTGATCGCCCTCTGCCTGGGCGCTCTCGAAGTGGTGCTCGACCGCGGCCAGATCGATGACTGGTTCGGATCGCCCTTCATCACGATGGCCGCCGTCATTTCGGCCACTTCGCTGCTGGCCTTCATTCCCTGGGAGCTGCACCATCGGGCGCCGGTCATCGACCTCAAGCTGCTGACCGGGCGCCAGTTCGGGACCTGCTTCCTCATCATGCTGGGGGTCGGCGGCATCCTCATCTCGACGACGCAGTTCCTGCCCCAGCTCCTGCAGGAGTATTACGGCTACACCGCCACCATCGCCGGCCTCGTTTTGTCGCCCGGCGGCATGGTGACCATGGTCATGATGTTCGTGACCGGGCGGCTGTCGGGCGTCGTGCAGCCGAAATACCAGATCGCCGCGGGTGCCGCGATCGTCGCGGCCGGCATGTACTACCTCACCAATCTCGATGCTGACCTGAATTTCGGCTTCTTCGCCTGGTCGCGCGTGATCATCGGGCTGGGCCTGCCGTTGATGTTCATCCCGATCACCACGGCCTCCTACGACGGCATCCCCGCCAACAAGACCGACCAGGCCTCGGCTCTCATCAACGTGGCGCGCAATTTCGGCGGCTCCATCGGAACCTCGATCGCCAACACCCAGCTGCTGCGGCGCACGCAGGTCCATCAGAGCCGGATCGTCGAGTCGGTCGGCTCGTGGAACCCCAATTACGGGCGAACCCTCAACGAGGTGACGCAATACTACATGAACCAGAATGGCGGGGTCGGCTCGCCGCAGGATCAGGCCTTCGGCTATATCGGCCAGCAGGTGCAGACCCAGGCGGCCTTCTGGGCCTATATCGATGTCTGGGTGTCGCTGGGCGTGATCGCCCTCCTGCTGGTGCCGCTTGCCCTGACGCTGCGATCCGTGCAGCCCGGAAAGGCCCCGGAAGGCGCTCACTGACCGGGCGCGGCGCTCAGGCCGGCCCGTACCGGCAGATCCGAAGGGCGGTATCGCCCACCGCGCGGCGCTCAAGCTCCTCGAAGGGCGGCGGGATGGCGACCGACGCCTCGGCGGCCTCCTCCACGACGCACAGTGTTCCCGGCTGCAGCCAGCCGCCCCGGTCGAGGCTGGCGAGGGCGGGCTCGGCGAGGCCGCGCCCATAGGGCGGATCGAGGAAGGCCAGCGTGAAGGGGGCCCCGGGCGCCGTGCCGAGCCTGGTCGCGTCGCGGCGGAAGATCCGCGCGACCCCCGCCACCCCGAGCGCGTCCACGTTGTCGCGGAGCAGCGCCCGCGCTTCGGTGCCCTGGTCGACGAACAGGGCGAACGCCGCGCCGCGCGACAGGGCCTCCAGGCCGAGCGCCCCCGTGCCGGCGAACAGATCGATGACCCGAGCCCCCTCGACCGCACCGTCATAGGCGTGGTCGAGGATGTTGAAGATCGTCTCGCGGAGCCGGTCGGAGGTCGGACGGACCGCGCGCGAGGCCGGGGCCGCGAGGCTGCGCCCCCTGAAACGGCCGCCGATGATCCGCACCGGTCAGCCGCGCGGGCGGCCCCGGCCGCCACCGGCCCCACCGCCCGGCGGCTTGCCCGGCCGGCCCTCCCCGCCCCTGAAGGGCGGCTTGCCCCCGCTGGGACGGCCGGGGCCCGCACCCTCCCGCCCCGCCGGGCGGCCCGCCCGGGGCGCTCCCTTGCCAGCACCGGCCTCGCTGCGCGGCGGGCGCGCCCGCTCGTCGGGACGCGCGGATCCTGGCGAACCGAAACTGGCTTTGCCGGCCGACCCGCTGCGCCCCGGACGCGGCCGGTCCTCCGACCGTTCGGATCGGGGCGGGCGGGATGGGCCGCGGGAGCCCGGCTCGTCACGGTTGCGTCCGGTGCGCGGCCGGTCGCCGTCACGCGAGGCCGTCTTGAAGCGCGGGGCCTCCCCCCGCGAGGCGCTCGACCCGAAGCGCGCCGGGCGCTCGGCCGTCGGGCCCGGCCGCGGGCCCCGGGCGTCTCGCGGCGCACGGTCGGGACGCGGGCCCTGCTCCCGTCGCAGGGCCTCGGCATCGGATTGCCGGAGCGTGCGGGCCGGGCGGCCCTCGCCACGGTCGGCGCGCTGGCCCGTCCGGGCGCCGGGCTGCTCGCCCACGCGACCCGGCGCCTCCCGTTCGGGTCCTGCCGCTGGGCGACCCGGCGGTACGCGCCGGGCCGTCCGGCCGCCGGTGTCGCGCTCCGGCGCGGACCGGTGCACGCTCGTGATCCGCTCGACCGCGACCGCACGGCCCCGGCGATCCGCCGTCGCGCTGCGGCTCGTCTTGCGGCGCGGCTCCTGGTCGACCGGCGCGGCGGGCGGGCGGACCTCCGTCTCCTCGGTCCGGAGATCGAGGCCGGCCCGCTTGGCGAGCGCCGAGCCGAGCTGGTCGCGCAGCACGCGCGTGCGCACCTCCTCCACGCCGTTCTCCGGCAGGTCGCCGAGCTGGAAGGGGCCGAAGGAGAGCCGGATCAGCCGCGTCACCGCCAGCCCAAGATGCTCGAGTACCCGCTTAACCTCGCGGTTCTTGCCCTCCCGCAGCCCCAGCGTGAGCCACAGATTGGCGCCCTGGATGCGGTCGAGCCGGGCATCGATGCCGGCATAGTCCACGCCCTCGACCGTCACGCCTTTGGCCAGCGCGTCGAGCTGGCTCTGCTCGACGCGGCCGTTGGCGCGCACCCGGTAGCGGCGCAGCCATCCCGTCGAGGGCAGTTCCAGCAGCCGCGCGAGGCCGCCGTCGTTGGTCAGCAGCAGCAGCCCCTCGGTGTTGATGTCGAGCCGGCCGACCGTCATGAGCCGGGGCAACTCCTCCGGCAGCGCATCGTAGATGGTCGGGCGGCCTTCGGGATCCCGCGCCGTGGTGACGAGGCCGCGCGTCTTGTGGAACATGAACAGGCGGGTGTGCTCGGGCTTGTCGATCGGGTAGCCGTCGACGGTGATCTGGTCGGTGGGCCCGATATTGAGCGCCGGGCTCTCGATCAGCGTGCCGTTCACCGCGACCCGGCCAGCCGCGATCCAGGTCTCCGCCTCGCGGCGCGAACAGAGCCCCGCGCGCGACATGACCTTGGCGACCCGTGCTTCGTCCCGTTCGGCGCGGACGGCAGGCCGGTCCGCCTTGCCGGAGGCGCCGGGTGCCGGCTCGACCCGGGCCGCGCCCGCCGCGTCGCCCGGAGCGGAGATCGCGGCCGGAGCCATCGCCTCGGCAGCGCCGGGAGCGGGCTCTCCGGCGGCGGTCTCGACAGCCGGCGCCGCGTCGCCCTCGATGGCAGGACCGGCCCTCTTCACCGGAGCCTTGATCGCGCTGAAGCGGCGGGTGCGGGCAGGGCGGCGCGGATCGTCGGTCGGCTTTTTCATGCGCCGTGATAACAGAGGCGCCGGTCAAGAGGGAAGCAATGTGCGTGACGGTGAGCGGACGGCGCTCGACCCGATGGGCCGAGCCTTCGAAGAGGCCCGCGCCGCGGCCGGCCGCGGCGAGGTGCCGGTCGGGGCGGTGGTCGTC
>CAXTVD010000098.1:11178-12555 GCA_964247575.1 uncultured Lichenihabitans sp.
GATGGCGAGGTCCTTGCCGCCGCAGGCAACCGCACGATCGCCGACAGCGACCCCACGGCCCATGCCGAACTCCTGGCGATCCGCGCGGCCTGCGCCCATCTCCGGTCCCAGCGGCTCACCGGCTGCGACCTCTACGTGACCCTGGAGCCCTGCGCGATGTGCGCCGCCGGCCTGTCCTTCGCCCGCATCCGTCGCCTGTACTTCGCTGCCGCCGATCCCAAGGGCGGCGGGGTGGAGCATGGCCCGCGCTTCTTCAGCCAGCCGACCTGCCATCATGCGCCGGAGGTCTATGGCGGGCTGCGGGCCAGCGAAGCGGCGGAATTGCTGCGAGCCTTCTTCGCGGGACGACGATAGGCCGATGAGGCAAGGAGGCCAGGCGATGTCGATGCACGGGGCGGCAGGGTCGGGCAGGGGGCTCGTCAAGATCTGCGGCCTGTCGACGGCCGAGACGCTGGAGGCGGCCCTCGCGGCGGGCGCGGACATGATTGGCCTCGTCTTCTTCCCGAAGAGCCCGCGGCATGTTGGGCTCGACAGGGCGGCGGCCCTGGCGACGCAGGCCCGGGGCCGGGCGGCGATCGTCGCCCTGACCGTGGACGCCGACGACGCGGCCCTGCAGGCCATCACGGAGGCGGCCGAGCCCGACTGGTTCCAGCTCCACGGCAAGGAGAGCCCGGCCCGCGTGGCGGCCGTTCGCGCTCTCACCGGCCGGCCCGTGATGAAGGCCTGCGGCGTGTCCGCGGGGGCCGAGGCGCTCAAGGCGGCGGCTCGCTACGGCGGCGTCGCGGAGCGTCTGCTGCTGGACGCCAAGCCGCCGGCGGACGCCACGCTGCCCGGCGGCAACGGCCGGACCTTCGACTGGACGGTCCTGACCGGCCTTGACCTGCCGATCCCCTTCATGCTTTCGGGTGGCCTCACGGCGGCGAACGTGACCGACGCCCTGTGCGTGCCGGGCTGCGTCGGCGTCGATGTCTCCTCGGGAGTCGAGACGGCGCCGGGCGTCAAGGACGGGGGCCTGATCGCCGCGTTCGTGTCGGCCGCGCACCAGGCTTGAGAAGCCGCGCGACGCGGCGTCGGCGCAAGGAACGGAAACAGGTATGCTGGACAAGCCGAATTCATTCCGCAACGGGCCGGACGAGCACGGGCGCTACGGCATCTTCGGCGGACGTTTCGTTGCCGAAACCCTGATGCCGCTGATCCTCGAGTTGGAGCAGGCCTACAACGAGGCGAAGGTCGACCCCGGCTTCAAGGCGGAGCTCGCGAGCTTCCACACGCACTATGTCGGCCGGCCCTCGCCGCTCTACTTCGCCGAGCGGCTGACCGCCCATTGCGGCGGCGCCAAGATCTACTTCAAGCGCGACGAGCTCAACCACACCGGCG
>CAXTVD010000099.1:0-12480 GCA_964247575.1 uncultured Lichenihabitans sp.
TGACGGCCTTCAACTTCTTCAGCCACGGCACGCAGGACCTGTATCCCAGCGCCTTTCTGGGCCGGCAGCATCAATTCGATACCAGCACGGTCTCGACGATCGCGGTGGTCTACAATGTCGGAGCGATGTGTGGCGGCTTGTTCTTTGGAACGCTGTCGCAGCGGATCGGCCGAAGGCTGGCCATCGCGATCGCCGCCCTCCTGTCCCTGCTGATGATCCCGCTCTGGGCGTTCGGCGATTCGGCCATGACGATCGGCTTCGGAGCCTTTCTGATGCAGTTCTGCGTGCAGGGCGCGTGGGGGGTGATCCCGGTTCATCTGAACGAGTTGTCCCCCGCCTCCATCCGCGGCACCTTCCCCGGCGTCGTCTACCAGCTCGGCAACTTCCTCGCTTCGGGCAACGCCACCATTCAGTCGACGATCGGGGACCGGATGGGCCATAATTACAGCTGGGCCTTGGCGGGCGTCGCTGGAGCGGCTGCCGTGGTGATCACCATTCTGGTGGCCCTCGGGCGCGAAGCGCGCGACGTCCGCATGGGCCGGGAGATGACCCAGGCTCCGACATGACGCGGGGTGGTCGAAGTTCAGACGTGCCCACGATCCGGCACTGACCGGGTCGATCTGGACCACCTCATCAGCCTGTAAACGAAGCCTTAGTCATATCGAGCTTAATGCTTCTTCGATCGGGAGCGTCAAACACGCGCAATCGTTTTGTCTCCAAACGAGGAGATCGAAATGGCTGAATCTGACGACCTGCACTTCTCGGAAGGCCAAGACGCCTTCGAAAGCGGCCAGGGTCGGCTGTGCTGTCCTTACCCGAGTGACGGGCGAGATCACTGCTTCTGGTCCCTCGGATGGGACGAAGCGCGCCGTTGGGCGGAGCGCTGCGCGCGGCCTGAACGATCGATTCCACACGCGATGGATGTCTCGCTTTTCCGGCCGGCTGACCGCGATCACCTGCGATGAACATGGACGATGCGGCCTGAGCTGATGAGCCGGCCGCATTACGTCCGCCAAGGGCTGGTCGAACCTGCGGTGTCCTGCCCGGAAGTCACGTCTGATGGCGGCGCCCGTGTTGGACAGGGCCGGTTGATCGGGCTGCCTCACCTCGGCCCCCATCGAGGTCCCGGTTCGGCGGCGAAGACGGACGTGCGACCTGTCAGTCCTTCAAGGGATCGTGGCCCCAGTTCTTCAGGGAGTAGCGCCAGCGGGACGTCGCGACAGCGTCCTTGTCCTCCGGTCCGCCCTGGGCGAGGTGGCGATGGACGTAGCCGACCGTCTTCTGCATGTGCTGGAGATCCTCGTCGGTCAGATCGCCCTTCGTCTTGCGCTTGAGGGCGACGATGCGCCGGCCCTCGGCATGGCCCACGGCTTCGCCCTCGCCCTCGTGCTTGAAGCCGACCGACCGGCTCTCCGGAGTCTTGAGCCAGGCTTCGAGTTCGGCAGCGGTCATGTTGACGGCCGCCGCGAACGCCTTGGCGATCCTGGCCCGCTCGGTCGGGTCGTCGCCCGCTTCTCCTGTCGTCACGTCTGCCTCCTCGTCCCGGCCCTCCGGAGCTAAATGGGCGAGACGGTGTTATCGTTCGGTGGCTCAGCCGCGAGTGCAAAGCTCCGGCGTCGAACAGGCGGACCCAGCCCGATGCAGGAGAGCGGTGCAACGGAGAGGGTGACCGCCGCGCCCGACGATTTCCGCAATCTGGCCGACGCCATCCCGCAGCTCGCCTGGATGGCCGACGCGGCCGGATCGATCTTCTGGTACAACCGGCGGTGGTACGATTACACCGGCCTGATCCCCGAAGACATGGAGGCGCAAGGCTGGGAGGTGGCCCATCACCCCGATCACCTCGCACGGGTCGTCGCCGGCTATCGACGCGCGATCGCTGCGGGTGCCGAATGGGAGGACACGTTCCCGTTGCGCCGGCACGATGGACTTTACCGCTGGTTTCTCTCGCGCGCGCTGCCGGTTCGCAGCCCGGACGGCCAGGTCATGCGGTGGTACGGCACCAACACCGACATCACCGACCAGCGGCAGGCGGAGGACCGCTTGCGGGTCAGCGAGCGCCGCTTTCGCACCCTGATCGACTCTGCCGTCGACATCATCTGGGTCGCGGCGCCCGACGGCGAGTGGACCGCCCCGCAACCGGCCTGGCTGGCCTTCACGGGACAGGGCGGCAACGAATACCGCGGATGGGGCTGGATCGACGCGGTCCACCCCGAGGATCGCGGCCGGGTCGCCGACAGCTGGGCGACGGCGGTCGAGAAGCGGGAAGGCTGCCTCGTCGAATACCGGCTGCGTCGCCGCGATGGCGCCTATCGTCACGTGGCCGTCCGCGCGGTGCCGGTCGCCGACGATGACGGCCACCTGCGCGAATGGGTCGGTGTCACCACTGACATCAACGACCGCAAGCTGGCCGAGCAGGCGCTCGACCAGGCCCGGGAAGCCGCCGAGCAGGCCAACCGGGCCAAGAGCCAGTTCATCGCCAATATGAGCCACGAGCTCAGGACACCGCTGTCGGCCGTGATCGGCTACAGCGAGATGCTCGGCGAGGAACTCGCCGATCTCGGGCAGGAGAACCTGATCGCCGACGTCGGCAAGATCGAAGCAAGCGCCCGCCACCTGCTCAGCCTCATCAACGACGTGCTCGACATCTCGAAGATCGAGGCGGGCCGCATGACCGTCTCCCCCGTCGATTTCGACGTGCGCGCCATGCTCGACGATGTCGTGGCCGGCGTCGGCTCGCTGATCGGCCGCAAGGACAACGAACTCGTGCTCGACCTTGCGCCCGATCTTGGAGCCATGCGATCGGACGAGGTGAAGATCCGGCAGTGCCTGCTGAACCTGCTCAGCAACGCGGCCAAGTTCACCGAGCAGGGCACGATCACCCTGCGCGCGCGGCGATCCCCTGGGCCGACGGGCGAGATGCTGCAGTTCGAGGTGTCCGACACCGGCATCGGCCTGACCGAGGAGCAGAGGGGACGGCTGTTCGAGCGCTTCGCCCAGGCCGACGAGACCACGACGCGCCAGTTCGGGGGAACGGGGCTGGGCCTGGCCATTACCCGCGCCTTCTGCCTCAAGCTGGCCGGGGACGTGACCGTCTCGAGCAGGATCGGTGAGGGCTCGACCTTCACCATCGTTCTTCCCGCCGACGGGCTCATCGAGGAGACCGACGGCGACGAGCGGGAGCCCACGGCAAACGAGCGCGACGTCGCCGGTCAGGTCATCCTCGTGGTCGATGACGATGCGTCGGCCCGCGATCTCATGACTCGCTTCCTGCAACGGCAGGGCTTTCAGGTCCGCAGCGCGACCGACGGCAAGTCGGGTCTGTCGCTCGCCCGTGCATTGCGCCCGCAGGCCGTTCTCCTCGATGTCGAAATGCCGCGCATGGACGGCTGGTCGGTCCTGCAGGCCATCCGTGCCGATCCCTCGATCGCCGGGATCCCCGTCATCATGGTGTCCGTCATCGCCGACCAGAGCCTTGGCTACTCGCTCGGGGCCACCGACTACGTGACCAAGCCCGTCGAGTGGAACCGGCTGCGGACCGTGATGGAGCGGGTCCAGCGCGGCACGGCCGGCAACGTGCTGATCGTCGACGAGGACGCGGACGCACGCGAGCGGCTCACCTCCATTCTGATCCGACACGGCTGGGGCGTGCGCGAGGCGCAGAACGGGCAGGAGGCGCTGGAGCGCCTGGACGAGGAGATGCCCGACCTGATCCTCCTCGACCTGCTGATGCCGGTCATGGACGGGTTCACCTTTCTAGACCGGCTCCGCCGCCGGCCGGACGGTCAGGCCGTGCCGGTCGTGGTCCTCAGCGCAAAGGACGTCTCGGGGCCCGAGCGCGAGGTCTTGGAACATCAGGCCGACCGCATCATTCTCAAAGGCACGATGCGCTTGGCGGAACTGGCCCAGGCGTTGCGGCACGTGACCCGTGGGGGCGCGGGCGAGCCAGAGTCACGAGGGGACGACCGGAATGCGCATTCTACTCGTTGAGGACCACGAGGAGATTTGGGACTTCCTGTCCCGCCGCCTCAAGCGACGGGGGTATGACGTCGTGCTGGCGACGGATGGCCAAACTGGCGCCGACAAGGCCCTTTCGGACCATCCCGACATCGTCCTGCTCGACATGAACCTGCCCGTCATGGACGGATGGACCGTCGCGTCCACGATCAAGGCCGACGCGCGGACGGCAAACCTGCCCATCATCGCGCTGACGGCCCACGCCATGTCGGGCGACCGGGAGAAGGCGATCGCGGCTGGATGCAACGACTACCATCCCAAGCCGATCGATTTCACGCGCTTGCTGGCGCAGATCGAGGCGCTCGCCGGCACGAGCGAGCCGGTCCAATCCTGACGGAGGGCGCGTTTGTTGGCGCGCCCTCAAGTCGGACGCGCTTCGAGGAGCTAGGCGGGGGTCCTGACGGTCCGGGGGCGGCCGCGCTTACGCGAACCCCCGGCCGGCGCAGCGCCGCTCGCCTCGACATCAGCAGGCGCGTCCGCGGCAGCGGCCACGTCGGCCTGCTCCCCGTTCTCGTCGCGTTTGCGGCCGAGCCCCATCTGGCGGGCGAGCGTGGAGCGCGCCGAGGCATAGGCCGGCGCCACCATCGGATAGTCCCGGCTCAGGCCCCATTTGGCGCGGTACTCGTCCGGCGACAGGCCATAGGCGGTGCTGAGATGGCGCTTGAGCGACTTATACTTCTTGCCGTCCTCCAGGCAGATGATGAAATCGTCGGTGATGGATTTCTTCACCGGGACAGCCGGCGGCTTGCTTTCGGGCGCCGGCTCTTCGGCGCGGATTTCGGACACCTTGGTCAAGGACGAGTGGACAGCCTCGATGATCGTGGGCAGTTCGCTTGCTCTGACGGCATTGTTGCTGACGAACGCCGCAACAATGTCAGCCGTGACGTTGATGTAGTCATCGGTCGAGAGTGATTCGCTCATCTTGGCCTCCAAGTTCAAGACGAGATAATCGGACTACCAGATCAGCGCAAGCAGAATGCGATCGGCTACAGGTACTGGCTGGGATTTAAAATCCATGCACCGCCAAGGGACTACGCCGGGCAGCCGAGGCAGCAACGCCGCGTGGTACCACCACCCCGGCTTGAACGGGGGACCTCTAGATCCACAATCTAGCGCTCTAACCAACTGAGCTATGGTGGCCTGCGATGCAGGCCAGCGTTCTAAAATCAAAGCCATTGAAGTGCAAGGCCGTTGGATGCTCCGCCGCCAGTGGATCGATTTGGCGCGCAAGCGGGTTCACGGGCTGCGCGGGCGGACCGCCGGGGCCGAGGGAGGCTGATCTGGACATCATCTCGCGCAGCGCCGGCCGGTCCCGCCTCGTGGCGTGGGGCTCGACCCTTCTGCTCGGCTTGGCCGTCGTGGCGACCCTCGCCGACTACGCCATCGAGCGGCAGGCGACGGCGGCGATCGAGCACCAGGACAGCGTCATCCTGCTCGCCGAGCAGGTGCTGTCCACGATGAAGGACGCCGAGACCGGACAGCGCGGCTTCCTGCTTACGGGCGAAGAGGCCTATCTGGAGCCGTACCGCGCGGCGCTGAACCGCATCGAGCCGGAACTGGCCGCCATCCGGTCCGAACTGGGCGATGCGTCGGATCTGCTCGCCACCCTCGTACGGAAGCGCCTGGCAAGCGCGGCCACCGGCATCACGATCTATCATGACCAGGGCAGCAATGCGGCCCTCACGGCTGTCCGCAGCGGCTATGGCAAGGCGCTGATGGACGCCGTCCGCCTCGAAGTCGACGCGCGCCAGCGTTTTGCCACCGCCGCCATCCGACGCGCGCGCGCGGAAGCGCGGCTTTGGACGTCCGTCCTGCGCGGTGTCTCGATCCTCGCCACGATCCTGGCTTTCGCGGCCATCGCCCTTGTCGCCGTCCAGCGCCGCTTGGTTCAGCAGGCCAGCAATGCGCTGCTGGAAGGCGTCCTGGACAATGCGCCGGTCGGCCTGGGCTTTCTCGATGCCGACATGCGCGTCCGCCACATGAACAAGGCGTTGGCCGGCATGAGCGAGCGCGCGCTCGCGGTGGAGACCGGCGCGAGCCTGTGGGCCGCCCTTCCGGAGGCGCGGGACACGCTCGCCCCCCGGCTGCGCCAGGTGATCGAGGGTGTTCGCGGCGTCGACGACGCGGAAGTCCGGGTGGACGAGCGCGGCTCCAAGGCCTCGCGCGAGTACCAGATCGGCTTCTACCCGCTGAGCGCGGGCCGCGCCGGGCCGGCCGATCCGGCTCCGGGGCGCGGCCCGGGCCCTCTCGGCCGGCTCGCAGCCTGGTGGTCGGCCCGGCTCGGCGGACCCAGCATGTCGGGAGCCGGCATGGTGGTGACCGACGTCACCCACCGCAGGCGCGCCGAGCGCTGGTTGAAGGAGAGCGAGGAGCGTTTCCGCACGCTCACGCAGGCGAGTTCCGCCATGATCTGGACCACCGGACCCAGCGGGGCCTTTCTCGCCAACCAGGCGGAATGGAACCGTTTCACCGGACAGCCCGCCGAGGCGGCCCTGGGCTGGGGCTGGCTGGACGCCGTCCATCCCGACGATCGCGCGGAGACGAGGACAGCCTGGCAGCGCGCCGTCGCGGAACGCACCTCCTTGGCCCTGGAGCAGCGCCTGCGGCGGGCCGACGGGATGTGGCGGCACATGGCGGTCAGCGCCGCGCCCCTCCTCGATGCGAACAATTCGATCCGCGAGTGGGTCGGCACGCACGCGGACATCACCGAGCGCAAGGAGGTGCAGCTCGAACTCGCGGCCGCCAAGGAAGCCGCCGAGGCGGCCAACAGGGCCAAGAGCGTCTTTCTCGCCAATATGAGCCACGAGCTCCGGACGCCCCTGTCGGCGGTGATCGGCTACAGCGAGATGCTGGAGGAGGAGGTCAGCGACCTCGGCGAAAAGAACCTCCTCGCCGACCTCGGCAAGATCAAGTCAAACGCCCGACACCTCCTCGGCCTGATCAACGACGTGCTCGACCTGTCGAAGATCGAGGCGAACCGCATGGACGTCTACCTGGAGGACGTCGAGGTCGGGGCCCTGATGAACGACGTCGTCGCGACCATCGACGCGCTGGTCCAGCAGAAGGGCAATCGACTCGTGCTTGATCTCGGGGAGGCCCCGCTCGGGGCCTTGCGGACGGATGCGGTCAAGCTGCGCCAGTGTCTCTTCAACCTCCTCAGCAATGCGGCCAAGTTCACGACCGAAGGGACGATCACCCTGGCCGGGCGGCGGGAACAGCGCGGCGGCGAGCCCTGGCTGGTCTTCACCGTCGCGGACACCGGCATCGGCATGACGCCGGACCAGCTGCAGCGGCTGTTCGGCCGGTTCGCCCAGGCTGACGAAAGCACGACCCGGCGGTTCGGCGGCACGGGGCTCGGTCTTGCCATCAGCCGGGCCTTCGCCCGCCTGCTGGGCGGCGACATTTCGGTCGACAGCACCTTCGGCGTGGGAACGACCTTCACGCTGAGCCTCCCCGCCGAAGCGCCCCCTGTCGAGGAACCGGAGGTCCCAATGCAGGAGGAGTTTCCGGACGTCGTGGCGGGGCGTGAGGAACTTGTCCTGGTCATCGACGACGAGGCTGCCCAGCGGGATCTGATGACGCGTTTCCTGACCCGCCTCGGCTTCGCGGTCGCCACGGCGGCCGACGGCGCGAGTGGCCTGGAGAAGGTCAGGCAGCTCAGGCCGCGGGCTGTCCTGCTCGACGTCATGATGCCTCAGATCGACGGCTGGACGGTCCTCAGTGCCATCAAGTCCGATCCTGCCATCGCCATGATCCCCGTGATCATGGTGACGTTCGTCGATAATCACGGCCTCGCCGCGTCGCTCGGAGCCGAGGACCACGTCGACAAGCCGGTCGACTGGGATCAGCTCAAAGCCGTCGTCGGTCGCTTCCACGATGGCGAGGGGGAGGTCCTGATCGTGGATGACGACCGCAGCGCGCGAGAGCGGCTGCGGTCCGTCCTCGAACGGCAGGGCTGGACGGTCCAGGAGGCGGCCAACGGGGCCGAGGCCCTCGCACGGGTCCAAGTCGCTTGTCCCCGCCTCATTCTGCTCGACCTGACCATGCCCGTGATGGACGGCTTTGCCTTCCTCGACGCGCTCCGCTCGGACCCGCGCAGCGCCGACGTGCCCGTGATCGTCCTGAGTGCGCGGGACATCACGGCCGGCGAGCGCGAACGGCTCCGCCAGGCCAACCTCGTCTTCAGCAAGGGCGAGATCAGCCTGAAGGAGATCGCCGGAGAAGTGCAGGCGCTCGACCGCCAGGAGCACGGCCCGCACCACCCGGCCTGAGGCTGGGGACGGCTACTCGGCCGCTGCTGCCAAATAAGGGTTGCCCATCGGCAGATCGAGACGGCGCCACACATCCGTCAGGGCCGCCGCAAGGGCATCGATATGGGCCGCGGTGTGGAACGGCGTGGGGGTGATCCGCAGCCGCTCGGTGCCACGGGCCACGGTGGGATAGTTGATGGGCTGGATGTAGATGCCGTGCGCCTGCATGAGGAGATCGGCCGCCGCCTTGCACCGTTCGGCGTCCCCCACGAGCACGGGCACGATGTGCGACCGGTTCGGCATGACCGGCAACCCCGCCTTGAGGAGGGCGTCCTTGGTCAAGGCCACCTGCCGCTGATGGCGCCGGCGCTCGTCGTCCGACTGCTTCAGGTGCCGCACCGCGGCCTGCGCCGCGCAGGCGACCGCCGGCGGAAGCGCGGTCGTGAAGATGAAGGACGGTGCATAGCTCCGGACGGCATCGACGATCACCTCATCGCCCGCGATGTAGCCGCCGAGCGTGCCAAAGCCCTTGGCCAGCGTTCCCTCGATGACGTCGATCTCGCCCATCACATCGTCCCGTTCGGCAATGCCCCCGCCATGCGGGCCATAGAGGCCGACGGCGTGGACTTCGTCGAGATAGGTCATGGCGTTGTAGCGGCGCGCCAGACCCGCAATGGTTCCGATCGGGGCGATATCGCCGTCCATCGAATAGAGGCTCTCGAAGACGATCAGCTTGGGCCGGTCGAGCGGCTCAGCCCGCAGCAACTGCTCGAGGTGGCCCGGATCGTTGTGGCGGAAAATCCGCTTCTCGCATCCGGAGCGCCGGATGCCCTCGATCATGGAATTGTGGTTCCATTCGTCGGACAAGATCAGGGCGTTCGGTAGCAGCCCTGCGATGGTCGACAGCGCGGCCAGGTTCGAAATCCAACCCGACGTAAAGGCCAGGGCCGCGGCCTTGCCGTGCAGCGAAGCGAGCTCGCGCTCCAGTTCCACGATCGGGTGCGAGTTGCCGGAGATGTTGCGGGTGCCGCCCGCGCCCGCGCCGTACCGCTGCACGCCCTCCTGCATCGCCGCCATCACGGCGGGGTGGCTTCCCATCCCGAGATAGTCGTTCGAGCACCAGACGACGACCGGCTGGGCCTGCCCGGCGACATAGGCGGTCGCGACCGGATTGCTTGCGGCATGGCGCTCGAGATCGGCAAAGACGCGATACCGTCGTTCCGTCTGGAGGCGATCGACCGCATCCTTGAAGACCTGCCGGTACTGCATGCTCTCGCTGCCCTACTGCGCGGCGTCGATCCACCACCGCTTCATCGACCGGCCCGCGCCGGTCGATGACGAGATGACCCTTGGGGGGCTCTTGTACGAGAGGCATAATGCCCCACGCAAGCCGCCTGGAGGGCCGCAGCGACGGAGGTCGCGCGATAGGACGAAGCAGCCAGCGCCGTCGTGGCACAAAAAAAGGCCGGCAAAAGCCGGCCTTTCGATCACGATCCCGACCTGGACTCAGGAATGGGGGGCAACCGGGCGGAGCGGCTGGGTCAGCGTGTAGGTCGCAGCCGTCACGGGGAAGGCGAGCAGCGAGAAGGGGGTCACGGTACGGTCGTGGCCGGTATTGTCGATCATGTAGATCGGGCCGGACTTGTCGACCGGAACGTCCTGCGAGAAGCCCTCGTCGAACGTCGCCGTCACCGCGCCGGTTCCCACGAAGCGCGCCTTGATGGGGAGCGGGGGAGCCGGATTGGCCGAGATGCCGGGGGCCGTGCCGAACAGGCCATTGAACGGAGCGGCTGCGATCGAGGACGCGCCGGCAATGCTGCCGCCAACGATTTGACCGGGAGCGCCCAGCGTGTTGAAGGGCGTCGCCAACGCGTCACCCACACCGGTGATCGGGTTAACAGGCGCGGGCGCTGCGACAGGCACGGGAGCCGGCGAAACCGTCAAGGGGTGGTAGGAGCCCTTGATTCCGGCCGTGGCATGGTGAGCGTTGTGGTGCTGGCCCGGATACATCGTCGTGCCGGCATCCTGTGCCGTCTGGGCAAAAGCTGCACCGGCAGCGGTCGCGAGAACAGCGGCCGCGACGCCGGCCGTCAAAGTGTTGCGAATCGTCATGAGTTACCCCTTCGTGATTAACAGGTTGGCCTTGGAGACTGCCTGCCGCATCCTGCACGGCGACTCAAACTAGTCGCACCTGCCAAGCTGACGCTTAACCAGCATTTCAACGCCGGTGAAGGCCAAAAGTTGCATCGCACGCATTCTAGCGAAGACGGCGGTTTCGAGACCACAGCGAGATCGGTAATGGTAAATAGAATCTTGCCACGGACGCCCACGTCGTACCACTTGCATTGCCCGTTTCGGATCAACGACGCCGGACGGGTTGAGTTGCATCGCCAAGCGGACAGCTACAGCCTGTGTCTTAAAACGACGTCACTGTCGGCTCAGTCTACGACGACGACGATCTTCTCGGCCGCGCGGGTCAGGCCAGTATAGAGCCAGCGGCTCCGGTGTTCCCGGAAGGCGTAGCTCTCGTCGAAGAGAACGACGGACGTCCACTGCGAGCCCTGCGCCTTGTGCACGGTTAAGGCGTAACCATAGTCGAATTCGTCCGATTCACGGCGAATGAGCGGTGCAAGTTCGTCCTCCCGTCCCTCGAAGAAGGCGGGCAGGACGGCGACCTTGGCCGGCTTGCGGCCGCGGTCCTCCTCGGGCACCAGGCTCATCTTCAATTTCTGAGCCCGCATCGGGTGGAGCTTGTCGACGATCCAGGTGCCCCCGTTCAGCAGACCCTTCTTCTTGTCGTTGCGCAGGCAGACCAGCTTCTCGCCGACTTCCGGCATCGCATGGGTGAAGCCGAGCAGTTCGCGCATTCGCTTGTTATAGGCCCGCCGCGACCTGTTGGTGCCGACGAGAAGCTGGTCGGCCCGGGTGACGGCGGCCGCCCCGAGCGCACTGCGCCGGATGACCCGGCTCTCGCCGTAGGCGCCCGGAACCAGCCGGCCGCCTTCGCGGACCTGCATCGACAGCGCGATGATCGGATTGTCCGCCGCCTGCCGATGCACCTCCGTCAGCATGGCATCGGGTTCGGCCGAGGTGAAGTAGCCGCCGCCCTTGACGGGCGGGATCTGCGCGGGATCGCCAAGGACCAGGACGGGTGTGCCGAAGGAGAGCAGGTCCCGGCCGAGCTCCTCGTCGACCATCGAACACTCGTCGATGATGATCAGGGACGCCTTGGATGCCGCGCTTTCCTTGTTCAGGACGAAGGACGGGGTCTCCGTCTCCGCCTCGCGTGTCCGGTAGATCATGCTGTGGATGGTCGAGGCGTTGGGGCAGCCCTTCTGCCGCAGCACCAGGGCGGCCTTGCCCGTGAAGGCCCCGAAGGCGACATCACCGTCGATGCCCTCGGCCAGCGTGCGGGCGAGGGTCGTCTTGCCGGTTCCGGCATAGCCGAACAGGCGGAACACCTGGTTCTCGCCGCTCTCCAGCCAGGTCGAGACCGCGGCCAGCGCCGCATCCTGCTCGGGCGACCACCTCATCGCGGCGGTGCCGGGGGCGGGAGGACCATCCCGGTCAGTTCAGGCCGCGCTTGGCGATCAGCGTGTCCACCTGCGGCATGCGCCCCCGGAACAACCGATAGGCCTCCGCCGGGTCACGCCGTGCGCCCGCGGCATAGACGTAATCGTGCAGCCGCTGGGCGACCGCGGGATCGAAGATGTCGCCGGCCTCCTCGAAGGCGCCGAAGCCGTCGGCGTCGAGCACCTCCGACCAGAGATAGGAGTAGTAGCCCGCCGAATAGCCGTCGCCGGAGAAGACATGGGTGAAGTGCGGCGTCCGGTGCCGCATGACGATGGGCCCGGGCATCCCGATGCGGTCCAGGGCAGCACGTTCGAACGCCGACGCGTCCACGGCCTCCGCCTGAGCGGGGTCGAGCGCGTGGAAATCGAGATCGACGAAGGCGGACGCGCAATATTCGACCGTGGCGAAGCCCTGGTTGAAGTTGCGGGCCTGGCCGAGGCGGTCGATCAACGCATCCGAGATGGGCTCGCCCGTTGCAGCGTGGCGGGCGAAGCGCTTCAGCACGGCCGGCTGCATCATCCAGTGCTCGTAGAGCTGCGAGGGAAACTCGACGAAGTCGCGAGGCACGCTGGTGCCGGCGATCGAGGGATAGGTCACGTCCGACAGCATCGTGTGCAGGGCGTGGCCGAATTCGTGGAAC
>CAXTVD010000100.1:0-11143 GCA_964247575.1 uncultured Lichenihabitans sp.
AGCAGGAATGCCGACCGGTATGACAGGCATGCCCATCGCCGCCCACCTCGACGGTGAGAAGAAGCGCGTCCTGGTCGCAATCGGTCCGCATGGCCACGAGACGCTGGGTCTGGCCGGACGTATCGCCCTTGCGCCACAGCGCCTGGCGCGACCGCGACCAGTAGTGGACCACGCCGGTCTCGAGGGTCGACAGCAGCGCCTCCGCATTCATATAGGCCACCATGAGCACCGCGCCGGTCTGCCGTTCGGTGGTGATGCAGACGAGGAGGCCGGCCTCGTCGAAGCGCGGCGTGAACCGCGTGCCATCCTCCAGTTCCGCCTTGCCGGCGGACCGTTCGAAGGCGGGCGGCGCCATCAGTCCCGCGCTCCGGCCCGCACCATCTGCATGAAGCGGATCTGCTCGTTCGGGTCGCTCGCGAACAGGCCGGTGAAGCGGCTGGTCAGGGTCGTCGCGCCCTGCTTCGAGATGCCGCGCATCGACATGCAGAGGTGCTCGGCCTCAAGCATGATGGCAAGCCCGCGCGGCTTCAGCACACCTTCGATCGTCTCGGCGATCTGGGCGGTCATCTTCTCCTGCGTCTGGAGCCGGCGCGCGAAGATATCGACGACGCGGGCGAGCTTGGACAGGCCGACGATGCCCCCGCTGGGATAGTAGCCAATATGCGCCTTTCCGATGAAGGGAATGACGTGGTGCTCGCAATGCGACTCGAAGGTGATGTCACGCATCAGGACGAGGTCGCTATAGCCCGCCGCCTCCTCGAAGACGCGGGACAGGACGGCCCCTGCATCCTGCCCGTAGCCGGAGAAGATCTCCTCATAGGCTTTGACGACGCGGCGCGGCGTATCCAACAGCCCTTCCCGCGCGGGATCGTCCCCCGTCCAGCGCAGCAGGGTCGCGACCGCGGCCTCCGCCTCCGCCCGGGTCGGCCGCTGCGAGGTCGGCCCGTCCGTCCGCGGTCCGGCGGAGAAGTCGGGCCGGATCGTCGGGACTGTGCGCATGGAGCGTTCCTCATCACGTGTCGGGGCAGTCGCGCCGGCGGCACGCCGGGCCTATATAAGCGGCTTGCGGCCGATCGTCAGCGCTCCCGGCCCCATGGAACGCGCCATGTTGAACGACATCTACAATGCCCGGATCCTCGAACTCGCCGCCGACATCCCGCGTCTCGGCCGCCTGACCGAGCCGCATGGCACGGCATCCCTGCGGTCGAAGCTCTGCGGTTCCACCGTCACGGTCGATCTTACGATGGCGGATGGGGTCGTCACGGATTTCGCGCATGACGTGAGGGCCTGCGCGCTCGGCCAGGCCTCGTCCTCGATCATGGCGCGGGGCATCGTGGGGGCGAGCGCGGCCGCACTGCGGGCCCTGCGAGACACGGTCCACCGCATGCTCAAGGAAGACGGGACGCCGCCGCAAGGCGGCTGGGCCGAGATCGCCGTGCTCGAGCCCGTCCGCGACTACAAGGCGCGGCACGCCTCGACGCTGCTGACCTTCGACGCCGTCGTCCAGGCGATCGCCATGGCGGAGCAGCGGGCCCGGCAGGCCGCCGCGTGACACGGCCCACCGAGGCGCCCCGGCTCCTCGCGCACGGCCTGATCCGGGCCTACCAGCTCACCCTGTCCGGTGTCCTCGGGCGGCAGTGCCGCTACCTGCCGACCTGTTCGGACTACATGGACGAGGCCATCGGGCACCACGGCCTGTGGGCCGGCGGCTGGATGGGGACGGCGCGCCTCTGCCGATGCCATCCCTTCGGCGGGATGGGCTTCGATCCCGTGCCGGAGGCCGTGCCCCCGTCGTCCCGCTGGTTCGCGCCATGGCGTTACGGCCGCTGGCGCATGGGGCGCCCGGCGGCTCAGGATCGTGCGAGCAGTTCGGCCGTCAAGCCGTAGACCCGGTTGCGGGCCTCGGCCGGCATGGTCTTGAGCACGTCGAGATAGGTCCGCGCATTGTCGCAGAGCCGGGCGTCGGGCGGGGCGGGATCCGAGGCGCGCCCGTCGAGCAGGGCGGCAATCTCCTCCGCCGAAAGCCCCTTCTTGGCCAGTTCGCCCTCGATCCACTTGAAGTCGTCGGCGGTCGGCGGCCCCCAGTTCCTCTGCCGTGTCCGGCCGTCGGCCATGGCGCTGATGTTCACCAGCGCCGACCGGGCGACGAGGCCGCGGTGGCCCGACTCGAAATCGCTGAATTCCGGACTTGTGCCGCCGAACAGATAATCGGCGCAGATGCGTGGATCGGCCTGTTCGAGGTCGGCGAGCAGGGTGGCCTTGTCGTCGAAGATCGCACCGAGCGCGTCCGGGCCGGCCTTGGCCGCGAGGACGCCCGCGCTCTGACGCAGATCGTGCATAGCCTCGCCGAAGAGATCGTCCGGCGAGGGCAGGGCGCCGGACTGGCGATAAGCCTCGGTGGCCTCCGTCATGCTCCGTTCGGCGACGGCGGGAAACTGGGCCTTGAGCACGTCGAAGGCGTGGGCGAGGTCGGGAGCGGCCGGGAGAACGGCGTCGATCCTGACGCGGGCGGCCTGGGCCGTCAGCGCGAGGCCGGCCTGGGCGAGGCCGGCCTGGGCGGGGCCGGATGGCGCGGGGGCCGGCGTCGGCACGGTGGTCTCCGGCCCCTGCCCCGGCGTCGCCGCCGAGGGACCGGGCGCGGCCGGTGCCGGTCGTGGTTCCGGCTTGGGCGGAGGACTGGCGAGGACCGGGGCGGCCGGCGGGGAGGGCGGGGCCTTGGGCGGCAGGGAGACCAGACGCCAGCCGAGCGCGACGAGCACGACGGCAGCGAGGCCGAGCAGCACCATCCGCAACAGGTTCATCGACCAGTACCCACGCCCAAACGGCCCGGCATCCTAATGGCAACGGAACGGCGGGCAATCCCCGGCCCTGCGTCGTGGTCGCGAACGGCCGCCGGCGCTAGACCCTTGGGACCGTCACGCCGATCATGTCGGTGTCGCGGACCAGGGCCGCCAGCCGGGCCTCGTCCCAGCCCTCCGTCCCCTCCGGGCGGCGCGGCAGAACCATCCAGCGGTAGTCGGCCGTCGAATCGACCACCCGTATGGCCGTCGTGTCGGGCAGAGCGGTGTCCCATTCGGCCAGAACGGCGCGGGGTTCGCGGACGGCACGGGCGCGGTAGGCGGCCGATTTGAACCAGAAGGGCGGATAGCCCAGCACCGCGCGGGGGTAGCAGCTGCACAGCGTGCAGACGACCAGATTGTGCATCGCCGCCGTGTTCTCGAGAACGCCGAGCGGGGGTGAGCCCCGCATGGCGATCCCCATCGACTCGGCAGCCAGCACGCCGTCCTGCAGCAGCAAGGCCCGGTAGTCGGGGTCGAGCCAGGCACGCGCGACCATGCCGGCGCCGCGCGCGGGCGAGGCCATGTCGGTGATTGCGATCCGCTCGGCGATCTCGCTCCCTGCAGCGATGCCCTTGGCGGCGAGCAGATGCTTCAGGGCAGCGAGCAACCGGGCGTCGGAGGCGTGCGGAAGGGTCATGGCAGCGCCTCCAGCCAATGATCGTAGAGTTCGACCAGCACCGTCCCGTTCCGCTCCGCTTCGGGCCAGAGGGCGGCGCTGTCGAAGGCCACGTGGTAGAGCGCGACGGTCGGGGCCGGTCGTCCGAAGGCAAGGTTCTCGGGGTTAGGAAAGGCGCCCAGCTGCCGGGCCACCCGGCCTTCCGCTCCGCGCAAATAGTGCGGCGTGCGGATGTGGACCGGCCCGTGCCGCTCCGGCCAGTCGGCCCGGACCCGCACCCGGGTTCCCGGCGCCAGGGCGCGTTCGGCGGTCAACGAGACTCCAGGGCGGCCGCCAGTTCGGCCTCGGTGAGCACCCCCTTCTCGAGCAGGATGGCGAGGATCGAGCGCAGCCAGCGCTGGTAATAGCTCAGCTCGAAATAGTGTGCTTCCGGCAACGCCTCGATGCCGCGCCGCAGCTCGTCGACGCTCATCACGCCCTTCGCGCCGAGGATCTGGCGGATCGCATCGACCTCCTTGTCGAAGCCCGTCAGCTCGTGCGGCCCGGTGTCGACCGGCAGGCACAGGAAAGCCGAGACACCGCCGATGTCGTGAGGAGCGCGCGCATCCATCTCAGTCATGCGGCAAGGCTAGAACAGGCGGACCGCCTCGGCAATCGCCGGCCCAAGGCGCCGCGACCTCTCCCTGTTCCGGCTGCCGCTCCGCCCTGGCGAGCGTACCACCCGGTGACTGGCCCGGAGGAGCGGCTCTTGCTAAGCCGTGCGACGCCCGTTCCGCATTCAGGGCGGCGGCGGGAAAGGGGAATGGCGACCGTGAAGAAGATCCCTCGAGGCGTTGGACCAGGCTACCCGCAAGTCGTCGTGCTCGTCGGCGCGACGGGAGACCTGTCCCGTCGCAAGCTGCTGCCGGGGCTGTTCCACCTCGCGACGGCCGGGTTCATCCCGGGCTGCCGAATCATCGGCGTGTCGCTGGACGAGATGGACGTGGACGCGTTCCGCGCCGTCGCGCGCGGCGCGCTGGACCAGTTCTCCTCGCGCAAGGTCAGCGACGCCGACTGGACGGCCTTCTCCGACACCCTGGACTACGTGTCGCTCGCCGCGGGCGCGAACGCCCTGAAGACCGCCGTGCAGAGGGCCGAGGCGTCCCTCTCCGGCGAGAGCCGTCTCGTGCACTACTTGAGCGTGCCGCCCAGTGCGGCTCTCCCCGCCGTCCGTCTGCTCGCCGAAGCCGACCTCGTCAACCGCTCCCGGATCATCATGGAGAAGCCGTTCGGGACGGATCTGGAGAGCGCGGTTTCGCTCAACGCCAAGCTGCACCAGGTCTTCTCGGAAGACCGGATCTTCCGGATCGACCACTTCCTCGGCAAGGAGCCGGCCCAGAACATCCTGGCATTCCGCTTCGCGAACGGCCTGTTCGAGCCGATCTGGAACCGCAACTTCATCGACCACGTGCAGATCGACGTGCCGGAGACCCTGGGTCTCAATCAGCGGTCGCGCTTCTACGAGGCGACGGGCGCCTATCGCGACATGGTCGTCACCCACCTGTTCCAGATCCTCGGCTTCATGGCGATGGAGCCGCCCACCTCGCTCGAACCGGTGCCGATCAGCGAGGAGAAGAACAAGGTCTTCCGCAGCATGCTGCCGATCGAGCCGAAGGACGTGGTCCGCGGCCAGTATGCCGGCTACCGGTCCGAGGAGGGCGTCGACCCCGAGTCGGAGACCGAAACCTTCATCGCCCTGAAATGCATGATCGACAATTGGCGGTGGGCCGGCGTGCCGTTCTTCCTGCGGACCGGCAAGCGGCTTGCCGAGGGGCAGCGGATCATCTCGATCGCCTTCAGGGAACCGCCCAAGAGCATGTTTCCGGCCGGGTCGGGCGTCGGCGCGCAAGGCCCGGACCACCTGACCTTCGACCTTGCCGACGCCTCGAAGATGTCGCTGTCCTTCTACGGCAAGCGCCCCGGTCCCGGCATGCGGCTCGACAAGCTCAGCCTGCAGTTCGCGATGCACGACACGGGGCTCGCCGGCGAGGTTCTGGAGGCCTACGAGCGCCTGATCCTCGACGCCATGCGGGGCGATCACACCCTGTTCACGACCGCCGAGGGCATCGAGCGGTTGTGGGAGGTGTCCGTTCCCCTGCTGGAGGCGCCCCCCCCGGTGCGCCTCTATCCGCCGGGTTCCTGGGGCCCGAAATCCATCCACCAGCTCGTTGCGCCGCATGCCTGGCGGCTCCCCTTCGAACGGGCCTGGCGCGGCAACAATCCGACGGGCAGCTGAGCCGCCTCCATGGGTGGAGCCACGCGCGACGCCGTATTCGTTCAAAGGCCGGATCGAAGCTCCCCGGCGGGTGCGGGGCTGGGCCAAGGCCCCCGTCATCACTCGCTCGCACTCTCCGGTGGCGCGAGGGTGAAGCGGCGCCACTCGCTCGCCACGTAGCGGCCCGCTGCGCGCGCGATCGCGGCCACACGCCAGGCATATGCGCCATGCTTGTCGGGCAGGGTCGCCAGGACGGCGGACGTGTCGGCGAAGCCGGAGAACACCTCGCGCGAGCCGGCGGCATCGAGCGCACGCACCTCGACGAAGAAGCGCACCGGCTCAGGCTGCGGCGGGGACGTCCACACCAATTCGACTCCGCCGTTCACGAGGTCGGCAGCGCCCGCCTCCGGGGCGGTGCCGGAGGGGGCGGCTAGCGGTGCTCCTGCGGGCGCCTGCGCCCGCAGCGCCGCGAGCCGGGCACGCGCCGCGGCAAGGTCGGACACCGCGAACCAGGCGCGGGCGAGATCGGCGTTCCGCGGAACACCCTCGCCGTTCTCGTAGAGCTGGCCGAGATTGTAGGCGGCCCGGCGGTTGCCGTGGAGTGCAGCCCGGGCATACCACGTCGCGGCCTGCGCGAGGTCGGGCGCGACGCCACGACCACTATCGAGCATCACGCCGACGTTGAACTCCGCTTCGGGCAGCCCCGCCTGTGCCGCACGGCGATAGGCGGAAAAGGCCAGGGCGGCCGATCCTTCGCCGCCAAGGTCGTATCGGACGGCCTGTTCGAACGTTACGCGCGCATCAGCCGCCCCTGCGGGAGGACCGAGCCAAAGCGACACGCCGAACACCGCGACCGCAAGGCCGGCTCGCCCTCGCACCGACCTAGCGCCACGAGATTTCGACACGGCGGTTCTGCGCTTCCGGAACGCCTTGTTCGGTGGGGACGGGCGGTTCCGTCTCGCCTTTGGCGAGCACCTGGAAGCGATCCGCCGGGATGCCCCGGTCGAGCAGACCGTTCAGAACCGCGGTGGCCCGCCGCTGCGACAGGGTCAAGTTCGTCTGGGGACGTCCGACCCGGTCGGAGCTCCCGGTGAGAACCATCACGATCGGCTTGCCCTCGTTATAGGCCCTCGAGGCACGGTCCAGGACAGCCTTGTCCTCCGGCCGAAGCGCGCTGCTGCCGCTCGCGAAGAGGATGACCAGCGACGAAGGCGCCCCGGTGGCCTCCTTGGGGGCGCTGTTCGGTGCAGCTGCGGGGGCGGCCTGGGCCTGCAGGGCGGGCGCCGTCGCACTACCGAGTAGGAGGGCGGCGATCAGCGGGCGAGCGGTGCGGATGACGGTCATGTCGATCTCCTTGCATGCACGGTGAAGTTCTTATCCACCGATCGCGACCTCGATGGTGCCTGGACGGGGCAGGGGGGCGTTGGCCGAGAGCCGGCCTTGAAGGGGTGCGGGCGCGACCGTGACGGCGGCAACGCGCTTGGCGCTGGCCTGATCGTCCCCGTAGAAGAAGGTCACGGTCTCGCCGGACGGCCCCGGAGGCGCGGCGACGGGGTCGGCGACTTCCAGGCCCTGGGCTTGAAGAGCCAGCGCCAGGGCTGCGGCGCGGCTTCGCGCCGGCTCGCTGTTGCGGGCATAGCGAAGGAGGATCCGCGCCGGCATGCCCGCGGGAAGAACGGGTTCTCCAGCAGCGCCGGACGCGATAAGCGGGGCCGTGGCTGCCCTCGACGGTGCGGCTCCCGCGCCGGCTTCGGGCGTCCGCGCGCTCGCAGCGGTCGCGTCCGGAGCGGGTCCTTTCGTCGACGGAACCAGCCTCGATGGCTCGTCCGGGGCAGGGAGCACAGAGCCCGCAGCGGTCTGGCCGGCGGCCGCGGGCTGCGCTTGCCGCTCCTGCTCGGAAGCCGGCGCCTGGGGCGCTGGGTGCTCATCTGTCCCCTCGGTGGCGGCGTGGGCCAGCAGCGCCTGTGCGGCGACGAGGTCACCGTCGCGTTCCTCCGCCCGGGCCTGCTCCTTCGCGAACTGCTCCCGCAACAGGCCGGTCTGCGCGGCTGAGTCGCGCTCGACCTCCGCCACACGGGCCGCAAGCCCGGTGGACCGCTGCTGCTCTGCTTGGAGCTTGGCCTCGAGGGTGGCCGCCGTCAGCTCGAGCGACTGGCGCCTCTCTTGTCCGGCCGCGCCTTCGCGGACACTTTCGGCGAGCCGGGCGCGCGCATCCGCGAGATCTTGGCTCAGCTTCGTCGACTGGGCCTGTTCGCCCTCGAGCCGCTTCTGCAGCCCGTCCAGCCGGGCAGCCGCCTGGCTCTCCGACGCGGTCAGGGCCGCGAGCGCCATCGCATTCGCCTGCTCGCCTTCGAGCCTCGCCTTGGCGTCCTGCGCCGTCACATAGACCCAGCGACCGTCACCCTCCGACAGAGGGGCGCGGTCCGCGACGTGGTGCTGATCGCGTGCAGGGGCGGGGTCCGCCGTCTGCTCTGGAGCGGGATCGACGCGGTGGGTCTCCGCCGGGGGAGCACCGCTGAATCGACCCGGGACATCAAAGAAATAGGCGGCCAGGACAAGGAGAACAACGACGACGGTGCCCAGGTACATGTCAACGTCTCGGATGCTGCACGGCAAGCTGGCCGATCTGACCCGACTATACGGCGAGGCCCACCGCCCGCGACCTGGACGTGAGGATCAGTGTCGGTCCCGTCTTCTCGCCCTTTGGGGAGTTGCCTCGCCAGGGCTCTGACCCGTCGGATTAAGCCTCACCCGAAAGGCGTAGCTCTCACCTGTGCCGCGGCCTGGCCGCGAGAACGCGATGATCCCCCAGCCGAACGCCGGACCCGGCGGGCGCGACTGGCTCGACGCAAGCGCGCTTGCTTGACCGGGCCCCGGTCGCTCGTCACCCTCGGGCCGAATGCGGGACCGGTCATGGAACTCGGACTCTACACTTTCGTCGAGCGGACGCCGGACCTCGCCACGGGCGCAACCGTGAGCCCGGCCGAGCGCCTCGGCGACCTCATCGAGGAGATCGTGCTGGCCGATGCCGTCGGACTCGACGTCTTCGGCATCGGCGAGCACCACCGACCCGAATATCTCGCCTCCTCGCCCGCGGTTCTGCTCGCCGCGGCCGCCACGCGGACCAGGTCGATCCGGCTGACCAGCGCCGTCACCGTGCTGAGCTCGGACGATCCCGTCCGGGTGTTCCAGGATTTCGCGACGCTGGACATCCTGTCCGGCGGGCGGGCCGAGATCATGGCCGGGCGGGGCTCGTTCATCGAATCCTTCCCGCTGTTCGGCTATGACCTCGACGACTACGAGGCGCTGTTCGACGAGAAGCTCGACCTTCTGCTCAGACTGCGAACCGGCGCGCCGGTGACCTGGACCGGCGCGCATCGGGCCGCCTTGCAGGAGCAGAGCGTCTTTCCCCGCGCCCTGCAGACGCCCTTGCCCGTCTGGATCGCGGTGGGCGGCTCGCCGCGCTCCGTCGTGCGGGCCGGCACCCTCGGCCTGCCGCTCGCGCTGGCGATCATCGGCGGCGAGCCCGAGCGCTTCGCGCCCCTGATCGAGCTCTACCGCGAGGCCGGCCGGCGCGCGGGGCACGATCCTGCCGCCCTCAAGGTCGGCATCAACGGGCACGGTTTCCTCGCAGAGACGTCATCCGCCGCGGCGGACGCGTTCTTCCCGCCCTATGCCCAGGTCATGGCGACGCTCGGTCGCGAGCGCGGCTGGCCGCCGCTCAGTCGCGGGCAGTACGATCGGCAGCGCGACCTGCGCGGAGCGCTGCTCGTCGGCGACGCCGCGGCGGTCGTGGACAAGATCCTCTTTCAGCATGAGCTGTTCCGGCACGACCGGTTCCTCATGCAGATGAGCGTCGGGACCATGCCGCATCCCGCGATGTTGCGGGCGATCGAGCTGTTCGGAACCAAGGTCGCGCCCGCCGTGCGCGCGGCGACGCGGGCTCCCGTCGCGGCGGCCTGACCGGCGCGGTCCCTCAGCCCATCACCGTGACTTCCGTGCCGGCCGGCGTGCGGGAGTAGAGGTGGATGATGTCCTGATTGACCATGCGGATGCAGCCGGAGGACACGTTGGTGCCGATCGTCTCGGGCTCGGTGGTTCCGTGGATGCGGTAGCCGAGGTCACCGTTCGGGCCGTAGAGATACATGGCCCGGGCGCCGAGCGGGCTGCGGGGGCCGCCGGTTACGCCTTCGCCGCGCGGGGTCGGCTCGAGCTGGGACCTGATCTGCGGGTCCCGCTCGACCATTTCGTGAGGCGGGACCCAATCCGGCCAGCTGCGACGCATGTTGATCCGGGCATGGCCGGACCAGGCGAAGCCTTCCCTCCCGACGCCGACGCCGTAGCGGGTCGCCTGGCCGCCGCGTTCGACGAAGAACAGGAACCGCGACCTGGGATCGACGACGATCGAGCCGGGTGCTTCCGGGCCGGCATAGGCCACGATCTGGCGCAGGAACATGGGATCGACCTGCCGGTAGTCGAAGGCGAGCACGGGATATTTCTCCCCGGAGTAGCCGCCATAGATCGCCTGGTAGTCCGGTCGGCTGAGGGTCGCCTGGCGGTCCGAGCCGCCCAGCAGGTCGCCGAAGCTCGGGACGTCGCGCATCGTCCCGGCGCATCCCGCCAGCCCGCCGGCCGACACCGCCACGCCGGCGGCCAGAAAGCTTCTGCGGGTGAAATCGGTCATGGAACGGCTCGCGTTACGGAACCCGCACCCTCGCGCGATAGGGTTAACGGCTGGTTTGGACCGCGTTCCGCGCGGCGGCGTCAAAGCCGAGCAGGACACGGCGGTTGGCGGCCGCGACCGCCTCCACGAAACCGGCATAGGGCACGTCGGTGACGGCCACGAGACCGATATGGCCGTTCTCGCCGTCGTAGGGCCGCCCGGTCAGGGGCTCATCGGCATACTGGTACCAGTGAACACCGACCACCGCGGGGTCCTTGCTGGCGGCGTCGAGATAGGCCGCGTAAGCGGGGCCTCGCCGGGCCTCGGAGCCGGCATCGACCATGCCGGGCCAGAACGAGCCGCGATCGGTCGAGCCGAAGTGGAATTCGCCGATCAGGACGGGGCGGTCGAGGCCGCGCCAGCGCGCCGCCGCAACGCCGGAGCTCGCACCATAGACGTTGAAGCTGAGCACGTCGCACCAGCGGGCGCAGGCGGCGATCACTTCGGGCGGCGCTGCAGCGAAGCGCGTGCCGAGGTAGAGATGGTCGGGGTCGTGCCGCTTGATGGCCTGCGCGACCGTCGAGAAATAGCGGTCGGCGAAGGCGCGCCCGAAGGCGACGACGTCCTCCTGCGCTGCCCGGGTCAAGGGAAATGCCGGGGCGACGGGGCTGTCCAGCATCGCGTCCCAGCTGGCCACGCCTGGCAGGCGCCAAACCGTCTGCAGACCCTCGACCCTGCCGTAGCGCGCCCGCAGCTGCCCGATCAGCGCC
>CAXTVD010000100.1:11153-12474 GCA_964247575.1 uncultured Lichenihabitans sp.
GGCGGCGCCAGGCCCGCGGGCCCCCCGCCGCCCCGCCGCAGGGGGGGCGCCGCGGGGCCGGCCTGGGGCCGGTCGGCGCTTCCCCAGGGCATCTCGTTGCCGCTGAAGGAACCGAGCAGGGCCGGCGTGGTCCGGTGCGCCGCCGTCATCTGTTGGGCGACGCCGTCGGCCACGGCGGCATAGCGGGGATCAAAGGGGTCGGGCAGGCTGCGCCCGTCCTCCATCGGCACGGCGGCGGAAGCGCCCTCGAAGTCGTAGAAATCCACGGCGGCCAGTCCGTTGGCTGCAAGCGCCGGGTCGCTCCAGTTGCCGAGCGTGTTGAAGCCCCATGCGCGTAGCCGCTGCACCACGCCGACGGTCCAGAGGCGCCGCCAGTCCGGGCCGAGCGCCCGCTCCAGGTTGGCTTCCCCGACGTCGAACACCTCCCCGTGGTCGGGGTCGGGGCGGAAGAAGCGCGCGCGGGGCGTGCCGGCCGGGGGCAGGTCCTCGAAGAGGCCGCGCCGGGCCGCGACGACCGTCGGGTTCGATGGAGTGACCGCGTCGACCCCGAGCGAGAAGAAGGGATCACCCGCCGGGGTCACGAAACGCCAGCGGCCGCCGATTTTGTCGACGCGAAAAAATCCCGTCGCCCTCGCATGGGGATGGGCCTCCGCCTCCGGCAAGCGAGACGAGGTGGCCGCGAGCCGCAGGGTCTGCGTCTGCGCCGCCCTGAGCTTCGCCCGCAGGTCGGCATCGCTGTCCACCTTTTCCGGCCACGAGCCGCCGATGGCCTGGCCATAGGAGTCCGCTAGCGGCCCGGCCGCGCTCCGGCCGCTCGACCGGCCGCGCAGCGTCGGCGCCCCGAGCAGCATGAGGCGGTCGTCTGCGGTGCGGATGCCCGACACATGCAAGGCGACGACATGGTTCGCCTTCACCGATCCGCGCAGGTCGCTCACGGGCAGGTCGCCGGGCTGCGCCGCGATGGCCGTGACCGGCCGCCCGCGCATGCCGGCCGGCCCGGCCTCGATCGGCAGGATGACGTTGCCGTGCGCATGGGCCGGGACGGTTACGAGGCCGGTCAGCGAGCGGTCGCCACCGTCGGCCCGCGGGTCGTCGTCCAGGCGCAGAAGCAGCGTGAAGGGCTGGTCGCCGGGATTGTCGAACGGCAGGGACAGGGCCGCAGCGTCGCTCCAGTCGAGCGCCGCGGCGGCGTGGAAGCGGAGCGCCGGCCAGTCCCGCCCCCCTGCGAAGCGATAGGCTTTGAAACCCGGGCCAGACTGGCCATTCTGCGGCAGCGGCAAAACCCCGTCCAGGACGGGATCGCGGAGGCCTGATACAGGCC
>CAXTVD010000101.1:0-12420 GCA_964247575.1 uncultured Lichenihabitans sp.
GATCTCGTCCGGATACGCCTTCGGGCTCGACGAGATGGAATAGGAGCGCGGCTGCAGCTTCTTGAGCCCGGCGAGGAGGTCCTCCGCCGAAAGCGCCACGGGGTAGGCGTGCAGCACGTCGACGAGGTGCCGGGCCCACAGCCATTCCTTTAGCGCGTCCTTCCGGTCGGGATGGAGCAGCGTGCGGAGCCCGCCGTCGCGGGCCCGGTCGCCGATCAGGGTCAGCATCTCCGCGCTCGGCTTGGCGATCTCGTAGCGCGTGAGCAGGGCGTCGCGCAGACTGGCCTCGCCGGCGGGCTCGGCCCCGGTCAGTCCCACGGCGCCCAGCAACTCCTCGACGAGCTCGGGGTCGTTGGTCGGCCACAGGCCCAGCGAGTCGCCGGCCTCGTAGGCGAGCGGTCCGTTGGACAGCCCCAGCACGATATGGCGGGTCTCCTTGGTGGGGCTTGAAAGGTTCAGGCGCGCATTGCTCAGGAGCCGGGCAGCGTAGGGATCGTTCCGGTTGGGGGCCGAGCCGGCCGTCGTCAGGGTCGCAGCGGCGTTCGCCTGCGCCGTGACGGTCGCCGGTGAACCGCTGACCACGATCCGGGCCTCGACGTCGTCGATCCAAGCCTGCGCGGCCGTCTCGAAGTCGGGGTCGCAGTCGACGCGCTCGACGAGGCGGGTCGCGCCGAGTTCGGCGAGCCGCGCGTCGAGCGCCTTGCCATGGCCGCAGAACCGGTCGTAGCTCGGATCGCCCAGGGCGAGGACGGCATAGCGAAGCCGGTCGAGGCGCGGTGCCTGCGCCCCCTGCAGGGCTTCCCAGAAGCTGACGCCATTGTCGGGCGCTTCGCCGTCGCCGTAGGTGCTGCTCACCAGCAGCATCAGCCGTTCGCGCCCGAGGTCGCCGGCGGCGTAGTCGGCCATGGCCGAAGCCCGCACGACGCACCCCGCATCGGACAGGCGCGCCGCGAAACGCTGCGCGAGGTCTTCGGCGCGACCGGTCTGCGAAGCCCAGACGACCGCGACGGCCGGCTTGGCAGAGGCCTGTGCCCCGGGCTGCCCGCCCTGAACGTCGCCGGCCCCCCGGTCGGCGCGGCTGAACAGGCCGGCGAGCACCCCGTCGAGCCAGAGCCGTGTCGCGGGCTCCAACGGAGCGCCCGCGGGCAGAACGGGAACGCCGCCGCCGGGCTGCCGCTCGGCCACCTGCAATCCACTGATGAAGCCGCCGAGATAGGTGCGCTCCGCCTCCGTGGCGACAGGCGCCGGCGCGGGTCCGACGCCGATCAGGCTGGTCAGCGCCTCGATACGCGACATGGCATCCCCGTGCAGGCTGTCCGGCGCGGCCAGGACGGACATCGCCTCGGCGGCCCCCTTGGCCGCAGATGCGCGTACGGCCGCAGGCTCGGCGGAGACGGCGACGCGTGTGAGCGCCACCGCGCAATATTTGGGGCCCGGCTGCATCGACACCGGATCGGCCGCATCGGCGGTCACGGCGTTCACGGCCGCGTCGTCGGCGAACAGGTCGTTCCAGTGGAAGGGCGAGAAGCAGGTCCCCGCAAGCACGCGATCGGTGACGGTGGCGGGCAGCACCGCCGTCCCGCGTCGCGAGCGGACCTCGACGCGGTCCTTGTCGCGGATGCCGAGGTGAGCGGCATCCGCCGGGCTGACCTCCAGGAACGGGCCCGGGTTGAGCTTGTTGAGAGCGGGGATCTTTCCCGTCTTGGTCATCGTGTGCCACTGGTGCGGCAGGCGGCCCGTGTTGAAGGCAAAGGGGTAGTCCGCATCCGGCATCTCCGGTGCGGGCAGGCAGGGCCGGGCATGGAACTGCGCCTTGCCGCTGGCGGTGGGGAAGGCGAGGCGCGGCGCCCGCCCGTCCCGGTCCCGCAGCAAGGTCTGGCTCACGCCGTCGTTGAGGTAGCGGATGGGATGGCGGTCGGCCGCCTCGCCGGGCGGACAGGGCCACTGAAGCGGCGTCGTCCGCAGCCGCTCGTGGGAGGCGCCGCGGATGTCGTAGCCTGCTTTGGGGTTCCAGGCGGCCCGCAGCTCGTCGAACACCTCGGCGGCCGAGGCGTAGCTGAAGGCCGCGGCATAGCCCATGGCGCAGGCGACGCTCGCGATGATCTGCCAGTCGGCCATCGCCTCGCCGGGCGGCCGAACGGCGCGCTGCATCAGCGTCATGTTGCGTTCGGAATTGATCATCACCCCGTCCGCCTCGGCCCAGAGCGCGCCCGGCAGCAGGATGTCGGCGTAGCGGTTCGTCTCCGTGTCGAGAAAGGCGTCCTGGGCCACGACGAGCTCGGCCCGCTCGAGAGCCTGGATCACGGTCGCGCGGTTGGGCACGGTGGCGATCGGATTGGTGCAGATGACCCACACCGCCTTGATGTCGCCCGCGGCGATGCGCTTGAACAGGGTCACGGCGTCCGGGCCGGGCTCGGGCCGGATCGCACCCCGCGGGGTGCCCCAGAGGTCCTCGACGAAGGCGCGGTCCTCCGCGCTGGTGACCGCCCGGTGCCCCGGCAACCCGTGGCTGAGATAGCCCATGTCGCGCCCACCGATGGCGTTCGGCTGACCGGTCAGGGAGAACGGCCCGCTGCCGGGACGGCAGATCTTGCCGGTCGCGAGGTGGAGGTTGATGACGGCATTGGTGTTCCAGGTGCCGAAGACGCTCTGGTTCAATCCCATGGTCCAGAGCGTCATCCACTCGCCGGCCTCGCCGATCATCTGCGCGGCACGCCGGATGTCGGCTTCGGCGAGGCCGGTCACGGCGGCGACGTGGGCGGGCGGGTAGTCGTCGAGGAAGGCGGAGAGTTCGTTCCAGCCTTCGGTGAAGGCCGCCATGAAGGCGTGATCGACGTGGCCCGCCTCGCGCAGGAGGTGCAGCAGGCCGTTGAACAGCGCGATGTCGGTGCCTGCCTTGATCTGCAGATAGAGATCGGCCTTGGCCGCCGTGGGGCTGCGGCGCGGATCCACCACGATCATCTTCGCACCCGCCTTGACCCGGTCCAGCACCCGCAGGAACAGGATGGGGTGACAATCCGCCATGTTGGCGCCGGCGATGAAGAACAGGTCTGCCCGATCCATGTCCTGGTAGGAGCCGGGCGGCGCGTCGGCGCCGAGCGAGAGCTTGTAGCCGGCGGCCGCGCTCGACATGCAGAGCCGCGAATTGGAATCGACATTGTTGGTGCCGATGAAGCCCTTGGCGAGCTTGTTGGCGAGGTACTGTGCCTCCAGCGACATCTGCCCGGAAATGTAGAGGGAAAGGGCATCCGGCCCGTGAGCATCGCGAATGGCGCAAAGCCGCCGCGCGGTCTCGGCGATGGCCTCGTCCATGGGCACGCGGACCTGGTCGCGGGCCCGCTCGTCCCAGACGAAGGCCGTGTCGAGTCGACCTTGGGCCGTCAACGCCAGGGCGCTGGTGGCACCTTTGGTGCATAGACGGCCGAAATTCGTGGGGTGGTCCTTGGTACCCGCGACCTTGACGACCGCCCCGTCCCTGACGTGCAGGTCCATGCCGCAGCCGACGCCGCAATAGGGGCAGACCGTCTTGACGACCGCAGGAACCGGAGTGCTTGTCATACGGGCGAACTGAACCTGAAGCTGCTTGTGAAGCGGGCAGACCGGCTGTGGTGACGCATAAGAACGATCGTTGCCTCACCGGCACGAAAGTTGGCAAGGAGCATGCCATGCGGCCCGGCCGCGGAGATTCGGACGGGATGTCGTCGTGGACCTGAACACCGTCGAGATGGTCGTGACCCATCCGACCCGCGCCAGCCTCTCTGAGTGGTCAGCCGGCGACGCATGGTTGGCGGGCGGCAGCTGGCTGTTCTCCGAACCGCAGCCTCATCTGCGACGCCTCTTCGATCTCGGCGGTTTCGGCTGGGCGCCGATCGAGGCGGGCCCGGACGGACTGACCCTCGCCGCCACCTGCCGCATCGCCGCTCTGCAGGGTTGGGCCGATGCGCCGCCCGAATGGACCGCGGCGGGGCTGATCGACCAGTGCTGCCGCGCGCTCCTGGGGTCGTTCAAGGTGTGGAACGTCGCCACGGTCGGCGGCAATCTCTGCCTCGCGCTGCCGGCCGGTCCCATGACCTCGCTGGCCGTCGCGCTGGATGGACAGTGCCGCATCTGGAGCGCCGAGGGCGAGCGCGTTCTGCCCGCGCTCGACTTCGTGCAGGGCGAGCGCCGGACGGCGCTGCGACCGGGCGAGATTCTGCGGTCCGTCACCCTGCCCGCTTCCGCTCTGCGCAAGCGCGCCGCCTTCCGGCAGATCTCCCTCAGTCCGCTCGGGCGCTCGGGTGCCCTGCTGATCGGCACGCGATCGCGTGAGGTCGGTTTCGCCCTTACGGTGACCGCCTCGACCGTGCGCCCGTATCGCTTCGACTTCCCCGATGTGCCGAGCCGTTTCGACCTCGGCGCCGCCCTCGCGGACGGCATCCCGCACGAGGCCTGGCACGACGATGTGCACGGCGCGCCGGCGTGGCGCCGTCACGTCACGCAACTGCTCGCGCAGGAGATCCGGGACGAACTCGGCGAGGAGCGCGCCTCGTGACAATGGAGGTGAACGGCCGGCCCGCTGATCGGGCGCCTCGCCCTGGTCAGTGCCTGCGCACCTTTCTTCGCGACCTCGGCTGGTTCGGGGTCAAGAAGGGCTGCGACGCCGGCGATTGCGGCGCCTGCACCGTGACGGTCGACGGGGAGCCGGTCCATAGCTGCATCTATCCCGCCTTCCGCGCAGAAGGGCGGCAGGTGGTGACGATCGAGGGACTGGGCGCGCCCGGCGCCCTCCACCCGATGCAGCAGGCCTTTCTCGATGCCCAGGGCTTCCAGTGCGGCTTCTGCACGGCCGGACTCATCATGACGGCGGCCCACCTCGATCAGGCCCAGCGCCGCGACTTGCCCGCCGCCCTCAAGGGTAATCTGTGCCGCTGCACCGGCTATCGCGCCGTCGCGGACGCGATCGAGGGCGCGCATCACTGCGAGCGTGGCGGCGGGATCGGGTCGAGCGCCCCTGCCCCGGCGGGACCGGGCGTCGTCACCGGCACGGCCCGCTTCACCCTCGATGTTGCCGTTCCCGGACTGACACACATCAAGATCGTCCGCTCGCCGCATCCCCATGCCCGCATCCGCGCCGTGCATCGCGAGGCCGCCCTCGCCGTGCCGGGCGTGCTCGCCGTGCTGACGCACGAGGATGCGCCGGCGACGCTGTTCTCGACGGCCCGGCACGAGATCGACACGGACGACGCGTTCGACACGCGGGTGCTCGACGACACGATGCGCTTCGTCGGCCAGCGCGCAGCGGCGATCGTCGCCGAAACCGAGGCGGCGGCGGAGGAGGGCGTCCGACGCCTCGTGATCGACTACGCGGTGCTGCCGGCGGTGTTCGATCCGGACGAGGCCATGCGACCGGGCGCGCCGATCCTGCACCCCGGTCCCACGGGGCTGGCCGAACCCGACGTCATGGTGCCCAGCGTGCCGACCAACGTCCTCGCCACCGTGCGGGGCCACGTCGGCGATGCCGACCGGGGCTTCGCGGAAGCTGACGCCGTGGTGGAGAAGAGCTTCGAGACGCAGCGGCTCCAGCATGCCCATCTCGAGACGCATGCCGCGATCGGCTGGCTGGACGAGGACGGGCGGCTCGTCCTGCGCAGCAGCACGCAGGTGCCGTTCCTGACCCGCCGGGCCCTGTGCAAGGTCTTCGACCTGCCGCCCGACAGGGTGCGGGTCTTCTGCGAGCGGGTCGGCGGCGGCTTCGGCGGCAAGCAGGAGATGCTGACCGAGGATCTCGTTGCGCTCGCGGTCCTGACGACCGGCCGACCGGCAAAGCTCGAATTCACCCGCGAGGAGCAGTTCGTGGGGGCCACCACGCGCCATCCCATGCGCATGACGGTCAAGCTGGGCGCCACGAAGGATGGCCGGCTGACCGCGATGGAGATGCGGGTGGTGTCCAATACCGGCGCCTACGGCAATCACGGTGCCGGCGTGCTGCATCACGGCTGCGGCGAGTCGATCGCCGTCTATCGCTGCCCGAACAAGCGAATCGACGGCGTCGTGGTCTATACCAACACGGTGCCCGCCGGCGCTTTCCGCGGCTACGGCCTGAGCCAGACGGTCTTCGCGGTCGAGTCGGTCATCGACGACCTCGCCCGGCGGCTCGGCCTCGCTCCTGCGGCTTTCCGTCGGTTGAACATGGTGCGGCCCGGCGATGCCCTGGTCTCCGTCAGTGCCGACAAGCACGACGTCGAGTTCGGCAGCTATGGGCTCGACCAGTGCCTCGATGGCGTCGAGGCCGCGCTGGCCCGGCGGGAAGCGATGCAGGCGCCGGCCGGTGCGGCCTGGGTCACCGGCAGCGGGCTCGCCCTGGCGATGATCGACACGATCCCGCCCCGCGGTCACTTCTCCGATGCACGGATCGCGCTCGAGCGCGGGGGACGCTATTCTCTGACCGTCGGCACGGCCGAGTTCGGCAACGGCACGACCACCGCCCTCACGCAGATCGCCGCGACCGTCCTGGGCACGGCGGCTGACCGGATCACGGTCGTTCAATCCGACACGGACCGGATCGGACACGACACGGGGGCCTTCGCCTCGACCGGCATCGTCGTGGCCGGACGGGCGACGCTCCGGGCCGCCGAGGCCCTCGCGGCGGTGCTCCTCGCCCGCGCAGCCCATGCCCTGGGCGTGACGGCGGATACCTGCCGGCTGGACGGCCCCGCCGTGCGCAGCGGCGACAGAAGCGTCACCCTCGACATCCTGGCCGCAGACGAGCCGCTGGACGCATCCGGACACTTCGACGGCACGCCTCGCTCGGTGGCGTTCAACGTCCACGGCTTCCGGGTCGCCGTGAACCGGCAGACCGGCGAGATCTGCATCCTCCAGAGCGTCCAGGCGGCCGATGCCGGGACGGTGATCAACCCGGTGCAGTGCCGGGGCCAAGTCGAGGGGGGCGTGGCCCAGGCCCTCGGCGCCGCTTTGTTCGAGCATGTTGACATCGACGGGCGCGGCCGGGTGTCCACCGCAAGCTTCCGCAACTATCACATCCCCGCCTTCGCGGACGTGCCCCGCACCGAGGTGATCTTCGCCGAGACGGACGATGCGCTGGGACCGCTCGGGGCGAAGTCGATGAGCGAGAGCCCGTTCAACCCCGTGGCGGCCGCGCTCGCCAATGCGGTGGCGGACGCGACCGGCGTCCGCCTGACCAGCCTGCCCCTGACCCCCGATCGGATCTTCGCGGCGCTGCAGGCCGGAGCAGCCTCGTAAGGGGAGGCGAGCCCGGCCGTGCTATGCGAAGCCGGCGTAGCGGAGGACGGGGTCATGCGGTTCGTCAACGGGTTGATCGTCGGCTTTCTCCTGGCCATTGGCGTCGCCTTCTGGCACGACAAGACCGTGGCCTCCGAGCCGGACGCCGCGGCCCGGCAGGTGGTCAACTGGGACGCGTTCGGGCGTGCGGCCTCGGAGGCCGGGGCCTGGGTGCAAGCGCAGATCGGCCAGCTCGGCGCCTCGCTGCACCATCACGACTGACGGCCGTTGAGGCAATCGGTCCGGGACGCCGCGTCATGCCCCTCGACCTTTCCGAGCCCTTCTTCGTTCTGTGTGCGATCACGCGCCGCTCGCGAGGCGCGCCCACCACGAAGGACAGAGCATGCCGGACCTCACGCGACGCACCGTCCTTGCAGCCAGCGCCAGCCTCATCGGGGCGGGCGCCGCCTCCGCTCAGACGTCGGGAGAGGACCCCCACGCGATCGGAACCGTGACGCAGGACAAGGTGGAACTGCCGCCCCTCCATGCAGATACCGAAAGCAACGCCCCGACCCCGAACACGGACCCGCTGGCGCGCAAACTCGGGGTTGCCGTCGTCGGGCTCGGCCACCTGTCGCTGGAAGAGATCCTGCCCGCCTTCGGGCAGGCGCGGTCGGTGCGGGTGACGGCCCTGGTCAGCGGACATCGCGACAAGGCGATGGCGGTCGCCGCCCAGCACGGCATTTCCCAGAAGAACATCTACGACTACGCGGGTTTTGATTCGATCAAGAACAATCCCGACATCGACTACGTCTACGTCGTTCTGCCCAATGCGATGCACCTCGAATTCGTGACGCGCGCCGCGCGGGCCGGCAAGCACGTGCTCTGCGAAAAGCCGATGGCTGCCACGGCCGCCGAGGCCGAACAGATGGTCAAGGCCTGCGCCGAGGCGAAAGTGAAGCTGATGATCGCCTATCGCATGCAGTACGAGCCGACGCAGCGGGCCGCCATCGCCATGGTGCGAAGCCGCGAACTCGGTGATCTCCGGATGATCCAGGCGGTCAACGGACAGAACGACGTGCCCGGCCAATGGCGTCAGGTCCGAGCCATGGCGGGCGGGGGTTCGCTGCCCGACGTGGGCATCTACTGCTACAATGCGTTCCGCTATCTCACCGGCGAGGAGCCGATAGAGATCACCGGCCGCGTGACGAGCCCCAAGGACGATCCGCGTTTCCGCGAGGTCGAGGACCTGGCCGCCTTCACGTTGCTGTTCCCCTCTGGCGTCCTTGGCGTGGGCACGAGCGGCTACAGCATCCACGAATCCCGCAGCATGCGGGTCATGGCGAGCAAGGGCGCAATCCAGTTCGAGAATGCCTTCGCCTATTCCAATGTGTCGATGAGCATCGCCCGCAAGGTCGGGCAGATCGAAGGGTTGGAGCGTCGGCAGTACCCGCCCAAGAGTCAGTTCGCCTTGGAGATGGACCACTTCGCCGAGGCGATCAGGGCCGATGTCGTGCCGCATACGCCTGGCGAGGAGGGACTGCAGGACATGCGGATCAAAGAAGCCATCTACCAGGCGGCCGAAGGCGGCGGAGTCATCAAGATGCCCCGGGTCGAGGGGCTCGATGTGACCCGCGGCATGGCGCCGAAAAGCCTGTGATCAGCGACGCTTCAACGTTGTGGCTTTAGTGGTACGGTAAGGTAAACGGATCAGAGTGCGGCCATGGAGTCGTCCATGGTCAGTATCGGGCATATCGAGTCGCCAGCCTTCCTCGTGGACGTGCTGGCCGACGGGCGTTTCATTTATCGCGATGGAAACCAGTCGCTCTCCGACCGGACAGGGCTGGGCCGGCGTCTGATCAAGGGAAGGTCCCCCCAGGAGCTGCTGCCCGAACCGCTGGCGTCGGCCGTCGTCGCGCATTACGCGGCATGTGCGCGTTCGGTCGCGGTCATGGCCTTCGAGGAGCAGTTCGAATGCGAGGGCAAGAGCAGCCATTGGCGCACGACCCTCGTTCCCATGCCGGACGCCCGGACCGGCGCGGTGACGACGCTGCTCGGCATCCTGACCGAGATCACGACGACCAAACGGGCTGAACTGGCCCTGCTTCGCGCCAATGCGCAGCTGAGCTTGGCCCTGCAGGCGGTTCAGGGTGCGCATTGGCAGTACGACATCCACCACCATCGTTTCGAGGCGTCTCCTTCTCTCGCGCTCCTGCTCGGCGAAGCGACGCCGCGCCCTGTGAGCCTGGACGAGTGGATCAGCCGCATCCCGGCGAGCGATCGTCCGGGTGCCTCGTTCCACGCGCTGATCGACGGTACGAGCGAGGAGCAGCTGACGCGGTTCCGCATCCTGACGCGGGCCGGGGACGAGCGCTGGCTCAAATGCCGGCGTCAGGCGGTGCAGGGCGCGGGCCAGACGGCCCAGATCGTCTTCGGCGTGACGGTCGACATCACGGACGAGGTGAGGGAGGAGCGTCGGCTCATGCTCGAAGCCCAGCATGACGGCCTGACCCGGCTTCTCAACCGGCGCGGCTTTCTGGGCCGCCTTGAAGCCATGGTGGAGGAATGCGAGCTCGACGGGTCGGCCCTCAGCGTCCTGATGCTCGACCTCGATCGCTTCAAGCCGGTCAACGACTCCTTCGGGCATGCGGCGGGCGACGCGGTCCTCGCGGCCGTCGGTCAGCGGATGGAAGGTATTCTGCGTCCCGGCGACTGTGCCGCCCGGCTTGGCGGCGACGAATTCGTCGTCGCCGTGCAGGGGCGCGATCCCCTCCGCACCGAACAGCTGATCGAACGCCTCCGGCAGCGGATCGAACGCCCCTGCCCGTTCCGGACCGAGCTCATTCCGATCGCGGTCAGCATCGGCACCGCGACCTGGGAGCAGGGTCAGACGGTCGCGGACATCATGGAACGGGCGGATCGCGCCCTCTATGCCGAAAAGCGCCATAAGCGTGCGATGGTCCGGCGCGTCGAGCCGCTCGTCCTGCGCCGCCGCGCCTAGGCGTCAGCGGCGGCTACGCTCCGCAACAAGCAGCACGCCCCCGCCCAGCAGACCCCAGAAGGATGCGCCCACACCGCCGAACGAGATGCCGGACGCCACGATGGCGAACGTCGCCGCAACCGCCAGGCGGTCGCGCTCGCTGGCCAGGGCCGCGGCCAGTGCATTGCCGAAGCTTCCCATGAGCGCCAAGCCGGCAACGGCCTGGACCAGAGAGGGCGGCGAGGCGACGATGAAGGCCGCCGCGACGGCCGCGAAGAGCCCGAGCACGATGTAGAGAAGGCTCGCCGCGACGCTGGAGAGGTAACGCTGAGCCGGATCGGGGTGCGCCTCGGGTCCGGCGCACAGCGCCGCCGTGATCGCGGCGAGGTTGATCAGGCCCCCGCTTCCAAAGGCGCTCAGAACCCCGCCCAGCCCGGTGGCGACGAAGATGCTGCGCAGATCGGGGCGGTAGCCGTTCGCGCGAAGCACGGCCAGGCCGGGAATGTTCTGCGAAGCCATCGTCACGATGAAAAGGGGCAGAGCGAGGCTGCCGACCGCGTTCCATCGGAAAGCCGGCACGGTCGTGACCAGGGTCGGCCAAGCCCCCACCAGGGCGCCCGGCGGCAGCTTGGTCTCGAGGACGATAACCAGCGCCGTACAGGCCACGACGATCGGGATCGCGTAGCGGCGCGCGAAGCGAAGCGCCACGACCCAGGCGAGCACGATGGGCAGGACCAGCGCCGGCGACTGATGGATGGCGGTGACCGGGGCGAGGCAGATCTCGAAGAGAACGCCGGCGAGCAGGGCATTGGCCAGGCTCGTGGGGATGGCCTCGACGAGGCGGCCAAACGGGCGCCACACGCCCGCGAGCGCGATCAGCAGCCCGGCAACGACGATGGCCCCGAGCGCGGTCGGGTAGCCGCCGGGCTGCACGCCCGTCGCGATGAGAAGGGCCGAACCCGGCGTCGACCACACGATGCTGATGGGCAGGCGGGTGAAGAGCGACAGCGCCACGCCGACGATGCCCTGCACGATGCAGATCGTCATCAGTCCCGAGGCGGCCTGCGCCGGCGAGGCGCCGACGGCCGAAAAGCCGGCCAGCACCACCGTGAAGGTGCTGGCGAAGCCCACGACCGCGGCCAGCAGACCTGCCGTCATCGGCTGGATCAGCGAGGCGGCCGACGCACGCGCTCGATCCGGCGCAGGCAAGCCGCTCAGAGCCATGCGAAGCCGCGATCGGCGAAGCGAAGAACCCGGCCCTGCACGATCTCGGTCTCGGGTGCCGCCAGGGTGGACAGGCCTCCGAGCAGGACCATCAGAGCGCGGGCGACGCCGCCGTGGGAGACCACGAGGCACCCTTCGCCCAGCGTGTGGCACCAGGCCGCGACGCGCTCGGTCAGCATCGCATAGCTCTCGCCGCCCGGCGGGACGAAGCTCCACTTGTCGCGTCGGCGTTCCCTCAGCCGCTGGGGATCGCGCAGCTTCACCTCGGCCCAGGTCAGCCCTTCCCAGGCGCCGAACGACAGTTCCTGCAGACGTTCGTCTGTCGGGAAGGCGAGCGGATCGAGGCCCAGCACGACCCGGACGGCCGCCATGGTGTCGCGCGCGCGCCCGAGCGGGGAGGAGACGAAGACCGGGTCGACGGCCGATCGGCCGGTCCGGGCCAGGTGCTCGGCGACGCGATGGCCCGCCTGGCTCGCCTGGCGGCGCCCCCTGGCGTTCAGCGGGATGTCCCGCTGGCCCTGCAGCCGGCCTTCCGCATTCCAGTCCGTCTCGCCATGACGAATGAACAGAAAAGGCGGAACGATCACTCTTTGCCGACCACCGCGATGTCCGGGGCCGCTGGGTTCTTCATGCCGACGACGTGGTACCCCGCATCGACATGCAGGATCTCGCCGGTAATGCCGCGCGCCAAGGGCGAGAGAAGGAAGGAGGCCGTGTCGCCGACCTCCTCGATCGTCACCGTGCGGCGCAGCGGCGCGTTCAGCTCGTTCCACTTGAGAATGTAGCGGAAGTCGCCGATGCCGGACGCCGCCAGGGTCTTGATCGGCCCGGCCGAGATGGCGTTGACCCGGATGTTCTTCTCGCCGAGGTCGGCGGCGAGGTAGCGGACGCTGGACTCGAGCGCCGCCTTGGCGACCCCCATCACGTTGTAGTGGGGCATCCACTTCTCGGCGCCATAATAGGTCAGCGTCAGCATGGAGCCGCCGTCCGTCATGAGC
>CAXTVD010000102.1:0-7823 GCA_964247575.1 uncultured Lichenihabitans sp.
GATCTCGCCCCACCTGAAGATCTCGGTCACGAACATCGGCCGCCGCACGTAGTGGGGCAGCAGGACGAGCTTTCGCAGTTGCGTGATCGCCAGGGCATACTGCCCGTGCTCGACCGCGATCCTGATGTCGGTCCTCAACCCGTCCCAGTCGTCGTCGCGGCTGACGGCGGCCGCCCATCGGATGATCGTCGGGACGCCCTTGAGCTTGCGCGCGTGCATCCGGCGGGCAAGGAAGCGCAGATAGGTCGGGCTGCTGCGGCGGCGCGCCCGGATCTCGCTGCGAAATGCGCCCACGTCGAGCCGGCCATCGGCCACGGACCGCACGAGCTCGGACGCCAGCCCCATCTCGCGCAGCGCGCCAAGGCTCTTGTGCCCGGTGAAGGGCACGATCAGACGCTGCGTGGTCCGGTGGGTCTCGACGAGCTTGGCATGCTGCTTGTCGAACTCGTCGCGCGGATCGAAGACCAGCACCACGCGCGCCGTCTTCGACAGGTCGCTCTCGAGGTCGTCGTGCTTGAACCCGCCATACGCCATGACCACCGGCACGTCTTTCCGGTAGCGCAGCTCGAACGGCGTCTTGTCGGGATCGATCGAATATTGCGGCGAGCAGGAGATGACCGTGGTCGCCCCCACCATCCTGGAGAAGGAAAGCGCCCCGTAGCCGCCCATGCTGGTCCCGTAGGTCAGCACCTCGTCGTAACCGGCGACCGCTTGCCGGACCGCCGCCGCCGCCGCCGCCGTATCCGGGTACTGGAACCAGCTGCCGTCGCAGGTGGTGACGTAGACGACATCGATCCTGTTCTTGCGGAACACCACCTCGCCGAAGGGCGCGAAACACTCATCCCGCATGGGAAAGCTGACGAACACCCGATGTGGTTCGCCGGGCCGGCGTGCGTTGGCGTGGCGGTCCACGAAGATCGTATAGGTCGCCGATCGGTACACGTCCGTTCGGGTGACCTCGCCGGGGTCCGAAGCGGTCGAGGGCTCTGGGATATGGTCCGACGGCACGGCGCTCCCTTTCGCTCTCGCCCTGATCTTGGGCGACTAGCACGAACCGGCGGCCAACACTATGATTCCGCCCATCAAGGTTGACGGTACGGCATGCCCATCCTCGGCGACAGCGAGAGCGAGACGACCCTGGTCGCGGACGGCGCGTGAGGCGGTTGTTCGTGCCGCGCCGGAGCCCGACGGAGGCGGCCTGGCCGGGCCCGCCGCCTCGCTTGTCGCAGCGCCTCGGCTACCGTCTGCACAACAGCCGTTTTGCCTCGTCACCCGGTCCGGGCGGGACGATCGCCAACCTCGTCCATCTCGACGCCGAGCCGGCCTGGATCCGCCTGGCCTTCGTCAACGATCAGCCCCAGCCCTGGAGCCTCGACGGTGCAGCCGTGGCGCCCACGGGCGGCGTCGGCGACGGCACCACGCCGATCGGCAGAGACGGTGCGCCGGATGCGGCGCTGTGGCGGCGGGTCTTCTTCGACGGAGGCGGCGCGGACGGGTCGCCGCCGCTGGAACCGGAGACCGCCGCGGCCCGATCCTTGGACCTGCCCGGCAACCCGCGCGACCCCGGGCGGCCGGTGCACGCCTGGTCGGATTGGCTTCCTCTCACCGCCCTGCCCCGGTCGGACGGTGGCCCGGGCTTCCTCCTCCAGGTTCGCAGCTTCTCGCGCGGGTCGAGCCGCTTCGCCGCCAGCACCGGCGGCCCCGACCCCGCCATCGGGCGCCTCCATGCCGGGTTCTGGTGCGAGGGCGACGCCACCGCTCCGGACTCGGGCGGCGCCTCGGCGTTCCGGCGCGACGACACCCTGTTCGCCTGCCACGGGGTGCAGGTCATCGCGACGACACCCGGCGCCACGGTTGTGGGCGTCGGGGACAGCATCATCCACTCGTCCTGCACGACGGGCGAGATGAGCGGCTACGGGGTGCGCGCCTGCGCGCTTGTCTCGACGGCCACGCGCCCGGTCTCCTATGTCAATGAGGGCTTTCCCGGCCGGAACTCGCTGGGGTTCTGCACCAATGGCCTATGGGCGATCGAGCAGTTCAGGCCGCAGGTCACGGTGATCCAGAGCTGGACACGCAACGAAACCTGGACCGGCGAGCAGGCCGACCTCGCCTTCGCGCGGGCGATGGCCGTCGCCGACGCCACGCGCCGCCGGGGTGGCGTGCCGATCCTGACCACGGCCGCACCCAGCTTCGCCGAAGTCCCGGAGGCCGAGCCCGTCCGGGACGCCGCCAACGAGCGGGTCCGCGCCCTTGGCCGGCAGGGCTGGCCGGTGCTCGACGTCGACGCGCTCTGGGGGACGGGCGGCACGCCCAACGTGTACCGGCCGGACTACGACGCCGGCGACGGCTGGCATCCCAACGACCGGGCCTCGGCCGCCGCCGCCGAGGTACTCGCCTCCCTGCTCCGGCGCATCCTGCCTCAGGGCTGAGGCGCGTCGGACTCGAACAGGGCGAGAGCGCCGCGGCAGAGCTGCGACCAGCAGCCGAACGAGATGTTCCAGTGGTTGTTGACGAAGCCGACCCGGTCGACGTAGCCGGCCGCCAGACCGTCCTGGAGGAGGACGGCATCGCCCGGGCTTTGTCCCTCGCGGGCGAGGCGCACCGCCAGCAGCCGTCCGGGCCCGTGCAGCCGGATGGCGGCGTGGAGGCGCCGCAGGTCGTCGTCGCAAAGGTCCATGGCGGTCTGGAAGACGAACACCTTCTCGGCCGCCGCGAGGTCGTCGAGCAGCTTGTTCTTCAGGTATTCGAGCCGCCGCCCCATCTTCTTGTAGATGGTCGCCTCGTTCGCCTCGTCCTTTAGCATGAAGGTGTGCATGTCAAAGCCGTAGAGCGTGTCGCGGGTGAAGTATTCCTGATTGTGCGGGTTCACGTCCATCCGCGTCCGCTCGGGGCCGCCAACGCCCTCGAAGGACGATTCGAGGCCGACCAGCAGCTTGTCGAAGCTGATGCCCGCCCACCGCAGCAGGCCGAGGGGCTCGGCGCCGAAATGGCGCTGGACGAAGCCGAACTCGCAGTTCTCCCCCAGGCTCTCGAAGCGGGTGAGCAGACCGGCCGAGGGTTCGAGACCCCGGGCGGCCTCCTGTTCGACCGCCGGTGCGGGTGCGCCATCGGGGCTCGCACCGGCGACCTCGTCGATGCGGGCGAGTTCGGCGCGGCTGCGGCTTTCGAGAAATCCTGTCCGGATGCGCGGCTCGCGCCCGAACCGGTCATAGGCGGCGCTCCACCGCCTCAGCGCCTCCTGCCAGTCGGCCTTGTCATCGGCCACCCAGGCATAGTTCACGGCGAGATTGCTGTTGTCGGGGAAACGCGCCATGGCGGCCACGAGGACCTGGTCCGCTTCGTCGTAGCGCTTCAGGCGCTTGAAGGCAGCCCCGACGCTGGCATGCGCGATGGGCGCGTTCGGAAAGGCGTTCAGCAGCGCCTGGCTGCGGCGCAGGCCCTCCACGTAGTCGCCGCGCATGTCGGCACTGGCCGTGTACTCGATGGGGATGCCGATATGATGGGGGAAGACCTCGCGCGCCTTTTCGAGCACGGCGTCCGCTTCATCGAAGCGCAGCAGGCTCCGCAGGCTCTTGGCCAGGAGCTCGGGGGCGTGCGGATCGTTCGGAAACGAGGCGGCGACCTCCTCGCTCAGCCGCAACGCCTGGTCGAAGTCGCCGAACTCCTGGGTGATGCGCACCCGGTCGACGGCCAGATAGGAGGAATCGGGGAAGCGCGCGATGGCCCGCGTCAGATCGGCAAGGGCCTCCTCGCAACGGTTGAGCTTGGCGAGCACGGCTGCATGGCCGGCATGTCCCACCACACGATTGGCATAGCGCTCGCGGATCCCCGCCCACAGGACGAGGGCCTCCTCCAGGCGCCAGTCGTCTTCGGCGCGACGGGCCTGGTCGAGCGCCGTCTTCAGCCCGGGACTGATTCCCGCTCCCCGTGTGAACAGCCGTGCCAGGTTCTTCACGTCAGGGATCCGTCGTCTTACGCGATGCACGCCCGCCAAGCGCTCCTCGACTCTGCCTAGAAGGTGCTTGCCACGCCGGCAAGCCGGCCTTGCAAGAGCCGCCTGCCCGACGGCGGCCGCCGCTCGCGCGTTCCTGATTGAGGACCTTGCGACGCTTGTCAACGGAGGCGGCCGTCCCGTCGGACGCTGCGGGCCTGCCCGGCGCCCGGAACGACGCAGGGCCGCCCAATCGATGCCATCGGCGCGCCATCTTTTTTGCGGCCTCGGGCGCCGCTTTAACCCTCCGCGGTGCGCCGTACCGTGACCATCGGGTTAAGCCCGCCCGCAGCTCGATCGGCCGGGGTGATGCGCAGTACCGAAAGAGGACGGCAAATCAAAGGGTCGCGACAATTGTACGAAAGCTTTACCATTCGCGTTCCGATTTTCTTACGCCTAACAACGCGGTCATTAAGATGAAGTCGATCCTGTAAAAACTTGGGTTTTACTCGCATGAGCCCGCAAAAACCGACTGCCATGCTTCGTCCGACAGCGAGAGACGGGGTCGGGCATGCGGTCGAAGTGGGTGCAGGCGATAATCGTGGCGGGGGCCCTCGCGGGAGCGACGGCAACGCCCGCCGCAGCGCACGAAACGCCCCTGCGGGCGAGCTACGCTGCCGTGACCGGAGTGACGAGCGTGCCCTACGGATGGGTCGACTTCTGCAACCGCTATACCGGGGAATGCGACGGTCCGGCGCTGCCGGCGACCGACGTGAGCCTGACGCCCAGGGCCTTGAAGGAGATCGAGCACGTCAACCGCGCCGTCAACGCCAGCGTCCACCCCGAGACCGACATGGATCATTGGGGCGTCGTCGACCGCTGGGACTACCCGCTCGACGGACGGGGCGACTGCGAGGACTACGCGCTGCTCAAGCGCAAGATGCTGATGGAGGCCGGCTATCCCCGGCAGGCGCTGCTGATGACCGTGGTCAAGGACCATGCGGGCGAAGGCCACGCCGTGCTGACCGTCAAGACCAGCCGCGGCGAATTCGTTCTGGACAACATGACCGATGCGCTGCTGGCCTGGGACGACACCGGCTACAGGTTCATCAAGCGCCAGTCGCAGGAAGACCCGAATGTGTGGCGGTCGATCGGCCCGGCGGTGGCTGCGCCCTTGTTCACGGCGCGCTAGAAGGGACGCTGTCCTCTCGACCGGCGCGCCGGTCCGCCCTCGTTCCAGGCCATGCGTCCGCCACCATCCCGCATCCTTCTCTCCCTCCTTCTGCTCTGCCTCCTCCAATCGGGCGGCTTCGCCGCCGCTCCGGCTGTTCCCGTGCCGGCCGACGCCGTGCAACTGCTCGCGGACGTCACGCTGATGGACGGAACCTGCAAGCAAGTGGCCGTCGATTTCGGCCGGGCGTTCCAGGTCGCCGACGCCATGGGGCTGCGGGCGAGCGACGTGATGCCGTCCGGCAGGCTGCGGGCCGCTTTCGAGGCCGCCACGCGGACGCGGCTCGCCCAGACATCGCCGACCGAACTCTGCGAGGAGGTTGCCAAAGCTTATGTCGACCGCGTTCCCGGCCTCCTCCGGGCCCGCTGACCCCGCGTCCGGCTCAGGCGCCGAAGTCGAAGCGCCGCTGCAGGACGAAGCGATCGTTGCGGCCCTCCTGGCGGCAGAGCACCAGGCCATCGACGGTCGTCGTGAGCGGAACATCCGCCAGGATGTCCCGCAGCACGGGCTCGAGCTTCAGGCGATCGTCATGCTCGACCTCGCTCGTCAGCGTCATGTGGTATTGGAACTGCTCGAGAACGAAGGGGTAGCCCCACTCGTCGAGAAGAGCGACCTGCTCGGCCAGCAGCCGGTCGGGATGGCGGCGCTCGCGATCCTCCGGGGTCAGCGGCGCGCGGAACAGGTCGAACAGGCGCACGCAGCCCGCGGCCAACTCGTCCATGCGCGGCGACGGCTCGGTCAGGACCAAAGCGAGGAAGTGCCCGAGCGGGGCGAGGGTCATCGTGATGTCGAACGGGGTCTGCGCGCGGACGAAGTCGCGGAGCGCCTGCTCGAGCTCGGCGGGCGAGCGGTCGCCGGCGAGATGGAACGGCGCCTTCAGCGTGGCGTGGAAGCCGTAGCGCCGCGGGGCGGCCGTCCAGCCGAGGCTGGACGGATCGTGGAACAGCGGGTGGTCGAGCGGCTCGACATCCTGCCCCGTGGCGAGATCGTAGCCGAGCAGGCTGGCTCCGAAGCGCGCGAGCGCGCTTCCGGCATGCGGCGCGTAGTAGATGGCGTATCGCGGCGACATGAGGATCTTTCCTTGCTGGCGACAGAACCCTAGCACGACGCCCAGCGTTGCAAACGTGCCGTTGGAGGGTCTCCGTTCCCGCCCACAATGGGCGTGGGCGCCACCATGTCGCGTGCTATAGAGGACCGCTTGCCGCGGCGACAAGAAAGACGGCTCGGGTTCGCGGATGGTTGAGGTCAAGCCGGCGCGTCGGTTCGGAACCGTCGCCTTCCTGTCGTCGGGCTCCCCGGAAGCCGATAGTGCCAAGGTGCGCCTGACGGCTCGCTACGGCAACGCCACGCCTGAACGGGCCGACGTCATCGTGGCGCTGGGCGGCGACGGCTTGATGCTGCAGGTGCTGCACCGGTTCATGGGATCGATGAAGCCCATTTTCGGCATGAACCGCGGTTCGGTCGGCTTTCTGATGAACGAGTTCCAGGAACAGGACCTGTTCGAGCGGCTGGAGAAGGCCGAGACTTCCGTGGTGCATCCCCTCGTCATGCGCGCCACCAGTTCCGACGGCACGGTTGCGACCGCGCGCGCTATCAACGAGGTGTCGATGCTTCGGCAATCCTACCAGGCGGCCAAGCTGCGGGTGCTGGTCGACGGCCGGGAGCGGCTGAGCGAGCTGATCGCGGACGGGCTGCTCGTGGCGACGCCTGCGGGCTCCACGGCGTATAATCTGTCGGCCAACGGCCCCATCGTTCCGCTCGGGGCTCCGCTCGTGGCGCTCACACCCATCTCGGCCTTCAGGCCGCGGCGCTGGCGCGGCGCGTTGCTGCCCGACAAGGCCGGCATCACCGTGGAGGTGCTGGAGGCCGACAAGCGTCCCGTGGCGGCGACGGCCGACCATTTCGAGCTCAAGGACGTGGTCCGGGTCGACATCAGCATGGACCATGCGACCGGCCTGCAGCTCCTGCACGACCCTGGTCATTCGCTGGACGAACGCATCGTGGGCGAGCAGTTCGGATCCTGAGCGGCGACGGTGTCAGGCGGCAGACTGGAGGGACAGGGGCCGATCGCGCGGCGAGGGCGGCGGCAAGGCGGGAACGGTCCGCTCGCGCCCCAGCTCGAGGGTGAAGGAGCGGGCCTCGTCGCGCGCGGCCTGCGCCTCCAGCCCGCGAAGCAGGGCGACGGCCTTGCCCAGTTCGGGGTCACGGTCAGCCGCGCAGGCGGTGAGAACCCGTCCGATCAGGCTGCGGCGCAGCGACGGCCCCGCCCCGGCCGAGGTTTCGTCGTGGTGCCGCGCCGCGCGGACCGCGGCTTCGAAGATCGGCAGGAGGGGCATCGGCAGCCCCGCTCTGGCGTAGAGCGCGGCAAAGCCAAGGCCGGACGCGCCGCGCACCAGACCCGTAACGCGCGCCATCGGCAAGTCGGACAGAGCACTGACGGCCGCCTCGAACAGTGCGAGATTGCCCGACAGGATCGCGCGCAGCATCAGCGCCGGCGTCAGCCGGCCGGCGGCCCTCAGATGTTCGACCAGACGGCGCGCGCCGAGCGCCCCATCGCGCCGGACCGCTTGGGCGGCGAGCGTCACGGCGGCCTGATCGGTGGCCTCCCGGGTCACCCGGGCGGCACGCTCGGGGGACAGCCAGCCGCATTGCTTCACGAAG
>CAXTVD010000102.1:7833-11344 GCA_964247575.1 uncultured Lichenihabitans sp.
GCGCTCGAGCGCTCCGGCCGTCGCCACCGCAAGGTCGTGCCGCAGCCCCGCCCCGAGGTCCGGACGTTTTTCCAGCAGCTCTCGCATCAGCGCATCGTCGCCGAACCGCTCGAGCAGCCGGCCGAGCGAGACCGGCGCGATCGATGCCGTTCCGTTCAGGCAGAGGACGTGGCAGGCCGGCAGGGTCGCCACCTCCGCGATCGCTCCCGCCACGCCGAGGGTGAGGTAGGGCCGGCGCGCGACGGCGGATTGGGCCGTGGCGTCCCCCACGGCGACCGCGTCGATCAGTTCGTCCTCGCCGATCAGAGGGGACGCTTCGAGCACGAGCGCGGCGATGTCCGACCTGTCGTTGAGCAGCGCCGTCAGCAGGTGGTGCGGGACCGACGAGGCGGGCCCGAGAACCCGGGCCAGGGCGAGGCGCACCAGCGGCGAGCCGTCGTCGAGCAGCGCCGTGAGGGCCGCCTCGGCGTCGGACCGGTCGCCCGGATCAAGCTCATCGGCGATAAAGGCCTGGGCAAGGGCGGCGGTGCCCTCCGCGCGAGCGGCCGCCGGGGCCGTCGCCGTCCAAGCCAGGAAACTCCGCACGATCATGCGCCGACCCTCCAAGCCGCCGTCCGTTCTGCCGCAATGGTGAACAGGCATGGTAAAGATCCGATGAAGTCCATGCTCCACCTTGCCTATCCATGCACCCGGACCGCCATCCCATGATCCTGTCCGGGCTCCGCTCGTTGTGGCTGGCGGAGAGCGCGGCCGTCCAGGGTGGCGGCGCGACGGCAGGCGGGACCGCGCCGGACGCGATCATCCTCGATCTGGCGGGCTGCGGGGAACGCGGACCGGGCGCGCTCGCCGGCCTGCTCGACACGGCGCGGCGGCGGTCTGCAAGCGGCCGCGTCCTGGTGCGGGTCAGTCCGCTCGCGACGCAAGACTTCACCGCGGAGATGGCCACCGTCCTGCCGAGCCGGCCGGACGGCGTGCTCCTGCCGGACTGCGTCGATGGCCGGGACGTGCAGCACGGCGCCGTCAAGCTGGCCGTGCTGGAAGCCGAGCATGGCTGGGACGCCGGGTCGACCGCGATCGTCGCGGCGCCGGCTGCGGCTGGCCTGCTGGCGCTGAGCAGCTTTCGCGGGTCGAGCTCTCGTCTTCAGGCGTTCGCCCTTGAGGGTCCCGCGGTCGTGGACGAGACGTCCTCCGTCGCCGGGGCCGAGGAACCGTTGCTGGGGCCCGTGGCGAGAGCATTGATCCTGCTGGCGGCGCGCAGCGCCGGCGTGCCGGCCTTCGACGCGACGCCCTGGCCGGCCAGCGACGGCGACATGGCCCGCCATCGGGCCCGCCGGGAGGGCTTCGGCGGCTGCATCACGCGCAACGTATCCGAGATCGCGGCCATCAACGACGCGTTCGGCCCGGGAGCCGCGCGGAGCTAGCGCGGACGGGTGACGGCAAACACCTTGTCGACGACGGCATAGTCCGAGTAGCCGCATCGTGCGATCGGCTGCATGGCGGCGGTGTCGACCCGGCCCTCGGCGGTGATGAAGCGGTCGTCGATATGGACGCCGACCACCTCGCCCAGGACGAGATAGTTGTCGATGGGTATGCCCGCCGCCGTCTTCAGACGGATCACCTCGATCAGTCTGCACTCCATGGCGCACGGGCTGGCGGCGACCCGCGGCGGCTTCACTTCAACCGAAGGGGCGGTCGCGAGTCCCGCATAGGCGAACTCGCTCGTCCCCCGCGGCAGGGACGCGCCTGTAAGGTTCATGGCCTCGCGGAGATCATAGGTCGGCATGTTCCACACGAACTCGCCGGTCTCCTCGATGAAGGCGACGCTGTCCTTCACACCCTCGCTGGAGAAGGCGAGGATGCCGACCGGCGTGGACGCCACGGCGTTGAAGAAGGAATAGGGCGCAAGATTCACCGCGCCGCTCGCGCTCAGGGCACTGATCCAGCCGATCGGACGCGGAACGACGAGGGCCTTGAACGGGTCGTGAGGCAGGCGTGCCTTGTCTCGCTCGTCCGGCTTGTAGAACATCCGCTTCTTCCGTCTTGGTCTTAGAAATGCGAGACGATCTCGCTCATGACCGGACGCACCCGGTCCTCGATCACGGTCGTCGGCGTCCCGACATAGATGAATCCGGCAATCCGCTCGTGCTCGGCCAGGCCCAGCGCGGCCCGCGCCGCGGCGTCGTAGGCCATCCACTCCGTCAGCCACGAGGTCGCAAAGCCCATCGCGTTGGCCGCGATGGTAAGATTCATGCAGACCGCGCCGACGGACAGCACCTGCTCCCATTCGGGGATCTTGACGTGCGGCGCGGCGCGCGAGACCACGGCGACCACGAGAGGCGCCTGCATGAGGCGCTTGCGCTCGATCTCGAGCCGCTTTTCCGACGTGGCGGGATCGGCGGCGCGGAGCACCTCGGCGAGGACGACCCCGGCGCGCTCGCGCGCCTCGCCCTCGAACAGGACGAAACGCCAGGGCGCCAGCTTGCCGTGGTCGGGGACGCGCGCGGCGAGCGCCAGCAGTTCGTCACGCTGGGCAGCGGTCGGACCTGGGGCGGCAAGGGCTGGCGGGGGCACGGAGCGGCGACGCGCGAGCATCGCAAGGGTATCGAGGGGCCTGCTGTCCTGTATCATGCAGGTCGGGTCGCACAGATCGCGGCCGCGGACAAGCGGCAACCCCGGCCACGATTCGGCCCGCTTCGGCGCGCACCCCGTCGATGGAAAGATGGGACAGGACGACGATGCAGCGCAGGCGCAAGGCGGGCTCTCTGGCGATGGTTGCGGTGCTCGTCGCCCCGCTCTGCGGCCTGGGGTGCCCGTCCGCCGCAGGGCAGACCGGTCCGCACGATACGACCGCGCCGCCGCCGAACAGCACGACGCCGGTCACGAGTGGTTCCATTCACCTGTCCGCGTCGCTGACGCCGGATGGACCGAGTGTCGCGAACGGGCTGGTCTGGCGCCTGTATTCCGAAGCGACAGAACCCGATGGAACCAACCGGCTGGCCGCACAGTCGACGGATGCCGAGCCCACGATCCCGCTACCGGATGGGCGCTACATCCTGCACTGCGCCTATGGCTTCGCCAGCACCATGCGGGCGATCACGATCGCAGGCAGACCGACGGGCGAACGGGTGACCCTCAACGCGGGGGGCCTCGCCGTGCAGGGCGTGCTGGGGAATGCGCCCATCACGCCGGACAAGCTCTCCCTCTCGGTTTACGTGCCTGACCACGGCAATGCGGAGGCCAAGCTGGTCGTGTCAGGCGTCAAGCCGGGCCAGATCATCCGCCTCCCCGAGGGGCCGTACCATGTCGTCTCGACCTATCTCGATACGGTGGGCGTCGGCTCGCTGACGCCCGTCAGCGACACCAATTCGGTGGTGAGCGCGGACCTCCGGGTGCAGCCGGGCAAGCTCATGGAGGCGACGGTCACGCACCGGGCCGCGGTCCTGACACTCAAGCTCGTCAACGCCCCGGGAGGCGAGGCGCTCGCCAATACGAGCTTCACCATCCTGACGCC
>CAXTVD010000102.1:11354-12376 GCA_964247575.1 uncultured Lichenihabitans sp.
CGGCGCCTTCCCCTCGCTCGTTCTGGCGGAGGGAGACTACCTGCTCATCGCGCGCCACAACGGGCAGACGTTCCAGAGCGAATTCAAGGTGCAATCGGCGCTCGATCGTGACATCGAAGTGCTGGCGACGAGCCCCGCGCAGCCCTGAGCATCACGCCCATGCAGACCTTCTTCGTGCAGATCAAATGCGCGCTGGGCCGGACCTATGCGGTGGCGAGCGCCCTGGCCGAAGCGGAGATCGCCTCGGAGATCTACTCGACCGCAGGCGACTACGACATCCTGGCGAAATTCTATGTCGAGAGCAGCGTCGACATCGGCCACTTCGTCGGGGAGCACGTCCAGACGATTCCCGGAATCGCCGACACGCGAACGATCCTGACCTTCAAGGCTTTCTGAGGCTGTCCGCGCGGCCGATACGTTGCCGGACCGATTCGCCGCCCTGAAGACCTCGCCAGCGGCGCCGCGGGTTCGGACCCCCTTCAGCGAAACATCAAGGATCGGAGGCACGCGAGAGCTTCCCCGGAGCAATGCGCCGGCCGGGCAGGTCCTGCCCGGCAGCGGCATCATCGTCGAGCATCGCCCCCGATCCCCGCATTCGCCGTGCTTCTCACGAAGCCGGCCGAGATCGCGGTTGTCCGTTCAGGACGCGGCGGGCGTCGGCGTAAAGGGGGAGCGCCGGGGTGCGTTGCGCTCCGGACGGGGCTTGGGCGCCGGCAGCAGACCTTCGCGCTGAGCCTGCTTGCGGGCCAGTTTGCGGGCCCGGCGAATCGCCTCGGCCTGTTCGCGCGCCCGCTTCTCGGACGGCTTCTCATAGGCGCGACGCTGCTTCATCTCGCGAAAGATGCCTTCGCGCTGCATCTTCTTCTTCAGCACCTTGAGTGCCTGATCGACATTGTTGTCGCGAACTAGAACCTGCAATGGACCTCGCTTTCAGAGCACATGCCGAATGGGGTGAGAGGCGCCGAACCGGCTCGGCGGGACGGCCGCATGCCGCACAGCGGAGCGACCGGCAGCGTTTAACA
>CAXTVD010000103.1:0-12361 GCA_964247575.1 uncultured Lichenihabitans sp.
GGTGCGAGTAGAACCAGAACAGGTGCTCGAACAGCACGGGGTCGCCGCCGAGCGCCGGGTCGAAGACCCCGATGTGAAAGGCGCGCTCCACCACGAGCAGGATCAGCGCGATGGTGATGACGGGCGTCGCAAGCAGGAAGATGAGGCTTGTCGCGTACATCGTCCACACGAAGATCGGCATGCGGAACCAGGTCATGCCCGGCGCGCGCATCAGGTGGACCGTGACGATGAAGTTGAGGCCCGTCAGGATCGAGGAGAAGCCCACGATGATGACGCCGATCAGCGCGGGAATGACGTAGGTGTTGGAAAAGGTCGTCGAGAGCGGCGTGTAGAAGGTCCAGCCGGTATCGACGCCGCCCACCACGATGGTGATCATCGTGAAGATCGAGCCGCCGATGAACACGTACCAGCTCAGGAGGTTCAAGCGGGGAAAGGCGAGGTCCTTGGCGCCGATCATGATCGGCAGGAGGAAGTTGCCGAAGGTCGAGGGGATGGACGGGATCAGGAAGAACCACACCATGACGACGCCATGGGCGGTGAACAGCTTGTTGTAGGTGTCGTTCGAGAAGATCTGCCCATCCGGCACAACGAGGGCCAGCCGCACCAGCCCCGCCGCGATTGCCCCGACGATGAAGAACAGGGTGATCGTAATGAGATAGAGCAGGCCGATGCGCTTGTGGTCCGTGGTGAAGAACCAGGAGCGCAGCGTGTGGGCTTCGTGCAGGTAGTCGTCGGGCCGGTCGATCGTGGCCCGCGGCGGTGGGGCGTCACGGAGCGCTGCTGACGTCATCGGCTTTCTCCGTTCCCTGGCCCGTCGACTTGATGTAGGCGACGAGCCGCATGAGGTCGTCCTCGGCGATCACGTGTTTGAAGCTCGGCATCAACTGCTGGTAGCCGGCGATCTTGTTGTGGTCGGGATTGAGGATCTTGTCCCGGATGTAGCTGTCGTCCGCGATGATCGTGCCGCCGTCCGCGAGCGGCACGGGCTTGCCGTGCAGCGCCGCCAGCGAGGGAGCCCGGGCCGTCGACTGTCCGCCATGACAGCCCGAGCAGCCGTAGGAGGCAAAGAGCACCTCCCCCGCCTGGGCGACCGACTGATCGTTGCCGGTATGGCTCAGCCAGTTCTGGTAGTCCGTCGGCGTCATGATGGTGAGCAGGCCGCCCATCACGGAATGATCGGTGCCGCAATATTCCGAGCAGAACAGGTGGTAGACGCCCGGCCGGTCGGCCGTGAACCAGATGTCGGTATAGCGGTCGGGGAGCACCTCGTTCTGGATGCGCAGCGCCGGGATGTAGAGCGCGTGAATCACGTCCTGGCTGATCATGCGGATCACCACCGGCTGACCGGTGGGCACGTGCAGGTTCTCGATCTCCGACTGGCCGCCGGGATGCTGGAACTTCCACATCCACTGGCGCCCGATCGCGTTGATCTGCAGCGCACCCTCCGGCGGGTGCCGGTGCGTGTCGAACATCCGGGCGCCCCAGAAGAAGAAGCCGAGGGTCATCAGGAACGGGATGATCATCCAGCTGAGTTCGACGAGGTCGCTGCGGATGCCCGAATGGCTGCGGTCGGCCGCCTTGCCCTGGCGATAGCGGAAGGCGAAATAGGTGATCGCGATGAAGATGGGCACCGTGAGGAACAGGATGACCACGGTGAAGGCGAGGATCAGGTAGTCGGTCTGCACGGCCGAGCCGGAGGCGGCGGCCGGCCAGATCGCGAGCGGGTTACCGGCGCCGTTCATGGGGTTGCCTCTGCGGGCGCTGTCGGGGGGTCGAGCGGTCGGCCGACCACCATCGCCATCGCCCGGTCGATCGGGATGCGGGCGGCCGTGTGTTCGGGCGACAGCCACTGATAGGTGTTGAGCAGGCCGGTCTCCCGCTTGCCCAGGGAGGCGAGGTCGTATTGCGGGTTCGCCTGCAGCGGCGGCCCGGGTGGCGCAATGGGAGCGCGCTGCTGCGCGGTCAGGGGCGGTGTGGCCCGGTCGGCGCGGTGGAAGGATCCGAGCAGGACGAACAGGCCGGTGATCGACGCCGCGATGAGGGCAACCGCGACCACCATGACCGTGCCGATGGACCGGGTATTGGCGTCCCGCGGCTCGAATCCGTCCTTGAGCGCCTCCGGACTCGGCGGCGAACCGTGCTCGTTCGGCTGCGCCGAAGAGCCGGTCGCAGGCCGGTCGAGACCGTCGGGCCCGGCCCCGGGGTGATCGTCGTTCATGCCGCCGGACCTGCCCTTCCCTTTGCCATCCGCCCGCAACAGGACCGCCACGGCGCCGAGCACGACCGAGAAGCCGGCCAGGAGCCGCAAGCGACCCGATCGGCCGGGTTGCCTAGGGCCGGACATGGACAGCCCCCTGCCAGGTCCGGGTGCGAAGGAGCGCCAGGCATCCCGCAGCGAGCGCGATCAGCCCGACCGCTGCCGTGAGGTCGGCGAGCCGCAGGCTGAAATGGCCACGGCCGGCCGGGACGATCAGCCAGAACATTTCGACGAGATGCAGCAGGAGGATGAGGGCCGCCGTGCCGGCCACGAGGAGCGCGCCGCGCCGGGTGAGCAGCGTGACGAGCGCGATCAGCAGGACGACGCCCGCCAACGCCTCCATCGACCCCCCCATGCCCCGGTCGCGGCTGAGATACCAGGGCACCTCGTCCGGCAGGTTGGCCGACCAGACCACCAGGTACTGGGTGAAGTGGAGAAACAGCCAGGCGCCGAAGAGGAGCAGGAGGGCGACGGGCAGGTCCGGCGTCAGGCGCTCGCCCCGTGCGACCACCAGGAGGCAGGCGGCGCAAAGAGCGGTGCCCGACTGGGCCGCAAGGACGATGAGGCCGAAGCTGGACGAGTTCAGGGCGGGATCCATGGCCGCAACCCAGTCGCCCACCAGCAAGGTTCCCAGCACGAGGTGCAGAGCCAGGCCGAGCCCCGCCAGGGCGCTGCGGCGGTGCATCTGGCGGGGCGTCGGCGGGTGGCGCGCGAGGACGGCGAACAGAGCCCAGACTGCGAGGGCGACGACCAGGCGCAGCAGCACGGGTCCCGAACCCATCCAGGCGGCGGCAAAGGCGTTCGAGGTCGCCGGGGTGGGATAGAGGCTGGCCCGGCCAAGCGCGACAGGGATCGCCAGTACGATGCCCACGCCGACCAGAGGCAGCAGGCTGCGCAGGGCGCTCACGGTCGAGGTCTCCGGCCGGCGCAGGAGATCATGGCCCAGCACGAGGGGCAGCGCGCCCACGGGGAGCGCGAGAACGAAGAGCCACGCCGCGAGATACGAGGGCATCACGGCCTGCCCCGCAAAGCTCAGCGCTGCGAGGATCGCGAGGCCGGCGACGCCAAGCGCCAGGAGGAGCAACGAACCGCGGGTCATGGCTTCGCCTTCAGCGCGGTGCGGTCGGCGGCCTGCAGCATGGCAGCGGGCGCCTGCTGGCTAAGTTGCAGCGCACGGATATAGGCCGCGATGGCCCAGCGGTCGGCAGGCGGCACCCGGTCGGCGTAGCTGTACATCACGCCGCGTCCGTTGGTGATCACGTCGTAGAAATGCTGCGCGTCGGCCTTGAGCAGTCCCTCATTGGTGAAGGCGGGGGGCGCGGGAAAGCCCCGCTGGACGATCATGCCACGCCCGTCGCCCGACTGGCCGTGGCAGGGCAGGCAGAAGATGTTGTAACGTTGCTGGCCGCGGGTCAGCAGGGCCGCCGTGATGACGGCCGGCTGCGGCACGGGCAGGTTCGGCTCGTTGCGCGGTTGCGTTCCCGCCACCGGCTGGCGCACCGTCGATCCGTCGGGGAAGAAGGTGTTGCGGTCCCAGTTCTTCGCCTTGGGCTGGGCCACCATGTCGGCCCTGTCGCAGGCCGCGAGGCCGCCGGCAATGGCGAGCAGAGCCAGCGCCCGCCTCAACGCGGCACCCTCACGAAGGCGACGGGCGGATGGGGCAAGGCGTTGAACGCGGCCTCGATCGCGGCGACGTCGAGCGGCTTCTCCTGCGGCGCGATCGTCAGGAAGAAGGCGTCCTGGCTGGCCCGCGTGAAGTTCGGGATGTTGAAGGCGGGATGGTTGAGGCGCGGCAGCCGATTGGTGAACAGCATGGCAAGGTAGACCGCCAGGGTGCCGGTCAGCATCGCGAAGGAGATGCTGGGCACCATGAAGGCGGGCCAACTGACGAGGGGACGCCCGCCGATGTCGAAGACGTAGTCGTAGGCGGTGGCGTAGATGCACATGCCCATGGTGGCGACGAAGCCCAGGACGACGCCACCGATCGCGAAGGGGCCGAGGCTTCCGCCGGCGCCAAGCGCGTCGCTCAGGCCGACCACCGGAACGGGCGTGTGGGCGTCCATCCGCCCGAACCGGCGCGGCTCCAGCCGCCGGACGCCGTCGAGCAGGCTCGCCGCCGTATCGAACTCGGCGGCGACGCCGAACAGCGGCGCCTCGTCGCGATGACCTCTCTCAGACGCCATGGTCTGCTCCGAGATCGGGCGCGGCCATCGGCTTGATCCCGACGATGGACACCAGCGGCACATACCGCAGGGCCAGGAGGGCGATGGCGAAGAACAGACCCACGGACCCGAGCAGCGTCAACACCTCCCAGGCATAGACGACATAGGGATGGTAGGCCGAGGGCAGGAAGTCCTGCTGCAGCGTGACGACCAGCACCATGAAGTGGTCGGCATAGATCCCCGCCGTGACCAGCAGCCCGACGACGAACAGCAGGACGGGCGAGCGGCGAGCACGCGCGAGCCAGAAGACATGGACCGGAACGAGCGAGCAGATGATGATGGTCCACAACGCCCAGGCATGCTCGCCCGCAAAGCGACGGCCGAGCACCGCGACGTCGAAGGACGTGCCGCCGATCAGCGTCGTGAAGAACTCCTGCCCGTAGCAGTAGAGGTTGAGGAGACCCAGGCCGAGCAGCATCCAGGCGATGAGATCGAGGTGGCGGCCGGTGATATAGTCGGCCAGCCCGAAGATCGACCGCAGCAGCACAGCGGCAGCCGCCATGAATGCGACGCCGGAATAGAGGGCTGCGACGACAAAGGCGAAGGGCAGCAGTGTGTCGTGCCAGCCGGGCTCGACCGTCCCGGCGAACATGACCGCCGCGCCGGTCTGCAGCGAGACCACGAGGACGACGCCCAGCCCCGCCGCGATGCGATACGCCTGGACCCAGCGGCGCCAATGGGCGGCCGAGCCGCGCCAGCCCAGGGACACGATGCCGTAGAGCTGCGCCCGGAAACGTCCCCGTCCGTCCTGCCGCTCCACCTCTTCGAGCGCGCGGTCGCGCAAGGTGGCGAGGTCCGGCAGCAGTCCGATGGACCACAGGCTGAGCGCGATGCCGAGGAAGCTGATGATGTCCACCGCGTCCCAGAACAGCGGGGAGCGGAACTGCGGCCACAGGACGAGCGTGTTGGGATAGGGCAGGTTCCAGTAGAAGAACCACGGCCGCCCGAGATGGATGATGGGATAGAGCCCCGCCGCTGCGGCCGCGATCAGCGCCGTGGTCTCGGTGATGCGGTTCAAGGCACCGCGCCATTCGATGCCGAGCAGCAGGAAGGTCGCCGAGATGAGCAGGCTGCCGCTGGCGATGCCGATCCACCAGTCGTAGCTCGCGATATCCAGCGCCCAGGTCACCGGGATGTTGTTGCCCCAGATCCCGACGCCCTCGTAGAGCAGGAGGAAGACGGCCGCGGCCAGCAGGCCGGTCATGCCGAGCGAGACGGCGAAGGCCAGCCACCAGCGCCATCGCAGGGGATGCCGGAAGGCGATGTCCGCCACGCGGCGACCGACCGACCGGTAGGTCTCGCCGCCGGCAAGGAAGGGATTGACGGGCCGTGCGAGGTTGCCGGTCATGCCCATCAGCCCTTGCCGATGGTGCCGGTCTCCGGGGGGAGCCGCTCGGCGAGGTAGGTGGTGCGGGGGCGCAGGTTCAGCTCGCCCAGCAACGCGTAGTTGCGGGGATCGCGGCGACCTGCCGTGACCGCGCTCCCCTTGTCGTTGAGGTCGCCGAAGGTGATGGCGCGGGTCGGGCAGGCGCCCTGGCAGGCCGTTTCCACCGTCCCGTCGGCGATCGGCAGGTTGGTCTTGTCGGATACGATCCGGGCGTTGGCGATGCGCTGCACGCAGTAGGTGCACTTTTCCATCACCCCCTTGCCGCGCACCGACACTTCCGGGTTGCGCTGCTGCTGCAGGGGTGGCGAGATGTCGTTGTAGTCGCCGTAATTGAAGTGGCGGACCTTGTAGGGGCAATAGCCCGAACAGGCGCGCGTGCCGACGCAGCGATTGTAGACCATGAGGTTCAGCCCCTCGTGGTCGTGCAGCGTGGCCTCGACCGGGCAGCCGACCTCGCAGGGCGCGTCCTCGCAATGCATGCAGGGCACAGGCTGGAAGTGGGTGTCGGGCTCGTCGAGCCCCGCGCCGCCCTTGAGGTCGGAATAGTAGCGGTCGATGCGAAGCCAGTGCATCTCCCGGCCCGCTCTGACCTCGTCCGCCCCGACGACGGGGATGTTGTTCTCCGACTGGCAGGCGATCACGCAGGCGTTGCAGCCGATACAGGCATCGCCGTCGATCACCATGGCCCAGGCGCGGTCCTCCGGACCCTTGTTGGGATAGATCGAGGGGAGCGGTGTGTCGCGGCCGGCAAAGGCGGGGGCGCCCACGCTCTGCACCCGCACGAAATCATGTCCGTCCAGGCTCGCATGGTCCTGCGTCGTCGCGAACCGCGCGGCGCGGCCCGTCTTGGCGATCGTCGCGCCGAAGGCCTGGCTGACCCCGCCCGGTGGACGGAGCGCGAAGGCATCGTAGCCGAAGCCGTTCGACAGTGCGTCGGGCACGCCCCGACCATAGCCGAAGTACAACGTGAGCGTGTCGGGCGCCTGCCCCGGCAGGATCCAGACGGGTCCCTCGACCGCGCGCCCGCCGAGGGTGACGGTCACGAGGTCGCCCTGCGCCAGTCCCTCCCGCTGAGCCAGCGCGGGGCTGACCGCCACCGGGTTGCCCCAGGTGATCTTGGTCAGCGGCTTGGGACATTCCTGCAGCCACGCATTGTCGGCATGGCGGCCGTCCCACACCGTGGGGTCGGGACGGAACAGGACGGCGAGGCCGGCCGCGGCAGGCGGCGTCGTCCGGGCTGCGCCTTCGGCCTGCGGCTGCACCGTCACCGTTGGAAACGCCGTGCCGGCGATGAAACCGTTGGTGATGTTGCCGCGCCAGACGAGATCGGCAGTCCCCGGGTCCTGCTCGCCACTCCAGCGTTCCCGCACGAGCGTCAGGCCGTCGCTTGGCTCGGGGTCCACGATCATCGACAGGATTTCGAGGCTGCTCCGTCCGTTGTAGAGCGGGGCGATCGTCGGCTGATGCAGGGTGACGGTGCCATCGAGCGAGCGCGCGTCGCCCCAGCTCTCGAGCGGATGGGCGAGCGGCGCGTGCCAGTCCGCATGCGCCGCGGTCTCGTCGACATAGGATCCGACATGGATCTTGAGCGCGACACGACCGAGCGCGTCTGTGAAACCGGCGGCCGCGCCGGCCGCATAGACCGGATTGGTGTCGAGCATGAGCAGGGTCGAGACCTGGCCGCCGCGCATGGCCTCGGCAAGCGCCTCGATCGACTGGGCCTCGGCAAACAGGGGCTCGGTGAAGGTCACGGTCTGCCCGAGATGGCCGAGTTCGGCATTGAGGCGATGCACCGCGTCCTGGACCGCGGGTGGCTGGTCGGCACCGGCCAGGACAAGCCCGGCCCCGCGCGCCTGCCGCAACGCCTCTCCGGCGCGCTTCAGCCACACCGACCGGGGCGTGGTGGCGGCCTCCGTCGGGCCGGCGACCTCGCTCCGGAGCGCCGCGACCAGCGCTTCCATGTCGCCGGGCTCCACGGCGAGGTGGTAGTCGGCCTTGGCGGATGTCAGGGTCGGCGTCGAGGCGGCGGCATGGAGGGTCAGCAGGGATCCGGCTGCGGCCTGCGCCCGTCGGGCCTCGCTCCAGTGGCGCGACACGCCGACCTGGTGCGGGCCGGGATCGAGCATGTCGCTCCCGATCGAGACCACCACGCGGGCCTTGGCGAAGTCCAACCGCGTCTCGAGGCGCCGGCCGAACACGCGCTGGGTCGCCGCATAGGCCGCCTCGCGTCCGACCGGTGCGAGGACATGCCAGACCATCTGCGGAAAGGCCTGGCGCATGCGATCGATCTGCCCGAGCAGGGTGGGCGAGGTGACCGGGCCGGTGAGCAGCCGCAACCCCGCCCCCTCGGCGGCCCGCAACGCGCCGAACTGGCCGACCATGGCGGCCCCGAACGCGCTCCAGGTGCTGATCCGGTTGAGGTAGCGCACCGTCTGCGATCGCGCGGGATCGTAGAGGTCGAGGATCGAGGCCTGGGCAAAGGCGTCCGTGCCGCCCCGGCTCCAGGGATGGTCGGGGTTGCCCTCGATCTTGAGAGGCCGGCCGTTCCGCGTGGTCACGAGGACGCCGTTGGCCACCCCGTCCAGCAAGGCGGCGGAGGCGTAGGACAGCCCCTCCCCCACTTCGATCCGCTCGGGATTGCGGACATAGGGGACCTCGACGTTGCCGTTGTCGCCGCCTTCGCATCCCGCCAGGCCCGCCATCGCGAACGAGGCCGCCATCAGCCGCAGCATCTGCCGCCGGTCCGGCCCCGCGGCGAGCCGGGCGGAGGCTGGAAACTCGGCCTCGACGAAATGCCGGAACGCCGCCGTGTCGGCGACCGCCTCGAGGCTGCGCCAGAGCACCGGCCCTTCGCCTCCGGCGAGCCGGGCGCGAAGGGCGTCGAGATCGTGCGGGGGGGCGCCCATCAGCGGTGACAGATCGAGCAGTCGGTCAGCCGGGCGGCTGTTCCGATGTGGTACTCGGCGACGAGCTTGGGGCCTTGCGTGGCCTGATCGGCGGGCGGGGACCAGGCCATGTTCCACACCTCGGGCTGCGGGCGGACGAACTGCTCGGGATGCCGGTGGCAGTTGATGCAGAACTGCATTTCGAAGGCATTGGCCTTGTAGGTCAACTGCATCGTATCGACCGCGCCATGGCAGGTCGAGCAGCCCACGCCCTTGGTAATGTGGATCGAATGGTTGAAGTAGACGTAGTCCGGGATCCGGTTGAGCCGCGTCCAGTTCAGCGGCTCGTTGCGGGCCAGGCTGTCGCGGACCGGGGCCAGCATCTCAGACCCCGTCCAGATCTGCGAATGACAGGTCATGCAGGTCCAAGTCGGCGGAATGCCGGCCGAAGCCAGATATTCGACCTGCTGGTGACAGTACCGGCAATCGATGCCGAGCTCGCCCGAATGGTGCTTGTGGCTGAACGGCACCGGCTGTTCCAGCGCCAAGCCGACATTTGTCATGTAGCTGGAGCGCGAAATGCCGGCGGTCACGAACAGGAGCACGGCAAGCGTCCCGACGATCACAAGCAGAGCCAAGCGGAAGACTGCATCCGCACCGGGCGCGAAGAGCTGCCTGCGCGAGCCCTCCTCCACGTCTCAGGCCGCCTGAGAAAGCGGGCTTGCGACGGCGTGCCTTCGCAAGGACCATTCGGCCCGGCCCATGGCGACCCTCATAACAGTTCCGCTCCGACTAGGAACAAGCTCACGGGCAGCTTCCTCCTCGTCGATCTTTCCGCCATATCAGAAGCACCATCCCGGCGATAATCAATAATGTCAGGAGACCACCCAAACGTAACACCTTCATGATCGCCAGCGAGTAGCGGCCGGTGGTCGCATCGTGATCGAAGCAGAGGAGAAGAATGGGCGACGCGGCGGCGGCCAGCGCCCCGGATTGCGCCAGCGTCACGGCGGTCGCGATGTCCCCCGCGGAGTAGCCGACCCCCAGGACGTAGCCCGACACCCGCCGGTCCGGCGTGAGCACGACGATCCCGGCGGGGTGCAGAAACTGCCGGAGATGAACGTCGTAACGGCTGCGAAATCCGACGGCTTCTTCCACCGCCGCCACGGCCGCGGCATCGCCCGTGAGGAAGTGCCAGGCCCGGTCGCTACCCGGCATCGGATAGCGGTCACGGTCGTCGGCCAGGGCCGCCGCGGCGTCGGCCGGCGTTTCCGCCGGATCGATGCTGATCGCGACCAGTTCGTAATCGGCCGGCCCGCGGAGGCCACTTTTGGCGAGCGCCTCGAAGAGATCGTTGCGCACGACGCCGCACAGGCTGGGGCAGTGAAAATAGCCCAGGGCCAAAATGACCGGCGCGCGGCCAAACACCGCGTCGAGCTCCTGGGTCCGTCCGCTCGCGTCGCGCAACTGGAGACCGCCGGGCAGCGCGGACCCTTGTTTCTGGACGAAGGCATAGTCGGCGCCGTCGATGACGCCCTCGGACAAGGCGGCCGAGGAGGCGAGGCCGACCCACAGCACGGCACAGATCATGGGGAGGAGCCGGGCGGCGCGGCCCGGAGCGCAAATGGTTCGGGACAGGCCGGTCAGAGGCGGCAACTGTCGAAAACCGGATCGATGCGTCCACCCCAGGCCCCCGCATAGGCTTCGAGCAGCTGCTCGGCCCTCGTCCGGCCGCGATCAACCAGCTCTTCGAGCGGGGCGAGGTGAACCGTTTCGTCCTGGCCGGCACCGTCCCGTTGGTTCCGGCGGGTGAGCCCTCCCTTGGCAAGGGCGATCACATCGCGCGCGAGGTCGAGGACGGACCGCCCCCCGATCCTGGCGCGGAAGCCCAGGCGGGGGACATCGTCGCGCAGCGTTTGGCGCTCGTCGGCGGTCCAAAGGCGGACCAGCTCCCAGGCGCCGTCGAGCGCCACGTCGTCATAGAGTAGGCCGACGAACAGCGCCGGCAAGGCGCAGACGGCCTCCGCCGATCCCATGTCGGCGCCGCGCATCTCGAGGTAGCGCTTCAGCCGCACTTCGGGGAAGATGGTCGACAGGTGGTTGGCCCAGTCCGACAGGGTCGCCCGTTCGCCCGGATAGGACGCCAGGGTGCCGGCCATGAGATCGCGGAAGCTCTGCCCCGCCACGTCGCGATAGCCGTCCTCGCGCTTGATGAAATACATCGGCACGTCGAGCGCGTAATCGACGTAGCGCTCGAACCCCATGCCCGGCTCGAACGCAAAGGCCATCATGCCGGACCGGGCGCGGTCGGTGTCCCGCCAGATCTCCGAGCGGGCACTGAGAAAGCCGTTGGGCCGGCCTTCCGTGAAAGGCGAGTTCGCGAACAGGGCCGTCGCGATCGGATGCAGGGCAAGCGAGACCCGCAGCTTCCGGACCATGTCCGCCTCGCTCGAGAAGTCGAGGTTGGCCTGGACGGTACAGGTGCGGAACATCATGTCCCGGCCGCGCGTGCCGACCTTCGGCATGTACTCGCTCATGATGCGGTAGCGGCCCTTGGGCATGACCGGGACTTCGGCCAAGGACCACAGCGGCGACATGCCGAGCCCCATGAAGCGGATGCCGAGCGGCTCGGCGACGGCGGGGACCTGGTCGAGATGCTCGCGGAGCTCGTCGCGGGTCGCGTGAATATGGTGGAGCGGCGCGCCGGACAGTTCGAACTGGCCGCCCGGCTCCAGCGAGATGGCGCCGCCGCCCGCCTCGTCGTGAAGGCCGATGATGGCGTCCCCTTCGAGGATGGGCGACCAGCCGGCCCGTGCGCCCAGTTCCTGCAGAAGCGCCTCGATGCCGTCGCCGCCCGTGCGCCCGGCATACGGGACCGGTTCCCGGGTCGCGGCGTAGAAGCCGAACTTCTCGTGTTCCGTTCCGACCCGGAACTGCTCCCTGCTCTTGTTGCCCTGCTCGAACCACCGCACGAGGTCGTCCCGGGCGGTCAAGGGAGCCGAGTCGGTAACGTCGCGCGCCATGCAGATCCTGCTTTTTCCCGTGCAACCGCCGAACGCATCGTGACGGCCGGACCGAGCGGGTGAACAGATAGGCGGCGGCGGCCCTTCAGGCAACTCGGGGCCGAGCCGCGGCCTTCTGCAACCAGAGGCGTGACCGCGCGTTGCATGACATGCGGCTGTCGAGGGACCGTCTTCAGACGGGACGTAGCTGCGCAGGGAGTAGTTTTATGTCACTACGCAAAACGCTGATCCTGGCTTGTGCCGCTTCCGTCCTTGGCCTGGGTTCCGCCGCCATGGCGCAGACCGATCCCATGGCGACCCCGGCTGCGCCCGCCGCTGGCGCCGCGCCGATGTCGTCGGACGCGCCGGCTCCCAAGCCCATGATGAAGAAGCACATGGCCAAGAAGCACATGAAAAAGAAGATGATGAAGAAGATGTAAACGACATCTTCACTGAATTCAGTCTATCGGACGGCCTCGCTTGACGAGGCCGTTTTCGTATCAGCTGGTGGTCTGGCACTCGGGCCGACGCGAGACCGGACCGTAACGACTCTTCTTGAATGGCCTTAATGCTGCCTTCATCGGGCAGTGCTACCGATTGCTCCTGGG
>CAXTVD010000104.1:0-12105 GCA_964247575.1 uncultured Lichenihabitans sp.
TCGCCGTTGGTGGACTTCACCTCGAACACGCCGTCGCCGATCTCGAGCACGGAGACGTCGAAGGTGCCGCCGCCGAGGTCATAGACCGCGATCACGCCGGAGCTCTTCTTGTCGAGCCCATAGGCCAGGGCTGCCGCCGTCGGCTCGTTGATGATGCGGAGCACTTCGAGGCCGGCGATCTTGCCGGCGTCCTTGGTCGCCTGCCGCTGCGCGTCGTTGAAATAGGCCGGGACGGTGATCACGGCCTGGCTGACCGTGCTGCCGAGATACGCCTCAGCCGTCTCCTTCATCTTCTGCAGCGTGAAAGCCGAGATCTGCGACGGCGAATATTGCTTGCCGTCCGCGGTGACCCAGGCGTCGCCGTTGCTGGCCTTGATGATCTTGTAGGGAACGAGACCGATGTCCTTCTTGGTCATCGGGTCGTCGTAGGGGCGCCCGATCAGGCGCTTGATGGCGAAGAAGGTCCGCTCGGGGTTCGTGACGCCCTGCCGCTTGGCGGGCTGTCCGACGAGCCGCTCGCCGTCGTCCGTGAACGCGACGATCGAAGGCGTCGTCCGCGCGCCTTCCGCATTCTCGATAACCTTGGGCGTCGATCCTTCCATGACGGCGACGCAGGAATTGGTCGTGCCGAGATCGATGCCGATGACTTTAGCCATGGTAAAACGTCCTTTCTGTTTGCAAGACCGTCGGACCCCGAAGCGATCCGACCAAGGGACATCGAGGGTCTGCCACGCTTGAACAGGCCCGTCCCGCCCGGTCCCCAACTGTCCCGAAGATGGTGATGCCCGGAGGCACCGCAAGCTCGCGGCGGGATATAAGTGGCCACTTTTTGACGTGCAAGCCGCGGCGGGCGCTGCCGAAACAGCCCGCTCGGCCCGAGTTCGGTCTTGCCACCGCGCGTCCCGCACCGCATCACTAGCGCCGGTCTGCGGCAAGGCTGAGGGGTTCATGGGCAAGGCGGTCATCGGCATCATCGGCGGATCGGGAATCTACGATCTGCCGGGCCTGCAGAACCTGCGCGAGGAGACGGTCGCAAGCCCCTGGGGGGAGCCCTCCGACACCTTGCGCCTGGGCACGATCGGGGGTCACGAGGTCGTCTTCCTGCCCCGGCACGGACGCGGCCACCGCCTGTCTCCCTCCGGCATCAATTACCGGGCCAACATCGATGCCCTGAAGCGCGTGGGCGTGACCGACCTCGTGTCGGTCTCGGCGTGCGGCTCCTACCGGGCCGAGCTCTATCCCGGCCTGTTCGTTCTCGTGGACCAGTTCGTCGACCGCACGGCGGGCCGGGAGAGCTCCTTTTTCGGGAACGGTTGCGTGGCCCATGTGTCGATGGGCCATCCGGTTGCGCCGCTGCTCCAGGCCCGCATCGCGGCGGCGGCCGAGGCCGAGGAGATCGCCTTCCGCAGGCACGGCATCTATGTCTGCATGGAGGGGCCGCAGTTCTCGTCCCTGGCCGAGTCGCTGACCTATAAGGGGCTCGGCTACGACGTGGTGGGCATGACGGCCATGCCGGAGGCTAAGCTCGCCCGCGAAGCCGAGATCAGCTACGCGACGGTGGCCATGGTGACCGATTTCGACTGCTGGCACGAGGATCACGGCCACGTGGACGTCGCCTCCGTGATCAAGGTCATGCGGGAGAATGCGGATGCGGCGGCGCGTCTGCTCAGCCGCCTGGTCCGGGAATTTCCCGCCGGACACGAGGCGTGCCCCGTCGGGTCGGACCGCTCGCTCGACAATGCGATCATGACGGCCCCGGCCTTTCGCGACCCCGGCCTGATGCGCAAGCTCGATGCTGTCGCCGGTCGCGTCCTCGCCACGGCCTGAGAAAGCGACCCCATGACCATCGACGATCTCAAGGCGGCCATCCGCACCATCCCGGACTACCCCAAGCCGGGGATCCTGTTCCGGGACATCACGACCCTGCTCGGTGACGCCCGCGCCTTCCGCACCGCGATCGACGCGCTGGTGCAGCCCTGGGCCGGCACAAAGATCGACAAGGTCGCGGGCATGGAAGCGCGCGGGTTCATCCTCGGCGGCGCGGTGGCGCACCAGCTCTCCGCGGGGTTCGTGCCGATCCGAAAGAAAGGCAAGCTGCCCCATGCGGTGGTCAGCATTGCCTATTCGCTGGAATACGGCCTCGACGAGATGGAGATGCACGAGGACGCGGTGACGCCGGGCGAGAGGGTCATCCTGGTCGACGACCTGATCGCGACCGGCGGAACCGCCGAGGGCGCGGTCAAGCTTCTCAAGAAGATCGGCGCGGATGTGGTTGCCGCCTGTTTCGTGATCGATCTGCCCGACCTCGGCGGGGCCCAGAAGATCAAGGACCTCGGCGTTCCCGTGCGCACGCTCCTGTCGTTCGAGGGGCATTGACGCCCGGGACGATCCGTCGACCGCGTCGGCCCTCCGCCTCCGCATCGGCCCGCTTGACGCGATCCGACGCGCATGTTCCCTCCCAGATATGGCGTTGTCTTCGGTCGAAATGCGTGGACGGAACTGGACCCTTCCCAACGTCCTGACCTACGGCCGCATCCTGGCCGTCCCAGTGGTCGCGGGCGGCCTGATCGCCTCCGATTCCTATGCGATGCGCTGGACAGCGCTGGTGATCTTCATCCTCGCGGGGATCACCGACTATCTCGATGGCTATCTGGCGCGCGCGTGGTCGCAGCACTCGGCCCTCGGGCGGATGCTCGACCCGATCGCCGACAAGCTGCTGGTCGCGGCGGCACTGCTTGTGCTCGTCGCCGACCGCACGATCGCCGGCTGGTCGCTGTGGGCCGCCATCGTCATCCTGTGCCGCGAAATCCTGGTCTCCGGCCTGCGCGAGTTCCTCAGCGAGTTGCGGGTCTCGGTCCCCGTCAGCAGGGTGGCAAAATACAAGACGACGCTGCAGCTTGTGGCGATCGGTTTCCTGATCGCGGGTCCGGCCGGGGAGGTCGTCATCCCCGGCACGACCACGATCGGGCTGGTGCTGCTCTGGGTCGCGGCGCTCCTGACGATCTACACCGGCTGGGACTATATGAAGGTCGGCCTGCGCAGCATCATGGAGTGAGCCGGTGAGAGCGATGTACTTTGCCTGGGTGCGCGAGCGCATCGGTGTGGCCGAGGAAGTCATCGATCCGCCGCCTTCCGTCGCGACCGCGGGCGACCTCATCGCCTGGCTCAGCGGCAAGGACGACGCCTATGCCCATGCCTTCGAAAATCCGAGCACGATCCGCGTCGCCATCGACCACGTTCATGCCAAGCACGACGCGCCCTTGTCGGGCGCCCGAGACGTCGCCTTCTTCCCGCCCATGACCGGCGGCTGACATGGCGAGGGTCGCGGTACAGATCGAAGATTTCGATGCGGCCGCGGAGGCCGCGACGCTGACCAATGACCGGGCCGATATCGGGGCCGTTGTCACCTTCGCCGGGCTCTGCCGGGACGAGGCGGGCCGCCTGGCGGCCCTGGAGATCGAGCACTATCCCGGCATGGCGGAGGCGGAGATCGGACGGGTCGCGGCGCAGGCCGAGGCGCGCTGGCCGCTCATCGGGCTATGCGTGATCCATCGCTACGGCCGCATCGCGCCGGGTGAGCAGATCGTCATGGTGGCCGCAGCCGCCTCGCATCGGGCGGCGGCCTTCGCAGCGGTCGATTTCGTGATGGACTTCCTGAAGACCTCCGCGCCGTTCTGGAAGCGCGAACATCTGCGGGACGGCAGCACGGGCGAGTGGGTGCAAGCCAAGGACACGGATGATCAGGCTGCCGCCCGCTGGGATCAGGCGGCCTCAGCCGCGTGAGTCGACGGACGCCAGAACGGGCTTGATCGCCGCTCGAAGCGACGGATCCTTGGCGACCGCTTCTGCGAGCAGACCGTCCGACGCGGTTTCGATCCGGTTCTCCAGCAAGGCCAGGAACTTGGAGGCCGGCATGCCGGGGGGGATGGGCGGCAGGATGTCCACCACGATGGTGCCGGGGCGTCGGATGAAGCGCCTGCGCGGCCAGAACAGGCCGGAGTTCAAGGCCACGGGGACGCAGGGCACCTTCAGGTCGTCGTAGATGAAGCCGACGCCGAACTTATAGGAGGGCGGCGCGCCCGGCGGCGTCCGGGTCCCTTCGGGGAAGATGAAGAGCTGGCCGCCCCCCTCGACGATCCGCCGGGCCTGGCGGACGATCTTGGAGAGTGCGACCCGTCCCTTGGAGCGATCCACGGAGATCTGGTTTCCGCGGGCGAGGTACCAGCCGAAGATCGGGATCCAGGCCAGTTCGCGCTTGAACACGTAGGTGAAGTCCGGGAACACCGTGATGAGCGCGAACACCTCCCAGAACGACTGGTGCTTGGAGGCGACGATGCACCGTCCCTGCGGAATGTTCTCCGTCCCGCGAAACTCGACCCGCGTGTCGCAGATCACCCGCAGCAGCCAGAGCGAGGTCCGTCCCCAGACGCGCGCCGCACCCTTCACCCGATCCGGTCCGAGCAGCAAGGCTGGAGACAGGACCAGCATGGTCAGCACGAGGGCGACGTAGAAGCAGACGTTGTAGAGGAAGGAGCGCAGGAAGATCATCGGACCTTGTGGCAGGCGCGACCCGCCTTGGGAAGTCTCCCAAGGGATCGGATCACGCCCGCCGTCACTCGTAGGACTGGAGATGGCGGTAGACGATGGACCGCGACACGGCCCCCGTCAGGAAGGCGATGCCGACCACGATGCCGAGAATGGCGAGGTAGCCTGCCAGACCCAGCGAGAAGCTGCCGAAGAGCGCCTGGAGCTGGTCGCCGCCGGGGGTCGTCGACAGCCAGTTCTCGAGCACGCTCGCGCCGGCGAAGACCAGCATGGCGCAGACTCCCCCGATGACGCCGCCGCGGAGCCCCAGCCGAAGGAAATGGCGCTGGAACTCGCGCGCGATATAGCGATCCTCGGCGCCGACAAAGTGCAGCACGCCGACAATCTCCTGGTTGCCCGCCATGGCACCCCGGGTCGCGAACCCGACCGCCAGCCCCATGGCGGCCAGCACCAGCAGGAAGATCACGACGGCGATCCCCACCATCGTCTTGGCCATCGCGGCGAGCCGGCCGAGCCAGAGGTGGTGATCGTCGAGGCTGGCGCCGGCGACGGTTCCGTCGAGCGTCCTGCGCAACGCGGCGGGATCGAAGCCGCCCGCACCTCCGAGCTTGACCACGATCAGGCGGGGAATCGGGAGGTCGCTGAGGTCCAGCCCCGACCCGAGCCAGGGCTCCAGCAGCCGCTCGCCCTTGGCCTTGTCGAACACCTCGACCGAATCGATGCCGTTCGCGTTTCGGGCGGCCTCGGCCGCCTTGGCGACCTCCGCCTCGATGTCGTGCCCAGGCATGGGACGGACCTGGATCGTCATCTCGCGCGCGACGGCCTGACGCCAGTCGCGCGACGCGCTGTTGATGAGGACCGCGCTGCCGGCGGCCAGCGCACCGAGGAAGGTCATGATCGCGACGACGGTCACGAGCGCTCGGCCCGCGATCGAGCTGATCGGCACCAGCGGCATGTCCTTGCGCAAGGCGAGCTCGCCCGGCGTGGAGCGGGGCGCGCTGTCACCCCGTGAGTTCTCGGCCGGTGCGGGGGGAGCCTTCGCCATTGCCATCCGGGGTCTCAATCGTAGACATGCAGGCGGCGCTCGCCGAGCACCATCCGGCGCGCCGCGTCGAACTGGTCCATCAGGCCGAGATCGTGGGTCGCGATGACGACCGACGTACCTGATTTGTGCAGCTCCATGAACAGGCGCAGCAGCCGCCGCGCCAGATGCGGATCGACGTTGCCGGTCGGTTCGTCCGCGAGCAGCAGTTCGGGCCGCATGATGAGCGCGCGGGCGATGGCTGCGCGCTGCTTCTCGCCGCCCGACAGGACCTGCGGGAGCACGTGCATGCGCTCGCCGAGCCCGACCCAGCGCAGGAGCTCGACGACCTCCCCCCGATAGCTGAGTTCCTCGCGCCCTTTCACGCGGAGCGGAAGGGCGACGTTCTCGTAGGTCGTCAGGTGATCGAGCAGCCTGAAGTCCTGGAAGACGACGCCGATGCGGCGGCGCAGCCCGGTGATCTCGTCCTTGGTGAGCAGGCTGGCATCTCGGCCGAAGACGGAGATGAGGCCGCGGGTCGGCTTGAGCGACAACAGGATCAGACGCAGCAGCGTCGTCTTGCCCGCGCCCGAGGGACCCGTCAGGAACTGGAACGACTGCGGCTCGATCGAGAAGGTCAGGTCCTTCAGGATCTCCGACCCCATCCCGTAGCGTAGACCCACATTCTCGAAACGCACCATGCCGTCGTCCTGCCTCGCGCGACCGGCGCCGTCCCGGCCGAGGGCGGTCGAGGTCGGCTTAAACCGGCCTTAACCATAAGTCCCTTCAATGCCAAGGCACGCATCGGAACGCTACGACGCCGATGCGGAACGATCATGGCGCCGTGACCCGAAAGACCTCCATGCGGATAATCTGTCCCACCTGCGCCAGCCACTACGAGGTCGATGAGACCAGGATCGCGGCACAAGGACAATTGGTGCGCTGCGCGCGTTGCCGCGACGTCTGGCTCGTCCGTTCGCAACCGACCCACGCCGGCACGAGCACGGGCTCGAGCCAGACCGTGGCCGCCAGCCCGGACCAGATCAAGCCAGCCGGCGAGAGCCCGGCACCGGACATGGTCGGGATCGTCGCCCCGGAGGTGATCGATTTCAACGCCGCGAAAGTCCGGCTGCGCCCGCGCGGCAAGCCGGCCTCGACCGGCCGCGAATGGGCCATGTCGCTCACGGTGTTCGCCGTGGGCGCGATCATCCTATCCTCCGTCACCAGCCTCTATACCTTCCGCAGGACCATCGCCGATCGAATCCCGGTGGCAGCCGCCCTTTACGAGACGATCGGCCTGCCCGTGGCCAACGACAAGCTCGCGTTGCGCGACGTCCGCAGCGTGCTCGTCGCCGAAGGGGGCGAGACCGTCCTGACGTTGCAGGGCCAGATCGCCAACACCAGCGACCGGCCGGCTGCCGTGCCAAATCTGACGGTCGTCGTGCGCGGCGAGTCGAAGCTGCCCCTCTACACCTGGACGGCGGCCGCGCCCAAGTCCGTGCTGGCCCGCGGCGAAGCGATCGACTTCCGCAGCAGGCTGGCCTCGCCTCCGAGCGCCGGTCGCGACGTGCGCGTGAGCTTCGCAGAACCGCCGAAGCCCGGGGCGGCCCTCCTGACCCCCTAAAGCGCCTCCGCGGTATCGCACGCCGTCCACCTGCAATAGTCTCCGCGGCATCCTACGGAAGCGTTGCGGGGGCGGCATGAGCGAGCGAACGGTCAAAGTCCTATTCGAGGAAGCCGCCATCGCGGAACGGACCGCGGCGCTGGCGCTGGAGATCGCCGCCGCGGAACCGAAGGACCTGCTTGTCGTGGCGGTGCTGAAGGGCTCCTTCATGTTCGCGGCCGATCTCATCCGCGCCCTGCACCGGGTCGGCCTGTCTCCCCAGGTCGAGTTCATCCACCTGTCGAGCTATCACGACGGGAAGGTGTCCACCGGCCAGGTCACAATCCTGCGGGATGTGACCTCGAGCGTGCGGGACCGGGATGTGCTGGTGCTCGACGATATCCTCGAATCGGGCCGGACCCTCGCCTTTGCGAAGGACCTCCTGGTCGCCCGCGGCGCCCGGCGGGTGCTGGTAGGCGTCATGCTGGAGAAGCCGCACAAGCGGGCGGTCGCCATCCAGGCGGACTTCGTCGGCTTCACCTGCCCCGACCTGTTCGTCGTGGGCTACGGGATGGACGTCGCCCACGCCTACCGGCAACTGCCGTTCATCGGTGTGGTCGAGACCTGATCAGCGTCCGGGGTTGAGCGCCGCGATCGAACCGTTGAGCGCCGCGGCGTAGCAGACCCAGGCGAGGTAAGGCAGGAGCAGCGCGCCCGCCAACCGGTCGAGCCGATAGAACAGGACCAGGGTCGCGAGGATGGCCGCCAGGAGCGCCGCGATGGTGATCAAGCCCGCCACGGGGCTGTGTGCGGCGAAGAAGGCCCACGACCAGCCGCCGTTGAGCGCGATCTGGAGGAGAAAGGCGAGGAGGGCGGGACGCCACCCCGGTCCCGCCGGCCGCACGAGGACGCGGTAGAACGCGACGGCCATCAGGACATAGAGCACGGTCCAGGCCGGCCCGAACAGCCAGTTGGGCGGGTTGAACGAGGGCTTTGCGAGCGTCGCGTACCACGCCAGGTTCGGAAAGGTCGCGACATTGCCGAGCAGGAACGCGGCCAGAACCGGCGCTGCGGCAAGTAGTGCGGTGCCGCCGCCGGGCCGCCGGGCCGCCGCGAGCGTGCTCACCGCGGCTGTCCGGCCGCCGCGATGGCGTTCAGCAGAGCCGGCCGGTTGTCAGGGGAGATGCCGCCGACGAGCTTGTAGGCGATCGTCCCGTCGCCCCGGATCACGAAGGTCTCGGGAACGCCATAGACGCCGAAGTCGATCCCGGTTCGTCCGGACGGATCGATGCCGATCCGGGAGAAGGGGTTGCCCTTGGCTCCAAGATAGCGCCGGGCGTTCTCCGACTCGTCTTTGTAGACGAGGCCGGCCAGAGTGACGCCCTGCGCCTTCAGCGCCGGCTCCTGAGCCAGGGCGAGCAGGGCGTCATGCTCGTCGTGGCACTCGGCGCACCACGAGGCAAAGACGTTCAGGACGGTCACGTGACCTTCGCGCAGATCCGCGGTCGACAGGCCGGGCGGTCCGCTCGTGGCGAGGCCGGGCAGCGCGCCGAGCGCGAACTCCGGAGCGGGACGGCCGATGAGGGCCGACGGAATCAGCGACGGATCGCCCGCGCCGAGACGCACGTAGAACAAGGCAGCCAGAGCGAGAAAGACGAGCAGGGGCAGAAAGACGAGGAGGCGCGCGCGTCGCGGCGCCGGAGCCTGGGGCAAGCTGCCGGCCATCACGTCATGGTTCATGATCGCCCTCCTTTGCCGGCGTCCGGGTTGCCGGCGACTGCCCGCCTCGTCCGATCTGCTCCGTCAGCCGCGCCAGAGCCCTTGCCTGCGTGCGGTAGTCCAGCAGGATCGCCAGGAGCATGCCCGCCAGGACCAGGCCCGTCACCGCATAGGCCGCCACGATGAAGCCGGCATGCGTCCCCATCGTCAGAACGTGGTTACGGGAGACCCGGCAGCCGACGCGACCCGAAGCCGCGCCACGCTCGGTTCGTCGGCATGGGCGATCGTCATGGCAAGGCGCCGCACGCGGCGGCGAAGCACTTCGTTGCGGATGGCGAGGAGATGCATGGTCGAGAACAGCGCGGTGTAGCCCACCGCCATCACGAGCAGCGGCCACAGCATGGAGGGGGCGATCGTCGGCCCTCCCAAGCGGAACACCGAGGCCGGCTGGTGCAGCGTGTTCCACCAGTCGACCGAGAACTTGACGATCGGAATGTTGATGAACCCCACCAGCGTCAGGATGGAGGCCGCCCGCGCCGCGCGGCCCGGCTCCTCGATCGTCTGCCACAGGGCGATCAGGCCAAGATAGATCAGGAACAGGACCAGGACGGAGGTCAACCGCGCGTCCCACACCCAGTAGGTGCCCCACATCGGCTTGCCCCAGAGCGAGCCGGTGACGAGGCACACGAAGGTGAAGGCCGCCCCCAGAGGCGCCGCGGCCTTCTGCGCCGCCTCCGCGAGCGGATGCCGCCAGACCAGCGTCGCCAGTGCGGCGGCTGTCATGACGAGGTAGGACAGCATCGAGATCCAGGCGGCAGGGACATGGATGTACATGATCCGCACCGTCTCGCCCTGCTGGTAGTCGGCCGGCGCCGTGAAGAAGGCCATGTAGAGGCCAGCGGCCAAGGCGACGGCCGACAGCGTCGCCAACGCGGGGACAAGCCGGCTGGCGAGGCGAAGGAAGTTGGTCGGGTTGGCAAAGGTGGTCAGCTTGGGCACGGGGCAGATTTACCGCGGCCCCGTTCGCGCCGCCAGCGGGGAATCGTCGCGAGCAGCGCCCGTTGAACAAAGCGGGCGCGGGACACGCCAGCCGCGGCCTGATTGCGGAACCTAATCCGCGTTTCCCCGTAGCGCGGCGGCGGCCGCGAAAGGCGCGAGGGCGACAGCCGCCAGGGTCAAGGCGCAAAGGATCAGGAACGGCGTCCGGAACGGGACCGTCCCCCCGCTCGCCGCCTGTGCGGCCGACACGCCGAAGATCAGCACGGGAACGGCGAGCGGGATCACGAGGACCGACAGCAGCAGGCCGCCCCGCCGCAGGGAGACGGTGAGCGCCGCCCCGATGGCCCCGAGAAAGGTGAGCGCCGGCGTGCCGACGAGCAGGCTGAGGGTGACGCCTCCGAGCGCAGGCGCGTCGAGGGCGAGCATCAGCCCGAACAAGGGCGCGGCGATCACCAGGGGCAGTCCGGTCACGCACCAATGAGCGCAGCACTTGACCAGAACGACCAGTTCCAGCGGCACCGGACTGAGGCGGATCAGGTCGAGCGAGCCGTCCTCTTCGTCCGCCTGGAACAGCCGGTCCAGCCCGAGAAGGCCGGAGAGAAGGGCGGCGATCCAGAGGATGGCCGGGCCGATCCGGGCGAGCAGGTTGAGGTCCGGGCCGATCGCGAAGGGGACGACCGTCACGAGGCTGAGGAAGAACACGACGCCGAGCGCCCCTCCCCCGCCGACCCGTCGGGCGAGCATGAGGTCCCGCCGGAACACCGCCCACAATGCCGGCATCACGGCCGCAGGTCCAGCTCGTGCAGCGGCGCGGCAAGCCCGACCGGTCCGTGCGTCGCGGCGATGACCAGGCCGCCGGCCGCCCGGTGATCGGCCAGCAGAGCGGCCAGCACCGCCTGCCCGGCCTGGTCGAGCGCGGTGGCCGGCTCGTCGAGCAGCCAGACGGGGCGCCGGGCCGCGAGCAGCCGTGCGAGCGCCACCCGCCGCCGCTGGCCTGCCGAGCAATAGGCCACGGGAAGGCTCGCGAGATGGCCGATCCCCAGCCTCTCGAGCGCGCGATCGGGAGCGATGCCCGGCGTGCCCGCGACGGCGGCCGCGAAGGCGAGGTTTTCGCCCGCCGTCAGGGCCGCCTTCAGGCCCTCGATGTGGCCGATAAAGTGGACGTTCTCGGCCACGGGGCCCCCGTCCGCGCCCCCGGAGGACGTCAGGACCAGCCGGCCGGCGGCCAGGGGCAGCAGGCCCGCCAGGGCCCGCAGCAGCGTCGATTTGCCGGCCCCGTTGGGCCCGGTGAGCTGAAGAGCCTCGCCCGGCCCGAGCCGAAACGTGACACCGGCCACGACCCGGCGACCGGCCCGCGACACGGCCAGCTCGTCTGCGACAAGGGCACTCGAATATTCCAGGGCGGGTCTCTTTCATGGAAGGCGCCGGAGCCTTGCCCGGGACCGCCGTCGTCCTTAGAAAAGATTTACATCAGCTCACGCCGCATCCGTCTTCCCAACAGGACCCCCCATGGCCTCGCTCGACAGTTTCAAGTGCCGCAGGACCCTCGAGGTCGGCTCGGAGTCGTATGTCTACTACTCGATCCCGGAAGCCGAGCAGAACGGCCTGGCGGGTGTCTCCACCCTTCCCTATTCCATGAAGGTGCTTCTCGAAAACCTGCTTCGCTTCGAGGATGGGCGCACGGTCACAAAGACCGACATCGAGTCCTTCGCCCAATGGCTCGCCCAGCGCGGCAAGGACGAGCGCGAGATCGCCTTCCGCCCGGCCCGCGTGCTGATGCAGGATTTCACGGGCGTGCCGGCCGTCGTCGACCTGGCGGCGATGCGCGACGCCATGGCCTCGCTCGGTGGCGATGTGTCGAAGATCAATCCGCTGGTCCCCGTCGATCTCGTCATCGACCATTCCGTGATCGTGGACGAGTTCGGCACGCCCAAGGCCCTCGCCGACAATGTCGACCTCGAGTACCAGCGCAACGGCGAGCGCTATCGCTTCCTTCGGTGGGGCCAGCAGGCGTTCACGAACTTCCGCGTGGTGCCGCCGGGCACGGGCATCTGCCATCAGGTCAACCTCGAATATCTCGCCCAGACGGTCTGGACGCGCTCCGAGTCGATCGATGGAAAGACCGCAACGGTCGCCTATCCCGACACGCTGGTCGGCACCGACTCGCACACCACCATGGTCAACGGCATGGCGGTGCTGGGCTGGGGCGTCGGCGGCA
>CAXTVD010000105.1:0-12047 GCA_964247575.1 uncultured Lichenihabitans sp.
CGCGAATGCGGTCTGACCCGCCGGGTCGATCCCCGCTCGATCAGGATCGTCGGGATCATGACCCGCCCGGCATGCGTCTCGACCGGCGTCGCCGTTACGGCTGACAGGATCGTCATCGCCACCTCCACCATCGCGGGGACGTCCTGGGCCATCGTGGTGAGGTCGTAGCTGTCCCATGATGCGGACGGGATGTCGTCACATCCCGCAATCATGACATCCTCCGGAACCGAATAGCCGCGGTCTCGCCTGAGCCCATCCATGACTCCCAAGGAGATGAGGTCGTTCGCGCCGAAGATGGCGTCCGGCAGATCGCGCTCCGGATCCATGGCGAGGACGGCGCGCCGACCGGCCTCGTAGGTGAAGTCGCCGCCCTCCAGGCGGATGGGCGATGGATGACGCAGCTCCTCCGATCGGTCACGAAAACCGATCCAGCGTTCGAGGCTCGCAGGACTGTCGGGGGGACCGGAGATGTAGCAGAACCGTTGCGCGCCCCGGCGAGCGAACAGGTCGGCCACGGCGCGGCCGGCCGCGATGTTGTCGCTGGACACCGACGACACCCAGGCGTTGACCTCCAGGCTGTTGAAGGAGATCACCGGGATGCCGATGCGGGCCAGTTCGTCGGCGGCGTCGCGAGACAGAACAGCGAGAGCGCTGATCACGGCGTCCACCCTGTAGCTCGCGAACCTCGAGATGACACTGTCGATGGAATGACCACTGTCGACGTGGACGAGGAGCACCTGCCACCCGCTCTCCTGCAAACGCATCGTGAGCGCTTCGAGGGCCCTCGAATTGAACGGGTTCGACAGGCCGCCGACCGCGACCGCCACGAGATGGGACCGCTGGGTCAGCATGATCCTGGGTATTGCACTCGGCCGGTATTCGAGTTCGGCGGCGGCAGCCAACACCCTGGCTCGCGTCTTGGCGGACACGCTTCCGTTCTTCTGAAAGGTCCGCGAGACCTGAGACTGAGAAACGCCCGCTAATCGAGCGACATCGATCGAGGACGCGAACTTCTTCGGAGTGATCATAGCGTCTTGATAGACAGTCGCCGCGGTCGGCACCACGGCAGGGTCCGGCTGCGACGTGCGCGGACCCGCTTGGCGCCGAACGAAGGAGGCGATGGATTGCTCCGGGATGGGATGCGGGCCGAAGGTCGCTACGCGCCTCGATCGTCCTGAAGCCGTTCGTGCAACGAACGCGGAAGCTGGGGTGCCCCGATGCCGCAGTATGCCCTCGTCTCGTCCATTCTGGTACGATCGCGCCCATGTCCTCTGACGCTTCCCCGCTGCCATCCCTCTCCGGATCGAATGCACTGCCGGCCGTCCGACAAGAGCGCCTTCTCGACATCGTGCAGAGACGTGGTCAGGCGACCGTGGCGGAACTGGTCGGGCTGCTCGACGTATCGCGCGACACGGTGCGACGCGACCTCGACGTGCTGGAACGGCGTGGGCTCCTCGTCCGCACCCACGGCGGCGCCGTGCAGAAGGATCGCATGGTTCGCGTCGACACGGCGCTCGGGCTGCGCATGGACGAGCACGCGGATGCGAAGGAGCGCATCGGATCGGCGGCCGCCGGTCTCATCCGCGATGGCGAGACGCTCGTGCTCAACGGCGGCTCGTCGACGGTCGCTTTCGCCGCCGCGCTGACGGAGCGGCGCAACCTCACCGTCGTGACCAACAACCTGCGTATCCCGCCCGTCGCCCCGGAACAGGCCATGCGGGCCATCTATGTGATCGGGGGCACCTACTGGGCGGTGTCACAGGTGACGATCGGAGCGCTGAGCCTACCCGGAATCGCGGGCTTCGATGCCGACACCGCCGTGATCGGCGTCACGGGCCTTTCGGCCGGCGGCATCACCATGGGGCGCCTTGAAGAAGCGGCCGAGACCGCCAGCATGATCGCGGCCGCCAAGCGTACGATCGTGCTGGCCGACTGCAGCAAATTCGACGTCTCGGCCTTCGCCCGCATCGCGCCCCTGGACAGCATCGAGCACCTCGTCACCGACGCCGCGCCGCCGCCCGAGATCGCCACGGCACTGGAGCAGGCGGGGGTTCAGGTGCTGGTCTGCGGCTGACGTCAAAGGCGGCAGGTCAGAACAGCAGACTCGCCGCACCCACGAGCCCCGCCATTCGTCCAAGCGCCGCCGGTAACACGGGCACGTCCCGGTAAGCGGGTAACGCGCGATGACGGATCTCCATCTCGATGTCCGGCATCATCAGGTCAAGCCCGGCCGAGACGCCACCCCCGACGATGATCCGCTCGGGCGCGTAGAGGTGGAGAAGGTTGGCGAAGCCGATGCCGAGCAGCCGGGCTTCCGTCCTCAGGAGCGCGAGCGCGAGCTCGTCACCCTCTCGCGCTGCCGTCACGACATGGCGGGCCGTCACCGGACCACCGTCGGCGAGCAACCGAAGTCGAGCACCTCCAGGCGAAACGGCGGCCCGCGTCGCATCGCGTCCGAGGGCCGTTCCGGACGCCAGAGCCTCCCAGGCGCCCGGAGCGCCGCCGAACAGGCTCGCATGCGATGACGCGTCGACCGTCATGTGACCGATCTCGGCGGCAAGCCCGCGTGCGCCGTGCAGCAGCCGGCCATCGGCGATGACCCCGCCACCGATGCCGGTGCTGACCGTGACGAACACCATGTCGTTGGTGCCCCGCCCGGCGCCGAAGCGCCATTCGCCGAGCGCTGCCGCGTTGGCGTCGTTCTCGAGCCGCACGACCAAGCCGAGCCGCTGCTCCATGATCGCCGCCAGCGGGACGTCGCGCCAGCCGGCAAGGGTCGGGGGCGCGATGGCGATGCCCGCCACCGGATCGAGCGGGCCAGGCGCTGCGATGCCGAGCCCCGAAGGCCGCTTGCCACCGACCTCGCCCAGCACTCGCCCGACGATGTCGACGATCTGCGCGATCACCGCTTCCGGGCCGCCTCGGCTGTCCGTGAGTTGGGAGGCGAAGCCCGCTACCGCTCCCATGTCGTCAACCACGGCGGCCCGCAATTCGGTGCCGCCGAGATCGACGGCGAGAGCACGGCGTGTCACGCCGCGACGTCCACCGGCGCCGGGAGGCCGTGGAGCCAGGCGATCCTAGCCGCGAGGTCCGGGGCAGCGAAGGCGAGCGAGCCGAGCACGACCGTTTCGGCTCCTGCCGCACGGAGGAGTGGCACGGTGGTGTCGCGGATGCCGCCATCGGCGGCGAGCCGGATCGACGTCTCGCATCCGGCTTCGCGCATCATAGTGCGCATGACACGCAGCCGAGGGCAGGCGGTATCGGACAGGCCCTGTCCCTTCACCCCGATGGCTGTGCCGAGCAGCGTCACGAAACTGACCTGGTCGAGCCAAGGCCGCACCGCATCGAGCGGTGTCTCGACCCGCAGCACGAGCCCGGCCCCGCAGCCGAGTTCGTGAACCAACGACAAGGCTTCCGCCACCACGGCGCCGTTCTCGGCATGGACGGTGATGAGGTCCGCCCCGGCTTCGGCGAACTGTCGGACCTGGGTGAGCAGGACGTCGCCCTCGACCATGAGATGGACGTGGATCGGCTTCGCCGTCAGTGCGCGGATCCGGGCGACCTGGTCGGGGAAGAACAAGAACGAGGGCGCGAAGCGGCCATCCGCGACGTCGACGTGGTAGAGGTCGACGAAGGGCTCGGTGCGGCGGAGGTCGGCTTCGAGGTTGGCGAGGTCGGCCGACCATAGCGAGTACTCACCGAGCAAACGGTCTCGTGGCAGGGCCGAAAGCCAGCCGGCGTCGGGTCTGGGCGTCATGGGCTCACTCCGTCAGAGCTTGAAGCGGTCGAGGAAGGCCGTCACGGCGGCGCGGAACCCAGCGACGTGTTCGGGCCGCTGTCCCTGCTTCGGGGCGATGCGAGCGAGCGTGGCGCCGGGGATGGTGGCCGCCAGTTCTTCGGCATAGCCGAGCGGATGCACGAGATCGTTGGTGTGGCCGATCACCAGCGTAGGCACCTCGATGGCCTCGCCCTCGGCCCGGGTGACACCGGGGCCGTCCGCCGCGATGTTGCCGAGGACGTCGGCCAGAACGGCGGGCTCGGGAGCGTCGCAGAAGCCGAGGAGCGATGCCAGGTTGTCGGGCGCGTCCCGGGCGAGCCTCTGGCCCGTGGGGGAGGCGGCGAAGCGCGCGCGGGCCTCTGAAGGCGAGAACGCGCGCATCAACGCCGCGATTTCGGCATAGGGACGCATGTTGTCGGGTGCGGGATCGAACAGCCAGGCGGGCCGGGCCAGGATCAGGCCACGGACCCTCGCCGTTTGGCGAACCGCGAGCCGCAGCGCCACCGCGGCTCCCATCGACGTGCCCCCGACCACAAAGCGGTCGACGCCCTGGGCATCGCAGAAGGCCAAGGCGTCATCGGCGAAGAGCTCGATCGAGAAGGGCCGGCGCGCGCCCGATGCCGAGCCGCCGTGCCCGCGGCATTCCAGCGTCAGGCGTCGGATGCCTGGAAGATCGGGTACGTTCTCGGTCACCTGCGGCTCGGAGCCGCCCAGCCCGTGTTGATAGAGCAGCGGCGTGCCATGCCCGGTGGTGAAGCCGCAGAGATCCGCGCCGTCGCGTCGGAAGGAGACCGTGGTCATCTGGCGATCTCCCGCGCCAGGAAGGCCGCGACGCCCGGCGCTTCTTCGGGCGCCAACCCATGCGTGACCAGGGCACCGTCGAAGCCGCCCGCGCGAAGTCTCGCCAGGAAGTCTCGGAAATCCACCACGCCGCGGCCGGCCGCCACGAAGGTGCCGTCGGCACTACGGTCCTTGGCGTGGGCCATGGCGATGGCATCGCCGGCCACGTCGACCGCCGCGGCCACGATGCGCCGTGCCTCGTCCGTGCTCGCGCGCTCGAAGAGGTTGGCGGGATCGAGCACGATCCTGAGGCGCCTCGATCCCATCTCCCCGATGAGCCGGCGGGCGTCCACGGCAGAGGTCACGACGTTGGCCTGCTCGGGCTCGATGCCGAGGTCGAGGCCGGCAGCTTCGGCGAGGCCGAGGGCCCTTTCCATCTCGCGCCCAAGATCGGTCCAGGCCTCCGGGTCGCCGTTGGCGGGATGGTGGCGCCATTGATCCTCGGCATCGCGTGTGCCCGTGCAAAGCGTGACGAGGGGGATGCCGAGCGCCTGGGCGGCCCCTATGATCTCTCTGAGGCAGGCGAGGCCCCTAGCTCGCACGGCGGGGTCCGGGTGGATCATGTTGTACGTGGCGGATAGCGCCGACAGGGTCACGCCGCTTGACTGGACCGCTTCCCGGATCCGTTCGATCGCCTCGTGAGGGATGGTGTCGGGCAGGGCTGCCAAGCCACAGCAAGCCATGTTGAACTGCGTGCAGGCGTAGCCCGCCGCGCGGACGGCGCCCAGTACGGCGGCAGGATCCGAGCCCGCGAACGTCTTGGCGAAGATTCCGAGTTTCATCAAACGGCCCCGCGCATGTCTGGCACAGAGGCGGCCCGGCCGCTGCGCACCGATTCAGCAATGGCCGCCATGGCGCGGACCGATGCGAGCCCGTCCTCGATGTCGGCCCCTCGCTGGGGGGCGCCGACGAGCACGCTGTCGGCAAAGCCCTCGAGCTGTCGGCGGAAGAAGTGGCCGTCGGCGCCGAGGACGCGCCGCGTCGTCGCGTCGGCTTCGTGGAAGATCTCGACGTCGCTCGATCGATAGTACCAAGGGTTGTAGGTCTTGGCCAAGATGCTCCCGCGCTCGCCGTAGAGCTGGAATCCCTCGAACCAGTCCATCCTCACCGCTACGGTCAGGTCGAGGTGTCCCAACGTGCCGTCGGCGAAACCCGTCTCGACGAACCAGCAATGCGCGCCGAAGCGCTCCGACAGTCGCGCTCTCACCTCGGTGATCTCTCCGCAGAGGAAGCGCGCCGTGTCGACGAGGTGACTGCCATGGGCCAGCATGAAGTAGCGGCGCAGGTCAGCCTTGGGATTGCCCGACGGCTTCTTCTGCCGCGCGCTCGAGACGGGCAGGGGCTGCACGGCATCCGTCATGGTGTAACGATGCGTGGAGTCGCAGTACCAGGCCTTGAGCGCGAGACGCTGGCCCATCTCGTCGTCGATGAAGGCTCTCGCGGCCTCGAGGCCGGGATCGAAGCGCTTCATGTGGCCGACCTGCAGGATCCTGCCGGTGCGGCGCACGACGTCGCGTAGAGCCTCGACCTCTTCTACGGAGGTCCCGAGAGGCTTCTCGCAGAGCACCGCCTTTCCGGCTTCGAGCGCCGCGATCGCGGCGGGCACGTGCCAGGCGTCCGACGTCGCAACGATCACGGCCTCGACCGCGGGGTCGGCCAGCATGGCGTCGTAATCGGTGAAGGTCCGCTCCGGCGCATGAAAGGCTGCCATTCGGGCGAGAAGGTCAGGCGCCGCGTCACAGATTGCGTAAAGGTCGGCGTTGCGCGCCTTCGTGCACGATTCGAGATGGGCGAACTGCGCGATGGGCCCGGCGCCGAGTACTCCCACCCTGAGCCGGCGGGCTTCCTTCTCGATCATGACTGGCCTTTCAGATGGGCAGGGAGTTCAGGAGACCTCAGACGCCGAAGCCGCGAAGCGCGTCGCGGTTCTTGGCGACGGCCCTTGCGGGATCGCGACGCGCCTCTTCGGACTCCTCTTCGAGGACGAGCCAACCGTTGAAGCGCGGCGCCGACGCCACGAGATCGAGGACCGCACGAGTGTCGCAAAGCCCGGCACCGAGCATCTGCCACTGGCCGGCGGCATCGACGTCCTTGAGGTGTAGGTAGCGGATGCGGTCGTGGTAGGTTCGCAGCGTGTCGAGGATGTCATGCCCGCCGCGCAGGATGTGCCCGGTGTCCGGTACCCAGCCGACGCTCTCCGAGTCGAGAAGCGCGAATAGCGCGTCGTAGTCGGCTCGGGTCAGCAGCAGCGTGTCGTGGTGCGAGGAGGGATGCACCGCCACGTCGACCCCCACCGCACGTCCGCGTTCGGCCGCTGCCTCGTAGAAGCGCGCCGCCGCGGCGAACTTGGCAACGCGCGGCCCCTCCGACATGATCGTGGCGCTGCCGAACGAGAGTAACGCGCCTGGGAAGGCCGCCGTGAAGTCAGCGGCGCGCTCCGCCATGGCGAGATCCCGCTCTAGCAGCGCGTCTTCGGTGAAGCCGCTGTCGCTGCCGCAGGCGAAGGCCACGAGCGAGAGCTCATGTTGCTTTAGGGCGCGCTCGAAGACCTGCGGCCGGCCCGCATAGTTTCCGATCATGGTGTCGGTGATTTCGATGCCGGAGTATCCCGCGGCCGAGACGGCGGCGAGAAGCTCGTCCGGCCTGTCGCGCCAGACGTCGCCCAACATCTCCCAGGTGAAGGTCTGGCATCCGGCGCGAAGCGGCACGGCGGTTCTGGAGGTGTTCATCCTTTGACGGCGCCTTGTGTGAGCCCCTCGACGATGTGACGCTGGAAGAGTAGCACCAGGGCGATCAGGGGCAGGGTGACGACGACCGAGGCGGCGGCGACGTCGCCCCAGGGCACGTAGTAGAGGTCGGTGAAGTTGGCTATCCCGACCGGGATCGTCTGGTGATCGATGGTCGACGTGAACGCCAGCGCGAACATGAATTCGTTCCAGGCCGCGATGAAGGCCAGGAGGCCCACCGTCACGAGGGCCGGAGCCGACAGGGGTAGGATGATGCGCAGTAGAAGTCCGATCGGGCCGATGCCGTCCATGCGAGCGGCCTCGTCGAGCTCGCGCGGGAAGGTCTCGAAGTAGCCGAAGAGGACCCAGGTCACGAGCGGCAAGCCCAGGGCCACGTAGGCGATGACGAGGCTCGCATACGTGTCGAGGAGGCCCAGTGAGGAGGCCAGCAGGTAGAGCGGGCCGACGAGGGCGATCTGCGGAAACATCGACACCGACAGGATGGCGATGAGGATGCCGAACCGGTGTCTGATCCTCAGACGCGACAGCGAGAAGGCGGCCAGTGCGCCGATGGCCAGGCAGAAGAGCGTGGTGAGGCCGGCCACCACGACGGAGTTCAGGACGTAGAGCTGGAAGTGCTTGGCGGCGAAGACGTTGTAGTAGTGCTCCCACGTGCCGGGCGAGGGCCACAGCGACGGCGTCGCGGCCGTCAGCGCCTTGTCCTCCTGGAACGAGGTCGAGAGCTGCCACAGGAAGGGACCGGCGGACCACGCCACGATCGCGCCGACGCCCAAGCCGACCGACAGGCGCCTGATAGGGCCTTGGCGGACCGTCATCGCACCCGCCCGATCTTGCGGACGATGAACACGGCGAAGCCGGCCGCGATCACAGCCTCCGTGATGAACATGGCGGTGGACAGAGTGGAGCCGTAGCCGAACTGCAGCGTGGAGAAGAGCGTCTTGTAGCTGAGGGTGGACAGCGTCTCGGTCGAGTCCGCAGGCCCGCCGCCGGTCAACACGTAGACGAGGTCGAAGATACGAAAGGCGTCGAGCGCCCGAAACAGGCCCGCGATCAGCAGCGTCGACCACAGCATGGGCAGGCGCACGTAGATGAAGGCCTGCCATGGCTTGGCGCCATCCATCCGGGCTGCCTCGAGCAGCGAGTCGGGAATGGTCTGCAGCCCGGCCAGTAGAAGCAGCGCCATGAAGGGAGCGGTCTTCCAGACGTCGGCGACGATGATGGTTCCCAGGGCGTGGTCGACGGAGCCATACCAGTTGACGTTCTCGCGGATCAGCCCGGCCGAGCGCAGGAGCCAGTTGACCACGCCGTGCTGGCCGTCGAACAGCCACCCGAACATCTTGGACGTCACCACGGTCGGCATCGCCCAAGGCACCAACACGGCCGCGCGCACGAGGCCACGGCCGGGGAAGTGCTCGAAGAGCAGCAACGCCATCCCGAGCCCGATGATGGTTTCCAATGCCGTCGACACCAGCGTGAACACGACCGTGTGTCGCCACGCGTTCCAGAACCCCTCGTCGCCGAGAAGCAGGCCGTAGTTCAACAGCCCGACGAAGTCGTCCTGCTGGCTGACCAAGGACGTGTTCCGGAAGGACAGCCAGATCCCGTTGATGATCGGATAGATCGAGACCGCGCCGATCGAGACCGCGATCGGCAGCAGGAGAAGCCAGGGGATGGTATCAGGCCAGCGCGGTCGACTTCGCCGAACCGATGCGGGGACGACGCCGGCCGCTGCGCTGGTCATCTCACTTGCCGACGATCGTGTTGATGCGGGCGTTGGCGGCGGCGAGCTCCTCCTTGACCTTGCCCGACACCAAGGCCTTCGATACGCCCGATTGGACGGCCAAGGTGACCTGAGCGTACTTCGGCGTCACGGGCCTCGGCGTCGCTCCGGTGAAGACCCCCTTCAACTCCTTCATGAACGGCTGTTCCTCGCCGAGCTTGGCATCGTCGTAGACGGCCGGCCGCGTCGGCGCGATCCCGAGTTGAAGGGCGAAACGAAGCTGGGTCGCCGGCGACGACATCCAGGTCAGGAAATCGATCGCGGCCTCCCGGTTCTTGGTCGCCGCGTTGACGCCGAACTGGTATCCGCCGAGGCAGGCAGCGCTCTTCCCACCTTGGAAGTGCGGCAACGGCGCGACGCCAACCTTGCCCACCACCGACGACGCCTTCGGGTCCTGGGCAATCGAGTAGACGTACGACCAGTTGCGCATGAAGGCCGCGTCACCAGCGGTGAAGGGTTGGCGCGACGGCTCTTCGTCCCAGCTCAGCACGTCAGTCGGGCTGATCTTGCTCGTGTTGATCGTGTCGTAGAGGAACCGAACGGCCTCCACGCTCATGTCGCTGTCGAGCATCCCCGTCCTGCCGTCGGGTCCCAGAATGGACCCTCCATTCGACGCGATGACCTCGACGGCATCGCAGACGAGGACCTCGGCCTGCTTGCCCTGCCAAAGGTAGCCGAACTTGGCCTTGCCACCCTTCTGTATCGTCTCGGCGGCAGTTGCGAGATCCGCCCACGTCTCCGGCACCTTGGCGCCGATGCCGTCGAGCAGGTCCTTTCGATAATACAGCATACCGGAATCGACGAACCACGGCAGTGCGGTGAGCTTATCCTGATAGGTGCAGGCCGCGATTGTCCCGGGAAAGTATTCCGTACGGGTGGTCGCAGGAAAGTACTGGTCCAGCGGGAGCGACCAGCCGGCCCCGGCCATCTCGGCAATCCAGACCACGTCCTGGGTGAAGACGTCGGGCGTGCCGGTCTTTCGCACGAGCTGCTGCACCAGCGCTTGGTGAACCTCGGTCGAGGAACTCGGCGGAGGCAGCTCGATGTAGGTCACATGGACCTTGCTCTGCGATTGATTGTACGTCTCGACGACTTCGGCGATCGTCTGCTTGCCGAAGAACTTGGCGCTGGTGAAGGTAATCTCGGTGCGGTCCGCGGCCCTGGCTCGCAATGGCGCACCGACCAAAGCCGCTCCGGCCACTGCACCCGCGCCGAGAACGAAGCGACGCCGCGCTGGTGCCATACCGATGTTGTCTCGCGAACGGTTCGAGGCTTGCTCTTCCATCTCAGTCCCCCCTGGGCAACCGGTCGAGCCGGTTTCCTCTGTTGGTCGTAGATCAGCGCATGGTTGCGCGCCGGTCAAGCAGGAAACAGCAGATTGACGCAGATTGATGCATGGGGCACGAAGTCGGAAAGCGGAGCGTCGAGTAGCGCTGCATGGTGTCCGAGAAGGCGCCGGCTTGGGAGGATGAACGGATGAGGAAGCTCGGCATCGGCATCGTCGGCTGCGGCAACATCTCGATGACCTACATGCGCAACGCGGCGCTGTTCCCCGGGGTGGAGTTGCGCGCCTGCGCGGATCTCTCGGCAGATCTCGCCGCGGTTCGCGCCGAGGAACACGGCATCCGCTCGCTGTCGGTGCATGCGCTTCTCGCCGCCGAGGACGTTGACCTCGTGCTGAACCTGACGGTGCCGAACGCTCATTTCGACGTGTCGATGGCGGCCCTCGCGGCCGGCAAGCACGTCTTCTCCGAGAAGCCGCTCGCCGCCACCGTCGCGCAGGGGAGAGTGATCGTGGCGGAGGCCCAGCGTCGCGGACGTCCCGATCACTTCCGCGGGGACACGGACAGCAACGCTGCACTCGGCCCCGTCTGGGAGGGTGACCACCGCGTCGGCGCTCCCGGCGCGTGACACCGTCACTGGCAGAAAGTTCATCGCCGGCGAGCCGATCGCCTCCGCGACCCGGATCGTGGCCGGCGCACGGTACAGGTCGAGCGGCGCTCCGACCTGCTCGACACGGCCTGCAGCCATAACAACAATGCGGTTGGCCAGCGTCATCGCCTCGATCTGGTCGTGGGTGACATAGATCATCGTCGTGCCCAGTCGCTGGTGGAGCCGGGCAAGCTCGTGGCGCATGCGGACCCGTAGACCGGCATCGAGGTTCGACAGCGGCTCATCGAGCAGCAGCACGGCGGGCTCGCGCACAATCGCCCGGCCGATCGACACGCGCTGCCGCTGCCCGCCTGACAAGGCGCGAGGCCGGCGATCGAGCAGCCCCTCGACTTCGAGCAGGATCGCGACCTCGCGGACCTTGGCGTCGATCACACGCCGGTCGACTTTAGCCATACGAAGTGGAAAGCCGATATTCTCGGCAACCGTCATGTGCGGATAAAGCGCATAGGACTGGAAGACCATGGCGATCCCGCGAGCGGCGGGATCGAGCCCGGTGACGTCCCGGCCGCCGATCAGGATGCGGCCCGCGGTCGGAATTTCCAACCCTGCCAGCAGCCGGAGCAACGTACTTTTACCGCATCCCGAAGGTCCGACAATCACGACGAACTCGCCGTCCTCTATCGATAGATCGGTCGGCTGCAAAACCTGGCTTGTACCGAAAAATTTACTCAAGCCGTGGACCGCGACACTCGTCATCCATCGCACCCTAGGCCAAAAAAAAGATCAATGCATTTATCCGTGGGTAAACACTATGACGCGGCATTTTCGCTCGTATCAAAGCGAACCCCGAAGAGGCCGCGACGTGCGTCGTTGAGGGTCCCCCGTTTTCTTCCTCCGATTTGAATGTGAGTTTTCCGGCTGTGTGACCATCCGCGAGGAGGAGCAGGCCGTGAAGAAGAGCAGGTACACCGAGGAGCAGATTGCGTACGCGCTGAGGCAGGCGGAGACG
>CAXTVD010000106.1:0-12017 GCA_964247575.1 uncultured Lichenihabitans sp.
CCCGACCGTGCACGTCGATGCTGTTGACGCCGATGGCGCGCTGGCGGAGCCGCACCTCGCCGGCGCCAGGCGGGGGCACGATGACGGTCCGCGGCACGAGGACCTCGGGGCCGCCATGGCGCTCGACGACGATCGCGGTGGCCTCGAACCCGTCGCCGCTCGTCCGCGGCGGCAGGAACGCGGGGCGTGACGCGACGGAAGCCGGACGGGCCGTCGGGGACGCCGTCCCCAGAGCGCCCGGCACGGTCCCGCGGCTGAGGCGGCCGCGCAAGGCGGCCATGCCGGCGTCGTAGATCACCTCTCCCACCAGCCGGGCCAGGGCGTCGGCCTCCTCGGCCGGCGAGTCGAAGCGGCAGCGCCATTGAAGAAAGGTGCCGTCCGCCATCGTGACACGACGCAGGCGCATCGTTGCGACATAGTCGAACAGGCGGAGCGGCGCTTCGAGCAGGCAATAGGTGAGGCTCATGTCCCGGTCGGACAGTGCGATCAACTGCTCCCGCAGGAAACCCCCATCGTTCAGCCGGAACGCGCGGACCGCGCCGACGTGATCGGCCGGTTCGCCAGCCTCGATGGCGCTGGTGGCGATGGCGGGGTGCCAAGCGGCGTGGCTGTTGAAATCGCGCAGCAGGCGCCAGACGGTCTCTGCGGGTGCATCGACGATGCAGCTCCGCTCCACGTGGACCGTCATCGACGTCCTGTGGCCGCGAACCGGGTCTGGAGGGCCTGCAGGCCCGCGAGGAAGACGTTGCGGCCGATCTGGGTGACGAGCTCCTGCTCCCGCGCGGGCGGGCAGGTGAAGCTGGCGCTCCATTCGGCGAAGGTGCGGCCCCCGTCCGTGACGGGCAGCAGCCGGAGCGTCGCGATGTAGTTCTCGACGCCCATCGGGCTCTCGAGGATCGCGTAGCTCTGGCTGAACTCGTAGTCCGAGAGCGCCAGCAGGCGCTCGCGGATGCGCCCGCCATCCTTCAGCACGAAGGCGCGGATGCACCCGATCTGGTCGGCCGGCGCTTGGGCCTCGATGCGGCTCTCGGCTACGAAGGGCGTCCAGCCGGGAAGGCCGTTGAAATCGCGGATGACCGCCCAGACGGCTGCGGCCGGCGCATCGATCACGGTCGAGACATAGACCTCCGCCATCGCCTCGGCCTACCGGTCGCGATCGTCGTCGTGGTCGCTCGCGGGCGACGCGCCATTCGGCCCCGCGCCCTTCTTGCGGTTGCGCACCAGCGCATCAATGTCCTTGGCATCGCGCAGCACATCGGTCATGCGGCCCAGACTGCTCCCCTCGATGCCGACCTCCTTCATGAGGCTGTCGATCATCGGCGCCTGGATGCGGTAGCGCAAGGCGCTGTCGATCACCTCGTCGGTGACGTTCTTGCGACCCTCGCCGCCCCCACCCCCGCCGTTGAAGCCGTCGACGTGCAGGATGTTGATGCCGTCGATCTTCTCCATGGGCTTCACGCTCTCGCGCACGATGCCCTCGATCTTGTCGAGCAGCTTCATGCGGGCGCGGGATGCACGCGCCTCGACGGTCAGCACGTTGTCGGCCTCGTTGGCGGCGCGGGTGCCTTCGGCGTCGACCTTGAACCGCTCGGCCTGGGCGCCGCTGCGGATCAGCATCGCATCGGCATCGGCCTTGGCGGCCGTGCGCTGCGCGTCGGCCAGACTGAGCGCCGCGTCGCGCTCCGCGTCGGCCTTGGCGGTCAGGCGCAGGCCCTCGCGTTCGGCATCGCGCCGGGCCGCGATGAGGTCCACGGTCCGGCGGCGCTCGGCGATCTCGCGCTCGCGGACCGTGAACGTCTCCTCTTCCGCCAGCACCGCGGTCTTGCGGGCCTGTTCGGCGTCCGCCACCGCGACCGAGCGCGCCTTCACCCGCGCCGAGATCTCGATGGTCTTGTCGATCTCGGCGACCTCCAAGGTCCGCTCCTTGTCGATCTCCAGCTTGCGCAGATCGCGGTCGCGGATCACCCGCGCCTCTCCAAGGCCCCGTTCGGTCGCGATCCGGGCCCGCTCGACCTCCTCGCCGGAGGCGATCTCGGCTTCCTCGAAAGCCTGGCGCTTGGCAATTTCGAGACCTTGCAGCGCCCGCTCGCGCTCGACGCGCGCCTCGTCGAGCTTGCGATCCCCCGCCGTGCGCTCGCGCTCCACCTCGGTGCGCGAGACGATCTCGGCGCGGCGAGCCTCGATCTCGGCCTCGATGACCTCCACGGATTTCTTCGAGAGGGTGATCGCGCTGTCGCGCTCGGCGAGCTCGACCGCGCGCCGACGCGCCACCTCGGTCTCGTCCTGTTCCTGACGCTGGCGGATGCGGTCGAGCTCCAGGCTCAGCCGGGCCGCGATCTCGGCGCGCTCGACCTCCTGGTCGGTCTCGATGCGGGCCCGCTCGATCTGGAGCCGCGCGGCGATCTCGGCCGTCTCGAAGAGCCTGCGCTTTTCGACCTGGAGCGCCTCGAGCGAGCGTTCGCGGGCGAGCCGCGCCTCGTCCACGCTGCGGTCGCGGGCGACCCGGGCCTGCTCGACCTCCTCGTCGGTCGCGATCTCGGCCGCGCGGCGCTCGCCTTCCACCCGGAGCATCTCGATGGCCTTGGTGGTCAGCGCGATCTCCCGCTCCTGCTCGGCGATCTCGAGGGACTGGCGCCGGGCGATCTCCAACTCCTCCTGGGTGCGCGACCGGTTGATCCGCTCGCGCTCGATCGCGAGGCCGCGTGCGATCTCGTCGCGCTCGGTGGCCTCGCGGCTTTCGAGTTCAGCCGCCTCGATGTTGCGGCGGCGGGCGATCTCGCGCTGCTGGATCTGCTCGTCCTTGGCGGTCCGCACCTCGGCCAGGGCACGATCCTGCGCGATCCGGGAGCGCTCGGTCGCCTCGTCGGCGGCGATCTGGGCCTGCTGGGCCTCCTGGTCGCGCACGGCGCGCTCACGCACGAGTTCGGTGCGCTGGACCGCGCGACGGATCTCGACTTCCCGCTCCTGTTCGAGCCGGGCATATTCGCTGTCCCGGTCGATCTCCAGCGAGCGGCGCTCGGCATCGAGATTCTGGTTGCGGATCGCGAGCATGGTGTCCTGCTCGATCTGGTTGCGCATCTTGCGGCGGGTCTCGATCACCTCCGTCAACTGGGTGAGACCCTGGGCGTCGAAGGCGTTCGAGGGATCGAAATGCTCGAGGCGGGTCTGGTCGAGATCCACCAGGGCGACGTTTTCGAGCTCGAGCCCGTTGAACGCCAAGGCCTCGCTGGCATGGTCGCGGACCCGCGTCATGAACTGGCTGCGCTTCTCGTGGATCTCCTCCAGCGTCATCTCCGAGGCGATCGCCCGCAGCGAGGAGGCGAACTTGCCCTCGAAGAGGTCGCGGATGCCGTCCGGCATCATGGCGCGACGGCCCAGCGTCTGGGAGGCCAGCGCCACCGCGGCAGCGGTCGGCGCCACGCGCAGGAAGAACTCGGCGATGAGGTCGACGCGCATGCGGTCCCGGGTGATCAGCGCATTGGTCTGCCCGCGCCGCACCTCGATGCGCATCACGTTCATGTTGACCGGCGACACCTCATGCAGCACCGGCACAACGAAGGCGCCCCCGTTGATCACCACCCGCTCGCCCCCGAAGCCGGTGCGGACGAAGGCCGTCTCCTTGGTCGAGCGGCGATACAGCCAGCGCAGCAGGTAGACTGCGATGACCACCGCGACGGCCAGGACGACCAGCCAGAGGATAACCGTCCCGAGGATCTGCGTTCCCATTGTCGTGTCCCTCTCGCGCCGGCGTCGCGGCGACTCCCCTCAGTGCTTTTGGATCGCCTTGAACAGGCGGGTCTGCTCGGTGACGGCGCGCTCGGTCGGCAGCCGCTCCATGGAGGAGGCGCCGTAGAAGCCGTGGCAATGTGTGGTGTTGGCGATCACGTAACGGGCGTCGTCGGGTTCGGCGACCGGGCCGCCATGAACCAGCACGATGATGTCGCGCCGCACGCGCATCGCGGCCTCGGCCCAGGCGTCCACCTTGGCGGGACAATCCTGCAGCGTCAGCGCGGTGCCGGCGCCGATGGCGCCCCCAGTCGTCAGCCCCAGATGGCAGACGATGATGTCGGCCCCCGCCTTGGCCATCGCCTCGGCCTCGTCCGCGTTGAACACGTAAGGGGTCGTCAGCAAGTCCTTGGCGTGGGCGAGGGCGATCATGTCGACCTCGAGGCCGTAGGACATGCCGGTCTCCTCGAGATTGGCCCGGAACGTCCCGTCGATGAGGCCGACCGTGGGGAAGTTCTGCACCCCGGAGAACCCCATCCGCTTGAGATCGTCCAGGAAGGGGTCGAACAGGCAGAACGGGTCCGTGCCGTTGACACCCGCCAGGACGGGGGTCTGCGGCACGACGGGCAGCACCTCGGTAGCCATCTCGCGCACGATCTCGTTGGCATTGCCGTAGGCGAGCACGCCCGCCAGCGAGCCGCGCCCCGCCATGCGGAAGCGCCCCGAATTGTAGATCACGATGAGGTCGATGCCGCCCGCCGCCTCGCATTTTGCGGACAGACCGGTACCGGCGCCCCCGCCGATGATGAGCTCCTTGCGAGCCACCATGTCCTGGAATTTGTCGAGGAGGACGCGCCGTTCGATGCGGGGCATGGGTCAGGCTCTCTTGAGATTGGGGGCCGCGATGCCATGGAAGGCCGCCAGCAGGGCCTCCGCGAAAGCGGGCTCGTTGATGTGGGCGGGCACGCGCACGAGACGCCGCTGACTGGTGGTCGACACCGTCGCCTCGATGGCCTCGAACAGGGCGGCATCGGCCGCCGGATCATGGAACGGCTGGCCCGGCGCGTCGAGCGCGGACACGCCGCCTTCGGGCAGCAGGAACCGCACCGGCCCGCGCATGGCGTTGAGACGCTCGCCGATCCAGCGGCCGATGGCAACGTTCTCCTCGCGTGTCGTGCGCATCAGCGTGACGCCGGCGTTATGGACCACGAGATTGCGGCCGCGGAACCGTTCCGGCACGGTGTCCCGCGGCCCGAAATTGACCATGTCGAGGGCGCCGCAGGAGCCAACATAGGGCAGGGTCCGGCGCGCGAAGGCGGCAAAGCGGTCGGTCGTGGCGGGGAACACCCCGCCTACCAGAAGGTCGGCCACCTCGGTCGTGCTGACGTCGAGGGCGGCCGTGATGAGACCGGCATCCACCAGGGCCTCCATCGACTGGCCGCCGGTGCCGGTCGCGTGGAAAACCAGGCAGTCGTAGACCGACTCCAGGCCGGCCGTCACGGCCTGCACGCACGGGGTCGTCACCCCGAACATCGTGAGTCCGACCGACGGCCTGGCCCGGGCGCGCGCCGCCTGGCGCTGGGCGGCGGTGGGCGCGCGGGCGATCATGCCGGCGAGGGCGTGGGCGCCGTTGCCGAGCACGGTCTCGGTAATCGTGTTCAGGCCCTGGATGTCGGCGACCGCATACATCATCATGATGTCGGTCGGCCCGACATAGCGGCCGACATCGCCCGAGGCGACGGTCGAGATCATGATCTTCGGCACGCCGATGGGCAGGCGCCGCATCCCCGCGGTGGCGAGCGACGTGCCGCCCGACCCCCCGGCGGAGATGATGCCGCCGACCTCGCGCTGGCGCGTCATCCATACGGCGAAAGCCTCCGCCATGGCGCCGACGGAGGCGCCGCGGTCCTGGCCGAACACGCGGCCGGCGCCGCGCGGATGGGCGCTCGCGACCTCCTGGGGAGAGACGTCGGCGCTGGACGGCTTGCCGGAGGCCGACAGGTCCACGGTCCGGGTCCGGATCCCCAGCTCGCGGAGGCGATCCCGGACGAACGGCAGTCCCTTGCCCTTGGTGTCCAAGGTTCCGACCACCAGGGCCAGGCGTCCGGTCTGCTCGGACATCGTCCTTGCGAAGACGGCCTGACCGGCTGCCTGCTCGTCGTCCTCCGCCACCTTGGACGTCACAGGCGGGGCGGAGCGCACCCCCCGCCCAATCTCGCGGTCCGACAGGGCCCAGCGATTGGGCATCGAGGTGACGGTCCGGTAGCCCGCCGCGTCGCCGCCCGAGCCAGCGCTTCCGCGTGCGACCTGGAACACTTCGGCGACACGATCCTGCACGGCCGCGCTGTCCGCCGAGGTGAGGGCGGTCTCCGGATCGTCGGCATGGCGGCCCACGCCGAGCAGCCGTTGCTGCAGATCGCGATCGGCCGCGAGATCGGCGGAGGGCATCAGGCGATTGATGCGCCCGTTGACCATGATCCCGACGGTGTCAGCCACCCGTGTCGCGACCCCGATGTTCTGCTCGATGACCAGCACCGCAAGCTCGCCCTCGCGGCCAAGATCGATCAGCATGCTCGCGACCTGATCGACGATCACGGGCGCGAGGCCCTCGGTCGGCTCGTCCATCACGAGCAGGCGCGGATTGCCGAGAAGCGCGCGGCCGATCGCGAGCATCTGCTGCTCACCGCCCGAGAGCTGTCCGCCGCCATTGGTGCGCCGTTCGGCGAGGCGCGGGAAGATGCCGTAGACGCGGTCGACGGTCCAGGCGGCCTCGCGACCGCCGCGCTGAGCAAGGCGCAGGTGCTCATCGACCGAAAGGCTGCGCCAGACGCGCCGGCCCTGCGGCACGTAGCCGATCCCGAGCTTGGAGATGGCGTGCGGCTCGAGCCCGGAAATCTCCCGGCCCGCCAGCGCGATCGAGCCGGAGCGGGCGCGTTTCAACCCCGTGATGGTATTGCACAGCGTCGTCTTGCCCATGCCGTTGCGGCCGACGATGGACAGGACCCCGGCGGCAAGCGTCAGCTCGACGCCCTGGATCGCATGCGACTCTCCGTAATAGACCTGGAGGTCGCGGATCCGCAGGATCGGCTTGCCGCCGCGGGGGTCGGCCCTGTCCGGACTGTCGCCGCTAGCCATGCCCGCCTCCGAGGTAGATCGCCTGGACCTGCGGGTCGCTCTCGATCTCGGCGGGCGTGCCTTCCTTGAAGATTCGGCCGTTGTGCATCATCGTGACGCGCTCCGAGACGCGCAGCGCGACATCGAGATCGTGCTCGATGATGACGTAGCCGATGTGGCTCGGCAACGAGGTGAGGATCGCCACCAGGTCCCGCCGCTCCGTCGGCGACAGCCCGGCGGCCGGTTCGTCGAAGAGGATGAAACGGGGCGCGCCCGCCAGCGCCAGCGCGATTTCGAGCTGGCGCTGCTGGCCGTGGCTGAGTTCGCCGACCTTGCTGGACCCGAGGGCATCGAGCTTCACGGCATGGAGGATGCGCTCGGCCTGCGCCATCACGGCATCGTCGCGCCCCGCGCGCATCAACGAGAAACGGCGCCGCGAGACGCCGCGGCAGGCGAGATAGATGTTGTCGAGCACGCTCAGGCTGCCGAACAACAGGGAGATCTGGTAGGTGCGCCGCAGCCCGCGGCGGATCCGCTCGTGTGCAGGCAGGCGGGTGACGTCCTCGCCGAAGAAGCGGATCGAGCCCTCGGAGGGCAGGAAGTCGCCCGTGATCGTGTTGAAGAGGGTCGTCTTGCCCGCCCCGTTGGAGCCCAGCACGGCCCGGCGTTCGCCGGCCCGCACCAGGAGATCGATGTCGGCGAGCGCCGTCAGGGCCCCGAACCGCCGGCCGACGCCACGCAGCTCGAGGGCATACGCCCCCGTGTCGCCGAGGGCCGCTCCGGCTGTCGAGGCCATGGTCATGCGGGCGCGCCTATTTGCAGTCGGGATTGTCGCGGCTTGCGAGGCCGTGCTTGAGGAACTCGGGCTCGGGCTCGCTCAGCGTCTCGTTCACGTCCTTGGCGATCGACACCACCTTGTTCAAAAGGTCGCCGTTGGCCCCCTCCGTTACTTCGGTCACGAAGATGTTGGCGACCGCATTGCGGTTCTTGTCGAGCTTCACCGGGCCGGTCGGCGTGTCGAAGCTGAGGGTCGAAAGGGCCTCGCGGAACTTGGCCCCGCCATCCGAAAGGTCGCCGTTCACCTTCTGCAGTGCCAGGATCGCGGCCTTGGTGTTCATGTAGTAGGCGTCGGCGAACAGGGAGGGAACCGGGAAGCCGTCCGGAAAGGCCTTGCGGTACTCGGCCACGAACTCCTTCCACTTGGGATCGTCCCAGGTGTCGGCGGTCGGGCCGGCGGAGGGCATGCCGACCACGGCCTTGCGCTGCTGCCCCTTGGCGCCGAGCACCGTCTGGTCAGCCGTGATCGAGCCGCCGATCAGGGGCAGGGTGCCGCCGCCCTGCTGGTACTGGGTGAGGAAGTTGATGGCGTCGGCGCCGCCGAGCACCACCATGATGGCGTCCACGTCGTCGGGCAGCGCCGCGATGACGGAGGAGAAATCCTTGTTGCCGATCGGCACCCACGCCTTCGAGGGCACATGGCCGCCCAGCTTGCAGAAGGGCAGCATGAACCCTTCCACCTGGCTGTAGGGGAAGGAATAGTCCTCCGCGACGATGGCGACCTTCTTGTAGCCCTTCACCTTGTAGATGTACTCGCCGAGGCCGGCCATCCACTGCGCGCCATCGGTGTTGAAGCGGAAGAAGTTGTCGGCCGGGCTGAACAGGGTCGTATCCTGCGCGGCGGACGAGCCGTTGAGGAACGTCACCTTCGGCTGGGTCTTGGCGTAGTCCTTGACCGCGATGCCCTCGGAGCCCGAGAGCGGCCCGATCAGCACCTGCACCCCGTCCTGCTCGACCAGCTTGCGCGCGGCCTTGACGGCGCTCTCGGGCGAGGCGTCCGACGAGCCCTGAACGACCTCGATCTTCTTGCCGGCGACGGTGTAGTTCACCTCCTTGAGGGCGAGCTGCATGCCACGGAAGCCATCCTGGCCGAGCACGGTGAACGCGCCCTCGAGCGTCGCGAGGCCGCCCATCTTGATGCTGTCCTCGGCGTGGGCGGTGACAGCCCCCGCAAGACCGGCAAGCGCCGCGACCGTGGCCAGCAACGTCGTTCTGATCGTCATCTCTATTCCCTCCGGCTTCATTCTTGTTTCTCCCTCGTGACTACGGCGGTGGTCTGCGCGGGGAGGTTGCGCGCAGCGCGTCGGTCAGGGTGACCGTGCGTGCCTTGTCGATCAGCCCCAGGAGGCCGTCCGGCGACACCAGGACGATGACCAGGAACACGAGGCCGATCACCGTATTGAAGCGGTCGGGATCGACGAGGTCGACGGCGAAGTTCTGCAGCAGCGCGAACAGCAGGGCCCCGATAAAAGGGCCGATCGGGCGCTTGATGCCGCCCACGACCGTGATCACCAGGCTGTCCACCGCGGCCGAGACGCTCACCGAGCCGGGTGAGATCTGGCCGTTGAACCACACCATCAGAACGCCCGCCGTCGAGGCGATCACCCCGGCGAGGAAAAAGGCGGCGACGCGATGCACCGGAACGTCGTAACCGATGGCGCGCATGCGGCGCGGGTTGTCGCGCATCGCCTGCAGGCTGAGACCGAAGGTGGAGCGCTCGGCATAGACGGTCGCGGCAAAGAAGAAGCCCGCGACCGCAAGCGCGAGATAGTAGAACGGCACGGGATCGTGCCAGTAGACGCCGAAGACGGTCGGCGGCTCGACGCCGTGGAAACCATTGAAGCCGTTGAACAGCGCGTAGTTCTGGCGGACGAAGTAGAAGAACGCGGTGGCGATCGCGAGCGTGATCATGATGGTGTAGATGCCGGCCGTGCGCACCGCGAGCGCACCGATGGCGGCGGCCGCGGTCGAACCGAGCAGGATCGCGACGGGGGCGGCGAGCCACCAGGGCCAGCCGAGCCCCATCACGTTCGAGCCGTTGTGGCCGAGAATCGCGATCGTGTAGCCCGCGATGCCCGCCACCGTCATCTGCGCGAGGCTCACCATCCCGCCATAGCCGCCCAGGATCATGACCGAGAGCGCGACGGTGCCGAGCACCAGCGAATAGGCCCCGATCTGGAAGGTGAAGAACGGGGAGGCGAAGATCGGGAAACCGATCAGCGCGATCAAGCCGATCACGGTCACCGCGTCGGGCGACAGGCCCGGTTGCGCGGCGGCGGCGGGCGGCACGCCGGCCTCGATCACGCTCATGCCGGCCGCCCCAACAGGCCCTGCGGCCGCACCGCGAGCACCACGACCATGATCACGAAGGTGAGCACCACGCCGTAGGTCGGGAAGTAGGCGAGCCCGATCTGCTCGGCGAGCCCGATGATCAGCGCGCCGAGCGCCGCGCCCGTCACCGATCCCATGCCGCCCACGATCACGACCACGAGGGAGGCCAGCAGATAGCGGACGTCCTCGCCCGGCGCGATGGAGAGTGCGGTGCCGCCGATGACGCCGGCGAGGCCCGCCAGGCCCGCGCCGATCGCGAAGACGGTGGCGAAGACCACATGGACGTTGACGCCGGTGGCCGACAGCATGCCCCGGTCATCAACGCCGGCGCGGATCATCATGCCGATGCGGGTCTTGTTGAGGAACAGCCATAGCGCGATGCCGATCGCGATCGCCATGACCAGCACGGAGAGGCGGTAGAGCGGGTACATCATGACGACGGGGTCGCCGTTCGACTTGAGCGCGGTGACGATGGGCGTCGCCACCGCGCCGTCGAGCCATGCCGGCGGCGTGAACTGGTAGGTGTTGCCCGAGAACACGGCGAGCATCAGGTCCGCCGCGACGATCGAGATGCCGATGGTGACCAGCGTCTGGCGAAGGTCGTCGCCCTCCATGCGCCGGAAGATCAGGACCTGCATCAGCACGCCGACGAGCGCCGAGGCCGCGAATCCCGCCGCGACCCCCAGCAGCCACACGCCTGTCCAGGTCGCGACGGCGTAGCCGATATAGGCGCCGAACAGGTAGAGCGAGCCATGCGCGAGATTGACGTTGCGCATCAGGCCGAACACGAGCGTGAATCCGCTCGCCACCAGGAAGTACAGCCCCGCCAGCGTCACGCCGTTGAAGAGGGTGTTGACCAGCACCTTCTTGGGGCCGAGCACCGCGATCAGCCATGCCGGCCAGAGAGCCAGGAACAGCCACAGCACCAGGCCGGCGCCGATCGCGGTCGTCAGGGCGACAGCGGGATGCTTCATGGGGGATCAGCCTTTCGGGCCGGCGCCGATCGCTGTCAGGCGATGAGGCGACGGCGCTGCTCCTGCATCTGGGGACGCTTGTGGAACTTGCCGTCCTTCATGATCGCGAGAAGGCGATCATGTTCCTGCAGGATCCGCACGTTGGCGATGGGATCGCCGTCGACGAGGATCATGTCGGCGAGATAGCCCTCCTTGATGAGGCCGAGTTCGTCGCCCATGCCCATGATCTGGCCGCCAAACCTGGTCGCCGCCATGATCGCCTCCATCGGCGACATGCCGAGGAGGTCGACGAAGTATTCGATGTCCTTGGCGTTGGTGCCCTGCGGCGTCCAGGCGAAGCCGTAGTCGCCGCCGATCAGGATGCGGATGCCGCGGCGGTGCATCTTCTTCATGCTCTCGATGGCCATTTCGAGCTCGCGCTCATACAGCATCGCGACCTTCGAGCCCGGCTTGATGCCGTAGTCGCCGGCATGCTTGGAGGTCCGCACGAGCCAGGCGAGGCCGGGCGCCACGAAGTGCTTGTCCTTGTTGGCCTCGAGCAGGTCCAAAGCCTCCTCGTCGGCGAAGGAGGCGTGATAGATGTTCTGGATGCCGTGCCGGATGCACTGCTTGACCGACTCCGAGGAGCGGGCATGCGCGGCGATGACCTTGCCGCGCATCCGCGCCTCCTTGCAGGCCATCGCGACCTCCTCCTCGGACATGGGAGTGTCCTCGGCCCGCGTGCCGGTGATCTCCTCGCCCGACAGGTTCAGCTTGATGGAGTCGACCCCGTACTTGATCAGCGTGCGCACCGTGCGGCGGACCTCTTCGGGACCCGAGACGACGATGCCGAGATTCAGCCCCTCGTGGGGGATGTGGGAGGGCGCGGAGTCGCCGAGGCCGCCCACCGTCGTGATCTCGGGGCCGGCGGCCGTGTAGCGCGGCCCCGGCAGGCGACCGGCATTGATGAAATTGCGGATCACGACGTCGAGGCGGGGCTTTGCGGCGGCCGCGCCACGCCCGGCGGTGAAGCCGGCTTCCAGCACGAGCTTGGCC
>CAXTVD010000107.1:0-11990 GCA_964247575.1 uncultured Lichenihabitans sp.
GCGTGCAGGTGGTGGCGAAGGTGCCGGTCGCCGGCCCGGTGCCGCCGCCGAGCATGGAGGTGATGCCGCTCATCAGCGCCTCCTCGATCTGCTGGGGGCAGATGAAATGGATGTGCGTGTCGAAGCCGCCGGCGGTGAGGATCTTGCCTTCGCCCGCGATGACCTCCGTGCCGGGACCGACCACGATCGTCACCCCCGGCTGGATCTCCGGATTGCCGGCCTTGCCGATGGCGGCAATGCGGCCGTCCCGCAGCCCGACATCGGCCTTGATGATCCCGCCATGGTCGATGATCACGGCGTTGGTGATGACGGTGTCGACCGCGCCCTCCGCGCGCGAGCGCTGGCTCTGCCCCATCCCGTCGCGGATGACCTTGCCGCCGCCGAACTTCACCTCTTCGCCGTAGACCGTGAAATCCTTCTCGATCGCGACCACCAGGGCGGTGTCGGCCAGGCGCATACGGTCACCCGTGGTGGGACCGAACATGTCGGCATAGGCGGCGCGGGCAAAGGTGACGGCCATGCGGAAGAGCTCCTTTGGGTCCGAAGCTTAACCTGCACGGTGCACAAACGCGAAGACCGAAAATCGAGGCGGCTCGCGGCCTGAGCCAGGCACCCCGATTCACGGCTTTCGAGACGCTCCCTTATCGGCTACCACCTCTGCATGACGATCACGCTCCACCAGAACGACCTGCCACCCGGGCGCGCCTATGGCGGACGAGTCGCCATCGATACGGAGACCTTGGGCCTCAAGCCCCACCGCGACCGGCTCTGCGTGGTGCAGCTCTCGGGCGGCGACGGTCACGCGGACCTCGTTCAGATCGCCAAGGGGCAGACCGAAGCGCCCAACCTGCAGCGCCTGCTGGCCGATGCCAATGTCCAGAAGCTGTTCCATTTCGGGCGCTTCGACATCGCGGTCATGTTCCACGCCTTCGGCACGATGACCGAGAACCTCTACTGCACCAAGATCGCGTCCAAGCTCGTGCGGACCTATACCGACCGGCACGGCCTCAAGGAGCTGTGCCGCGAACTCCTCGGTGTCGATCTGTCCAAGCAGCAGCAGTCCTCCGACTGGGGTGCCTCCAGCCTGTCCGAGGCGCAGATGGCCTATGCCGCTTCCGATGTGCTGCACCTGCACGCCCTACAGGAGCGCCTCGACCTGCTGCTCGTGCGCGAGGGCCGGCGGGCGATGGCCCAGGCCTGCTTCGACTTCCTTCCCACCCGCGCCCGGCTCGATCTCGCGGGGTGGCCGGACGCGGATATCTTCGCGCATGAATAGACAGGCGCCCCTTCTCCCGGCCGATGTCCGGGCCTGCCACGGTTCGGCCATCGGGACGGGCGATGTCACGGCCTTCGACGGCCGGCGCCCTGCAAGGGCCGATCCGTGTCAAGCCAGCGTGACTGCCCACCGTCGATGACCGACCACGCCAAGTCTCTCACCAGGTTGCCGCTGTCGTCCTTCGCGGCGACGGACAAGACGCGCGCCTTCCGCGCGGCGAGCCGGCACTCCGTCCGGGTCAAGGTCCTGCGCTTCGCCACCCTGGCCGGCGCCCTCGCGCTCGGTGGCGGCATCGTGCTGTTCACCGTGTTCAACCCGTTTCGGGGGGTGGACGGCGTCTCGATCGAGAGCGCCTCGCTGAGCGGCACCAAGGTGACTATGGCCAATCCCCGTCTGTCGGGCTACCACAAGGACGGGCGGCCCTACACGATCACCGCCTCCTCCGCGGTGCAGGACATCAAGCTTCCCACCATCTTCGAGCTGCACGACCTGCAGGCGCAGCTCACCATGGGCGACAAGAGCCTCACCAAGGTGTCTGCGGCGACCGGCGTCTACGATAGCGCGTCCGAGTCGATGGACCTCACCAGCGCGGTCCATATCGTCGGCGACACCGGCCTCGACGTCCACGCCCAGGACGCGAAGGTGTCGTTCAAGACGAGCACGGTGACAACCGACAAGCCCGTGACGGTGGTCATGCGGGGCAGCACGGTCGACGCCGATCGGATGCAGGCCGTGGACGGAGGGCGGCACGTGACGTTCGAAGGCCATGTTCACAGCACCATGGTGCCGGACCAGAAGGAGGACGCCCCGGTCGCCGCCGCCGGCCCACAGCAGGTTCCCGCACCATGACGGCGCGTTCGCAACGTCGTCGAGCGACCGTCGCGTCGACCCTGGTCGCCGCGGGGCTGATGGCGGCCCAGGGCGCGGCGGGCCAGGCCGCCCGGCCGACAGGCGGGCTGCTGCCCGGCGCGAACTCCAAGGAGCCCGTCAGCATCGATGCCGGCAAGCTCGACTACTTCGACAAGGAGGGCCGGCTCGTCTACACCGGCAGCGTCGTCGCCAAGCAGGGCGACTCGACGCTGCGCGCCTCCACCCTCACGATCTTCCTCAACAAGGAGCCCAAGCGGGCGGAGGACCAGGCGCCGTCCCCCGATCCCGGCATCGCGTCGGGCAACTCGATCCGGCGTATGGAGGCGCAGGGCCCCGTGACGGTCGTGTCGAAGGACGAGGTCGGCACCGGCGACAACGGCAGCTACGACAAGGCCGACAACAAGATCACGCTGACGGGCAACGTCACCCTCACCCAGGCCACCAACATCATCAAGGGCGACAAGCTGGTCTACGACATGACGACCGGCCAGGCCCAGGTGTCGTCCGGCCAGACCGCCGGCCGGGTGCGGAGCGTGTTCACGCCGGGTTCGGGCAGCCCAAGCGGGGCGGCCCCCAAGAAGAGCAAGCCGACCGAAGCGCCGCCCTCACGGCGGCCCGAAACCGCGGTCGGGCGATGACGGCGCGCTTCCGCAGGCCTCCGAGCCCGCCCGGCGTCGCTCATGCGGTCGCCCATCCTTGAGCGTGTTCCCCGGGCTGACCCTTCCGTTCTGGCGGCGAACCCGGCCATCGGTGGATCTGCCGGTCGGCGCAGGACAAGACGCGGCGGCGCAGGCCGGCCTGTCGTCGGAGGGCGCGCCGGGCCTGCTCGGCGCCTACCATATCGGCAAGTCCTACCGCGGCCGGCAGGTCGTGCAGGACGTCAGCCTCGAAGTGCAGCGCGGCGAGGCCGTGGGCCTGCTCGGGCCCAACGGAGCCGGCAAGACGACCGTGTTCTACATGATCACGGGCCTCGTTCCGCCGGACAAGGGCCGCATCGATCTCGACGGGCATGATGTCACCGGCCTGCCCATGTATCGCCGCGCACGGCTCGGCATCGGCTACCTGCCGCAGGAAGCCTCCATCTTCCGGGGTCTGAGCGTGGAGGACAACATCCGCGCGGTGCTAGAGCTGACCGTTCGCGACAAGGCCCAGCGCGAGGAGGAACTCGACAGCCTGCTGGACGAGTTCAACATCGCCCGCCTGCGGAAGAGCCCGGCCATCGCGCTGTCGGGCGGCGAACGCCGACGCTGCGAGATCGCGCGCGCCCTCGCCGGTCACCCTTCCTTCATGCTTCTGGACGAGCCGTTCGCCGGCATCGACCCGATCGCGATCGGCGACATCCAGGATCTCGTCCTGCATCTGAAGGGGCGCGGGATCGGCGTTCTCATCACCGATCACAACGTGCGTGAGACGCTCGGGCTGATCGACCGGGCCTACATCATCCATTCCGGCCACGTCCTCACCCAGGGGACGCCGGACGAGATCGTCGCCGATGCCGACGTGCGGCGCTACTATCTCGGCGAGGACTTCCGGCTCTAGCGCCGGCCGCCCACGCCGACGGCCACGCGGACCCGGAGTGAAGCGCTTTGGACACCCTCCGCAACAGATCCGCTAGCAAGTTCCGTTCCGCCATGCACACTGCCCAAATGGTGTGCTATGACGCCAGTGGGCGAGAGGTCTGGAGGCTCCGATCGGCAGACGACATCCCCCAATGGTCGCGTTCCGCTTAAGCGTAGAGTCCTCGTGATGGCGCTTTCAGCCAAACTCGTGATGCGCCAGGGCCAGTCCCTGGTGATGACGCCGCAGCTCCTGCAGGCCATCAAGCTGCTGCAACTCTCCAATCTCGAACTCGCCTCCTTCATCGAGGACGAGCTTGAGCGCAACCCGTTGCTCGAGCGGATCGACGAGCGTCCCGATCCGCACGACGCGCCCGCTCCGGAGGCGGCGAGCGCCGCCGAGCCGAGCGAACGGGACTGGACCTCGACCGAGTTCGAGGTGGACCGCGGCGCCCTGGAGAGCAATCTTGGGACGGAGCTCGAGAACGCGTTCGATGGAGAGCGGATCCTCGCTCCCACCGAGGTCCAAGGCGCCGCCGAGACGCACGGGCTTTCCGCCACCTCCTGGAGCGGAGCGCCCGGCGGATCGGGCGAGGGCGAGGCAGGCAATCTCGAGAGCTTCGTGGCCGCCCCCCTCAGCCTGCATGAGTACCTGAACGAGCAGCTCGCGGTCGCCGTGCTGGATCCGATCCAGCGCATGATCGGCGGAGCGCTCATCGACGTCATCGACGAAGCCGGCTATCTCAGCGACAGCCTGGAGGGCATTGCGGGCCGGCTCGGCACGTCGCTGGTGCAGGTCGAAGCCGTTCTGGCCATCGTCCAGAGCTTCGAGCCCACCGGCATCGGGGCGCGCAGCCTCGCCGAGTGCCTCGCCCTGCAGCTCAAGGAGAATGACCGCTTCGATCCGGCCATGGCCTGCCTCGTCGACCACCTCGATCTCCTGGCCAAGCGGGACTATGCCGGGCTGCGGCGGCTCTGCCGGGTCGACGAGGACGATCTGGCCGACATGATCGCCGAGATCCGCCGGCTCGACCCCAAGCCGGGGCGGCTCTACGGCAGCGGGCCGGTGCAGACCGTCGTGCCGGATGTCTATGTCTGGCTGGCCCAGGACGGGGGCTGGAACGTCGAGCTCAACACGGACGTGCTGCCGCGCGTGCTGGTGAACCAGACCTATTATGCCAAGGTGCACGGCAACAAGGCCAACGAGGCCGATCGCAGCTTCGTGGCGAACTGCCTGCAGACGGCCAACTGGCTGACCAAGAGCCTGGAACAGCGGGCGCGCACGATCCTCAAGGTGTCGAGCGAGATCGTGCGCCAGCAGGATGCCTTCTTCGCCAAGGGCGTCGAACATCTCAGGCCCTTGAACCTCAAGGCGATCGCCGACGCGATCGGGATGCACGAATCCACGGTCTCGCGGGTGACCTCGAACAAGTACATGGCGACGCCGCGCGGCCTGTTCGAACTCAAATATTTCTTCACGGCCTCCATCGCCTCGAGCCTCGGCGGCGATGCGCACTCGGCCGAGGCCGTCCGGTTCCGGATCAAGCAGATGATCGATGGCGAGAGTCCGGCCGACATCCTGTCCGACGACGCGATCGTCGTTCGGCTGAAGGCGGCCGACATCATGATTGCGCGGCGGACGGTCGCCAAATACCGCGAGAGCCTGAAGATCCCCTCCTCCGTCGAGCGCCGGCGGGACAAGCAGCTCGGTTATCCCGTGGTGTGAGCCACGGCCCGGCCCCCGGCATCGTCGACCGCGCTCATCCGCCGGCCTGGGCGAAACAGATGTAGTTGTAGGCGCCCTTCCCCGCGACACCGCGCAAGGTGATCCCGTCGGCATCGAGGCTGTAACCAGGGGATCGGCCGGGCTGCTGGCCGCTGACGACACAGAAGGGCACGGACCCATAGTGTTGGGCGAAGGTGATCCGGCAGGATTGCGCGCCCGATCCCGTCCGGACCAGCCCGGCCTGGTCGGAGCCGCTGAGCTGCGCACCCAGGCCGCAGGCCGAGGCGGCGGGCTCCCGCAGAGCCGTCCGGAGGTGGCCGTGCGTGTCGACGACAAGGCCGGGCGCGCCGCCCGACCCCAGCGCAAGCCCGGCCGGCGTGAACGCGATGAGTTGCGGACCGCCCGCCGTCGCGGCGTCGACGGCGATGTCGGAGCGGATGGCGGCCTGCACGGCCGGCGGCGATCCGGGCGCATACCACTCGATCTGCTGTCCGGCGCCCATCGCCAGGGCCGAGCCGGTGCCGCTTCGGCCGTCGTCGCCGGTCAGTGCCGTCGCCCCGAACACGATCCCATGCCGGAAGGCCGACCCGTTGTTCACGACGCCGAGCGCGACGGTGGCATCGACCGTGCTCAGCCCCGGCTTGCCGCTCGCCAGCAGCGTGTCGGCGGCCGTGAGGTCCTGGTACATGCGGTAGGGGTCGATCGTGCCGACCTGGCTTCCCGCTCCGGCCATGTTGTGGATGTCGTTCTCCTGCGCCACGACGAAGTTGCCCCGCGCATTGCCGGGATCGTAGGGCAGGCCCGGCCGGCGCCGTGCTTCGGCATAGAAGGCCGTCGTGGTCTTGTGGTCGTGCGCGGTGTCGTCCCCCACCGCAAAAGCCGCGACCCCGACGGCGAACCCGACGGGCTCGCCGCCATCGGAGGACCGGGATGCCCCGAGCACGCCGAAGCCACCGATCGTCGAAATCGAGGCGAACTGGGCGACGTTGGTGGTGTTCGGAATCAGCGCTTCCACCCAGTCCTTCCCCGTTCGGGCCGCCGTCCCGTCATTGACCGTCGCGGCCCCGACGAAGACGCGATCGTTCAATCGCTGGATGCTGGCGCCGAGGTCCTGGTAGTCGAGCTCGGCCTGGGTGGTGCCGAGGGTCGCAGGGATCGACAGCAGGGTCTGGCCGCCACGGCCAACCACGCCGAGCGGGCCGGCCGTGGGCTGCTGGGGAACCGGCGCCTGTGCGCCGGCTCCCAGACTGCTGAGGGCCAGGGCCGCGAGAGCGATGGAGATCTGTCGCATGAAGCCTCCCTCTGAGGTTGGACTGCCGTCGCTCCGGCCGGCGCAAGCGCAGGCTCCGAGAGGCCCAGCGGAAACCGTTCAGCAGGTTTCGGGCAGGTCACGGCACTTGTAGCGCTGATTGTTCTGCAGTTCCTCGGCCCCCGCGCTCCCGGCGGGATAGCCGCCGAAGCTGCCATCCGCGCCTGGCACGTCGTTGCCGAACCCCTGGCGGTTGATGCGATAGCCCCCCGCATCGGCATCGGTTCCGAAACCGGACGGGGCGGCGGGACGGCTTGCAGCGTCACCCCCCGATGCGTGGTGGTGATGCCTGGCGATCCTGACCGGGGCCGAGAGGGCAGCGGTGGCGTTGGCGCCGGTCATGATCGTCACGATCCCGAGGGCGAAGAGCGGAAAAGTGCGTTGGAGCACGGTCACTTGATTCCTGAATGAGAGCGGTGGAAACGATCGAACCGCTATCCGGGGTCCGTGTCGCAAGCTCCCCGAGCCGCTGCGGGCGATCGGGTCCTTGTCGCGGCGTGCAGCGGCGACGCGCAGCCCCTGGCTGGGAGCAGGGACCAGAGGCACAAGGATGCACCCGCAATCTTCCGTGGACGATGAGAGCGGGTTGAGTGATGCTGAACCAGGAGTTTCGCAGCGAGGAGCGTTCGGCGTGCGAGACCCAGGGTTCGGGCTGGCCGCGGCGTCACCCTTGAGAGCGCGAGGTCACGGGTTGCGCCACGGGAGAGGACAGACGAGGCCGGCGCCGGGCGGGGCCGCACGTCTCCCCGGGCGCTTCGCAATTCGGGCACGATGCAGAGAACCGGCAAGGCGCCCGCTCCGTTCGTTTCCTCTCACCTGAAGAGGTGTTGGCCACGCCTCGTATGCTGATACACAGAGCGTCCGGCCCATGCCGACGCCCTGCCGATCGCCGCCATCGACTTCGGATCAAACCAGTGCTGCAGTATTCGATTGGTCAGCTCAAGCAATATGACGGAGAGATCTACGTCGTCACCAGCGAGGGAGATGCGGGCTGCGTGCTCTACGGGCCCTACTGCACCTTGTGGCCGGGGAGCTACGAGGTCGAGTTCTACGCGATGCCGCAGGAGCTGGGTACGGCCATGTGCTGCGTCGTCGATGTGCTGCGGCATGGCTCGACGATCACGGCGGAGAAGGATTTCACCGCGACCGAACTGGTTTTCCGGAACGGAGTCATCCCGGTCCGCTTCGAGGTGATCGAGACGGACACCTTCGAGTTCAGGCTGACGTCGACCGGGCAGACCGGCCTCAAGGTCCGGTACCGCCGCCCGCTCCGGCAGTTGTCCGCGCCGGGGGCGGAGGCGAGCGACAGGACCAGCGCCTGACGGGAACACCCCGCCCGAGCCCAGCCAGAATCATCGCGGACAGCCTGGCAGGCGGTCGCGAACGCCCCCCTTTATGCGAGGGCGTAAGGGTTGCCGCGGTGAAGCGCCCAATCGGCGTCGCTGAACCGGCCGCGGGCGAACTGGCCCTGGTGCCAGTAGGGGTAGATCATCGGCAGCGCGCTGACCTCGTCGAGGCTCTTGCGCTCCTCCGCCGTCAGCACGAGGTCGGCGGCCGCGATGTTGTCCCGGAAATGCGCCTCCGTTTCGCCGCCCACCACGGCTGAGGTGATGCCGGGCCGCTCCAGCGACCAGGCGAGCGCCACCTGGGCCGCCGAGACGCCGCGCGCCTCGGCGACGGCCACGAGCGCATCGACGATGCTCCACAGCCGCTCCAGATCGCGGATCGGGGGCTCCGTCCAGCCCTTAGCCTGGCGCGAGCCGGGCGGCACGGCCTGGTCGCGCCGATGCGCGCCGCTCAGCAGTCCGGCCGCCAGCGGGCTCCAGATGAGCACCCCGAGCCCCTGGTCGACGGCGATGGGCAGCAGTTCGTATTCGGCCTCGCGGGCTTCCAGGGTGTAGTGGATCTGCTGGGTGACGAAGCGCGGATAGCCCTTCAGGTCGCTCACGCCGAGCGCCTTCATGATGTGCCAGCCCGAATAATTGGAGCAGCCGATATAGCGGATCTTGCCCTGCTGCACGAGGCTGTCGAGCGCCGACAGCATCTCGTCGAGCGGCGTCTGACCGTCCCATTCGTGCATGTAGTAGATGTCGATGTGGTCGCGCTTGAGCCGGCTCAGGCTGCGCTCGCACTCGCGGATGAGGTGGTAGCGGGACACGCCCTCGTCGTTGGGACCATCGCCGATCCGCATGCGGGCCTTCGACGAGATCAGAACGTCGTGACGCCTGTCGCCGAGCGCCTCGCCGAGGATCTCCTCCGACAGGCCGAGCGAGTACATGTTCGAGGTGTCGAACAAGTTGACGCCGCCGTCCAGGCAGGTGCCGACGAGCCGCTGCGCCTCGGGCACGCCCTGGCTTCCCGTCATGGCGAAGTCGCCGCGACCCCCGAAGGTGAAGGTGCCCATCGTGATGACCGACACCTTGAGGCCCGAACGGCCGAGCAGACGGTATTTCATGGCTTCCGATCCTCTTGAATGCCTTTGGTCCGGCCCCGCGACTCCCACGGCCGCCTGCGGCAGGCGCCGTCGTCCTGCGTCCGGGACACCTCTTCGCGCGCGAGCTAGCCCGCCGCCTTCCGCTTGGTGTTGAGCGAATCGAACAGCACCGCAAGGAAGATCACGGCGCCCTGGATGAACTGCACCCAGAACGGCTCGACGTTGTGCAGGGTCAGGCCGTTGTTGATGACGCCGATCAGCAGCACCCCCAGGATGGTGCCGAGCATGGAGCCGCGTCCGCCGAACAGCGAGGCGCCACCGATGACCACGGCCGCGATCGCGTTGAGCTCCAGGCCCTGTGCCGCGATGGGCTGCGCCGAGTCGAGCCGGCCGGTGAGGATGATGCCGCCGAGGCCGGCCAGAGAGCCGGAGATGAGATACACGGCGAGCAGCGTCCGCCTGACCGGGATTCCGGTCATGTTGGCCGCCTCGCGGTTGCCGCCGACCGCATAGACCTCGGCGCCGAACACCGTCTTGCCCAGAACGAAGGCGCCGATCAGCAGGGCCGCGAGCGAGATCAGTCCCGCGATGGGCAGCGGTCCGACGAGCCCGCCGCCGATCTGGTCGAAGCTGTCGTCGAAGCCGAAGATCGTGGCCCCGCTCGGCAGGATGAAGGCCAGTCCGCGGGCCATCGCCATGGCCGCCAGCGTGACGATGAAGGGATTCATGCCGAGATAGGTGACGGCCAGGCCGTTGAACAGCCCGCAGGCCGCGCCGACCAGAATGCCGATCCCGATGGCGGCCGGAACCGGCACATGGGCCTGAAGCACCATGCCCGTGATGACGCCGGACAAGGCCACGACCGAACCCGACGACAGATCGATGCCCCCCGTGATGATCACGAAGGTCTGCCCGCAGGCCACCACCGCAATGAGCGACGTCGCGACCAGGATCGCCATCACGTTGGCGGTCGACAGGAACGAGGAGGTCGACAACGCCAGATACGTCACGATGGCGAGAAAGACGATCAGGACCGTCAGGTCGCTGATGTCGACGGAGAACCGCCGGCTGGGGGCGACCGCCTGTTCGAGGCCGGCGGTCTGTTTGATGCTCATCGCTTCACCCGATTGCCGCCAGCGACATGATGCGGTCCTGCGAGAAATCCGGGCGGTTCACCTCGCCCGCGAGCCGTCCGGCCCGCATCACGCCGATCCGGTCGCACAGGCCCAGCAGTTCCAGGAGATCCGAGGACACGATGAGGATCGCGGCCCCGGTGGCGGCGAGGTCGCCGATCAGCGTGTAGACTTCCACCTTGGCCCCGACATCGACCCCGCGCGTCGGCTCGTCCAGCATGAAGATCCGGGGCGTGACCGACATGGCCCGCCCCAGCACGACTTTCTGCTGGTTGCCGCCCGACAGGCGCCGCACCTCCTGCGCCGACGACGTTGTCCGGATGCGCAGCGCGCGGATGGATGTATCGGCCAGCTTCGCCACGGCGCGCCGGGAGACGATCCCTAACCGCGCCAGCCGGCCGAGCGTCGACATGGCGATGTTGTTGCGGATGGAAAAGGGCAGCACGAGTCCCTCGGCATTGCGGTCCTCCGGCGTCAGCACCACGCCGTCGGCAAGCGAGCGGCGCGGCGAATGCGGCCGGTGCTCCCTGCCCTCGATCCGGACGGCACCGGCGGTCAGCGGCAGGGCGCCGAAGATCGTTTTCAGGACCTCCGTGCGGCCGGCGCCGACAAGGCCGGCCAGCCCATAGATCTCACCCGCCTTCACCTCGAACGAGACGTCCTGAAACCGTCTGCCGCTCGCGAGGCGGTCGACGGCGAGCAGAACCCGGCCGCGCTCGATCTCCCGCTTGGGAAAGAACTTGTCGATCGGGCGGTTCACCATGGCCTGGACCATGCTGTTTTCAGTCCAATCACCGACCGGGCGGATCTCAACGCAACGGCCGTCGCGCATGACGGCCACGCGGTCGCAGATCTCGAACACTTCTTCGAGATGGTGACTGATGAAGATGAGGCCGACGCCCTCGCTCTTCAGGCCACGAATGACCCCCTTCAGGAACTCCACCTCGTGCGTCGTCAAGGTCGCGGTCGGCTCGTCCATGACGATGATGCGCGCCTCGAGGGACAAGGCGCGACCGATCTCGACCAGCTGGCGCTGCGCGAGCGACAGCGTCCGGATCTTGGCCGAGGGCAGCACGTCGAGGCCGACGCGGGCGAGGACGCCGCGCGCGTCCCGCATCAGACGGCCGCGACGGATGGTACCGAACGCGGTGCGCGGCAGCGCGCCGGCGAAGATGTTCTCGCCGACGGTCCGATCGGGGAAAAGGCTGAGCTCCTGGTGCACCACCTTGATGCCGGCCTTCAGGGCATCGCGCGGCCCGGTCGGCTCGAACGGCTGCCCGTCGAGCCGGATGTGCCCCGCATCGGCGCGGTAAATCCCGGCGAGGATCTTCATCAGTGTCGACTTGCCGGCCCCGTTCTCACCGACGATGCCGAGAACCTCGCCGCGGGCGAGCGCCATCGACACGTCGGCAAGGACGGGGACGCCCACGAACGATTTCGAGATGCTCTCGAGTTCCAGCAGGTGCGCCACGGGCTCTGCCGGCTAGACGGCCTCGCCCCAGAGCCCGTACTGCTTCACCTCGGGACCGTCGATATTGTCCTTGGTGAGCAGGATGTGCGGCCAGAACTGGTGGGCCGGGATGCTGGCTTTGTCGCCGTTGAAGAACTGGTCGACATACTTCACCGACTGCGACGCCATGGTGAGCGGGTTCTGCGACAGCGTCGCATCCATGTCGCCCTTGCGGA
>CAXTVD010000108.1:0-11816 GCA_964247575.1 uncultured Lichenihabitans sp.
GGGCCGAGAAGATGCTCATCAGCCGATCGGCCTCCTCGATGATCTTCTCCAGCGCGAGCCGGTATTCGTCCGGCGTCCGGGCCGAGCGGAGCGCCTGCTCGGCGCCGTTGCGCAGGCGGGTCAGGGGCGTCCGCAGGTCATGCGCGATGTTGTCCGAGACCTGCTTGACGCCGGCCATCAGCTCGCCGATGCGGTCCAGCATCGCGTTGAGGTTGAGGGCGAGGCGATCGAGTTCGTCGCCCATGCCGGCATGGGGCAGCCGCCGCGTGAGGTCCCCGCTCATGATGGTGGCGGCGGTGTCGCTCATGGCATCGACCCTTCGAAGCACGCGACGGGCGACGATGATGCCGCCGACGACCCCGATGCCCGCCAGCCAGGCGAGCGAGGTCACGAGCGCGTGCGCGATCACCGCGCGCAGGTTCTCGCGTTCGCCGAGGTCCCGGCCGACCAGCAGCCGGAAACCGCCGGGCAGTTCGAAGACGCGGGCGAGGGCGAAGTAGCTCCGGCCCGGCTCGTTGGGGCGATCGTAAGAGGTCTCGACAAGGCCGGGGTGGTCGATCACCCCCGGCGGGAGGGTCGCCACATTGCCGGCCAGGGTCTGTCCGGCATGGTTGGTCACGAGGTAGAGGGAGGAGCCGGGCTGGGCGGTGCGCCGCTCGATGACGCCGACGAGTTCGCGGATCCCGCCGGTCCCGTACTGTTCGGCCAGACCGGTGATCTCGGCCTGCACGGTCTGGCCGATCTGCTCGTCGAGGAGCAGGTTCACATCCCAGGCGAGGCCCCCGAGGATCAGGGCCGTCCCCAGCCCGAAGATCACCAGATAGGCCAGCGACAGCTTGAAGACGGTCGTGCGGAAAAGCTTAGTGAGCGCCGTCACGGATCATGTATCCGGCGCCCCGGACCGTGTGCAGCACCGGCGGCTCGGAGCCGCGGTCGATCTTCGAACGCAGCCGGGAGATGTGGACGTCGATGACGTTGGTCTGCGGGTCGAAGTGGTAGTCCCAGACATTCTCGAGCAGCATCGTACGCGTGACGACCTGCCCCGCATGGCGCATGAGGTATTCGAGAAGCCGGAATTCGCGCGGCTGCAGCGTGATCTCCTTGCCTGCGCGGGTCAGCTTGTGGCTGAGGCGATCGAGCTCCAGCGAGCCCACCCGGTAGACCGTCTGGGCCGCGCCATCCGATCCCTTGCGCCGGGCCAGGACCTCGATGCGCGCCAGCAATTCGGCAAAGGCGTAGGGCTTGGAGAGATAGTCGTCGCCGCCGGCCCGGAGCCCCTTCACCCGATCATCCACCTGCCCGAGGGCCGACAGGATCAGCACGGGAGTCTCGATCTTCTGCTCGCGCAGGGCGCCGATGAGCGAGAGTCCGTCCATCTTGGGCAGCATGCGGTCGACGATCAGGACGTCGTAGCCGCCGTCCTGCGCGCGAGCATAGCCGTCGAGCCCGTCCTTGGCGACATCGGCGAGGTGACCCACCTCCGCGAAGGCCTTGGCGAGATAGCCTGCGGCTTCCGCGTCGTCCTCGATGATGAGCAGCTTCATCCCGGACATCTACCGCACTCAGGTCGTCGCGTCAGCCGCCCGTGCCGCAGAGCGGGAGGGTCGGCTTTAAGCGGCCCGGGCCGGAGCCCGGGCCGCTGTGGCGATGTCAGCCGCTGGCCTTGGTCGCGAGGGCGACGAAGCGGATGCTGTCGCCGCTCTTGACCCGCATCAGGAGGGCCTTCTGGCCGTCCTTCTTCGCGGCGCTGAAGGCGGTGGTGATGTCGGACGGCTTGGAGACCATCTTGCCGCCGGCTTCCAGGATCACGTCGCCGACGCTGAGGCCCTTCTGGGCCGCGATGCCGTCGGGATCGACCTCGGCCACCGTGACCCCCTCCTTGGACCCGCCGGGGACGACGGACGACGGGACGAGGGTGAGACCGAGCGAAGCAAGCTGCGCCTTGTCCTCCTCCTGGGGAGCCGTGGGCTCAGCCTTGGCTTCCATGTCGGCGGGCAACTTGCCGAGCGTGACGTTGAGCGTCTCGTTCTTGCCGTCGCGGAACACGGTCAGGTCGACCTTCTTGTCCGGACCCATGCCGGCGATCTTCCGGGACAGTTCGCGCGGGCCGTCGATGTCCTCGCCATTGACCGACAGGACGACGTCGCCGGACTTGATCCCCGCATCGGCCGCGGGCGAGCCCTTCTGCGGCTCGGCCACCAGCGCGCCCTTGGTGCCCTTCAGGCCCAGGCTGTCGGCGATCTCGGCGCTGACCGGCTGGATCTGGATGCCGAGCCAGCCGCGGGCCACCGCGCCGTTGGTCTTGAGGGCAGCGACGACGTCCTTGGCCACCTCGGCCGGGATCGCAAAGCCGATGCCGACGCTCCCGCCGGACGGCGAGAAGATGGCGGTGTTGACGCCCACCACCTGGCCCTGCGTGTTGAAGGTCGGGCCGCCCGAATTGCCGCGGTTCACCGGCGCGTCGATCTGCAGGAAGTCGTCGTAGGGGCCCGAACCGATGTCGCGTCCGCGCGCCGAGACGATGCCGGCGGTCACGGTGCCGCCCAGGCCGAACGGATTGCCGACCGCGATCACCCAGTCGCCGACACGCGGGGTATGGTCACCCCACGGCACATAGGGGTAGTTGTCGCCGGTCTTGGCCTTGAGGAGAGCGAGATCGGTCTTCTTGTCGGTCCCGACCACCGTGGCCGGCACGACGCGGCCGTCCTGCAGGGTCAGCTCCACATCGGTGGCGTGTTCGACCACGTGGTTGTTGGTGACGAGATAACCGTCCTTCGAGATGAAGAAGCCGGATCCCTGGGCCATGCCGACATGGGGATGGTTGCGCGGCATCCCGCCATTGCCTTCGCCGAACTGCTTGAAGAAGCGGTAGAGCGGATCATCCTTGGGGATGTTCGGCATGCTCCGCTGCTGCGGGCCGCCATTGTCGTCGCTGCTGTCCTCGTCGTTCTCGGTGATCTTGACCTTGACCGAGACGACGGCCGGGCTGACGCGGTCGACAACGTCGGCGAAGGAGCCTGGCGCGATCTGTGCCGGAGCCGCCTCGGGCGCGATCTGCGCGGCCTGAACCGGATAGCTCGACAGAAGCGTGGACTCGGCCGCGAAGCCGCCGACAGCCACGACCGCAGCCGCTGCCAGCAGGGACGCGCGGAGCGTCTTGCGCGGTGCGCGGGTCGGTGACACGGCATTTATCTCGTGGCGCCTCATCATGGGGGAACTCCTCGATGCTTGGAACAGAGGCACCCCGCATCGGTCGTGCTCATGAGGGCAACATGGGGCGGGGCGGCTTACATCACCATTTCCGGGCGATGAATTCTTCGTAAGCTTTGTCGCGGGCCGGGGCTCAGGCGGGGTCGGACCGCAGGAGGCGGTCGAGTTGGGCCTGCTCGTCCGCGCTGAGCGGCACCACGGGCGATGGCGGAACGGTATGGCGACGCGCCAGAAGCAGTCCGAGCGCCCCGCTTCCCAGCAGCACGAAGGGCAACCCCCAGAGCAGCGCCGTCCGCCCATTGAGGGGCGGCTTGAGGAGCACGAAATCGCCGTAGCGCGCGACCAGCGCGTCGCGGATCGCTTCGTCGCTGTCCCCTGCCCTCAGCCGCTCGCGCACGAGCAGGCGCAGGTCGCGGGCCAGGGTCGCATGCGAATCGTCGATCGATTGGTTCTGGCAGACCATGCAGCGCAGGCCGGAGGAAAGCGCCCGCGCCCGCGCTTCCAGCGCGGGGTCGGGCAGGATCTCATCCGGCTCGACGGCATGGGCCGAAGCCGCCGAGATCACGAGAAAGGCCAGGGCGGCGAGCCGGCGACGCATGCCGGTTACTCCGCCGGCTGGGTGATGGGGACCGGCGCCGTCCCGTCCGCCCGGGCGCGCCGCACCGCCTTGCGCGCGAAACCGATCCGCAAACGCCGGTCGCTCAACGAGAGCGCGCCCCCGAGCGCCATCACCAGCGCTCCGAACCAGATCGCCGTGACGAGCGGCTTCCAGTACATCCGCACGTCCACCGTACCGCTCGGATGCGTGTCGCCGAGGCTCACATAGACCTGGCCCAGCCCGAGCGTGGCGATGCCGGCATCGGTGACCGTCATCTGGCGGGCGGGGAAGGTGCGCTTCTGCGGATCGATCGTCGCGACGAGCACGCCGTCGCGTCGCACCTCCGTGGGTGCGGAGACCGCGCTGTAGTTGGGTCCTTGCCGAGAGGCGAGCGGGCCGAGGGTCACGACATAGGGCCCAAGGCCCACCGACTCGCCTGGACGCACCGAGGCGATCCGCTCCGCACCCCACCCGGTCGCGGCGAGGCCGAGAACGGTCACGCCAAGCCCCGCATGCGCCACGGCCGTTCCCCAGGCCGAGCGGGGCAAGCCGGCCGCCTTGCCGAGAGCCACGCTCAAGGAAGATCCCCGCTTCCAGATCCGCCCTGCGATGTCGGCGAAGCCGCCGAGGATGAGGTAGAGGGCCAGGCCGACGCCGACCGCACTGAGGACCGGACCGCCGCGCAGCACCGCGGCGAGCACCACGGCGAGCCCGAGTCCGAGCGCCGCGGCGACCGCAACCCGCTGCGCCGCCCCGAGCAGGTCGCCGCGCTTCCAGGCGAGCGACTGGCCGAGGGGCATGGCGAGCAGGATCGGCACGACGATCGGCCCGAAGGTCAGGTTGAAGAAGGGCGGCCCGACCGAGATCTTGGTGCCGGTCAGGGCCTCCAAGGCCAGCGGGTACAGCGTGCCCGTCAGCACGGTGGCGCAGCAGGTGGTCAGCAGGAGGTTGTTGAAGACGAGCGCCCCCTCGCGCGAAACGGGGGCGAACAGCCCGCCCTGCTGCAGAGCGGGCGCGCGCCACGCATAGAGCGCCAGCGAGCCGCCGATGAAGATGGTGAGAATGCCCAGGATGAACACGCCGCGGGTGGGATCGCTGGCGAAGGAATGGACCGAGGTGAGGACGCCGGAGCGGACGAGGAAGGTGCCGAGCAGCGACAGCGAGAAGGTCAGGATCGCAAGGAACAGGGTCCAGATCTTCAGGGCCTCCCGCTTTTCCATCACGGCCGCGCTATGCAGCAGCGCCGTGCCGGCGAGCCAGGGCATGAGGGAGGCGTTCTCGACCGGATCCCAAAACCAGAAGCCGCCCCATCCCAGCGTGTAGTAGGCCCAGTAGGAGCCCATCGCGATGCCGAGCGTCAGGAAGATCCAGGCGATCAGGATCCACGGCCGGACATAGCGCGCCCAGGCGGCGTCGAGCCGGCCACTGATCAGGGCCGCGGCCGCGAAGGAGAAGACGATGGAGAAGCCGACATAGCCGAGGTAGAGCAGCGGCGGGTGGATGGCGAGGCCGAGGTCCTGCAGGATCGGGTTGAGATCATGGCCCTCGAACGGCGCGGGAAAGCTGCGCGCGAAGGGATCCGACGTCAGCAGGATGAACAGCAGGAACGCCGCGGCGATCCAGCCCTGCACGGCGAGCGTGTTGGCCCGCAGGTCGTCGGGCATGCCGCGCCCGAGGCCCGCGACCGCCGCCCCGAACAAAGCGAGGATCAGCACCCAGAGCAGCATCGAGCCTTCGTGGTTCCCCCACACGCCCGCAATCTTGTAGATCAGCGGCTTGGTGGAGATGGAGTTCTCCACCACCGTGGTCAGGCTGAAGTCGGACGCGATATGCGCGTAGACGAGCGCCGCGAAGCTGTAGGCGATGAGCGCGAACTGCACGCCGGCGGCCGCCCCGGCCATGCCGGCCAGCCCCGCATCCCGCCTGATCGTGCCCCAGAGCGGCAGGACGGACTGGACCAGCGCGACGGCAAGGGCCAGGACCAAAGCATAGTGGCCGGTTTCGACGATCACGGCATGCGCCTCACTGCAAGGCGGCGGACGGACCGACGGCGCTCGCGGCCTTCTCGTCGCCGCGCCAGACGCCCTGCTTCTTCAGGGTATCGGCTACGTCCTTCGGCATATAGGTGGCGTCGTGCTTGGCCAGGACCGCATCGGCCGCGAAGACGCCCGGCCGCTCGAGCGTCCCCTCGGCCACGACGCCCTGTCCCTCCCGGAACAGGTCCGGCAGCAGGCCGGTATAGGTGACCTTCACCGCGGTCTTCAGGTCGGTAACCGCGAAGCTGACCCGATCGGGACCGGAGCGCACGAGCGAGCCCTGCTCGACCAGGCCGCCGATCCGCAGACGCGTCCCCGGCATGGGGGACTTTGCCGCAAGCTCGGTGGGTCCGTAGAAGAAGACGATGTTATCGCGCAGGGCGAAGAGCACCAGCCCGACGGCGAACGCCAGCACGCTTCCAACCATGCCGATGGTGGCGAGGCGCCTCCCCTTCCGCGTCACGTCAGCCTTCCAGTCCGAGTTCGCGGGCCGCAGCCTCGATCCGGGCCAGGTCCGACGGATCGTCCGCGAGTCCCCGGCGCGCATCGCTCAGCGCGGTCCGGGCCTTCTCGCTATCACCGAGCACGCTATAGGCTTTGATCAGCCGGAGCCAGCCTTCGACGTCGCGACCGTTTTGCGCAAGGCGGCTCGCCAGACCCTCGACCATGCCGCGAATGGCCTGCAGACGCTGGTCGGACGGCAGCGCGGCGATGGCCGCCGCGGCCGGGCCGGATGGGGCGCCAGGCTGGGCCTGCCCGGAAGCCGTCGCCACGTGCTGCTCGACGCTCGCCCGCCAGGGCGCGTCCGGAGGCGAGTCGGCCAGGAGGGCCTGCCAGAGGCCGATCGCCCTGGCCTTGTCGCCGTCCTGCTCGGCGGCGAGGGCGACGAAGAAGCGCGCCTGCGGCAGCTTGGGGTCGAGAGCCAGGGCCTTGTCGAAGACGGCGCGGGTCTCGGCGGTCACGACGCCATCCGCCGCCATCGCCATGGCCTGCCCCAGGCTCGCCTCGCGTTCGGCCGTGTCGCCCAGGGCGGCGATCGCCGCCCGGTACGCCCGCACAGCATCATCCGCCCGCCCCATCCGGAGATAGACGGGCGCGATCACCTCGAAGCCGCGTCCGTCCTCGGGATGCGTGGCCAGATGGGCCTCGATCTTGGCGACGGCAGCGGCGACGTCGTCGGACGGGGCGTCGGCGCGCGCAGCCAAGGGCTCGTCCGGCTGTCCGGGATGCCCGACGTGCAGGTACAGGGCCAGGCTGAGCATCGGCACCAGGACCAGCGCGGCACCGGTCGCCGCGAGGCGTCGTCCCCGGAAGCCAGCCAGGCCGCCTTCGACGGCAGAGCCTGGACGGGCCGAGGCGAGAAGGCGCCGGCCGATCTCGGCCCGGGTGGCCTGCGCCTCCGTCGCGTCCACGGCACCCCGCTCGATGTCGCCGTCGACCTCCCGCAGCAGCTCCGCATAGAACCGCACGTCCGCTCCCGGTCCGGCCGAAGCGGCGCGGCGGGAGGCGAGCGGCCACACCAGCGCGAGGACGGTCGCCGCGGTCATGAGAGCAAAAGCGATCCACATCACGGCGTCACACTCCGTGATCCGGTCCGTCAGCCGACGAGGCGATAGCTGCCGTCCGGCCCTTGACAGCCGCGGCCATGCCCGACCTGCGGACGTCCGCCAATGAAGATGGTGCTGGTAAAGGCGCGACACATTGCTCCGTCAGCCGCATCGGGAGCGGTCGAGGGGGCAGCCGGCTCGACATAGCCAAAAGTCCCGTGGTCGCCTTTCCATGTCCGGCGTTGGCCCGAGGCCAGCGCATCCTGCTCGGAAGCCAGCGCCTTGTCCCGGTCGGCCTGGCCGAGCTTCTGGCCCGCGGGACCGTCGAGAAAGGCGCCGTACACGACGGGGGCCGGAGCAGCCGGAGCAGGGGTCACGCTCGCGACGGGGCCGATCGCCCCGAAGCCGCCCACGGCACAGCCGCTGGTCGACACGGCCCCTGCCAACGCCAGGGCCAGAATACAGAAACGCTTCATCCGATCGAGATCCCAGGCCGATGCCGTCAGCGAGACGCACCGCCTTGCACGGGATTGGGGCGAAACTCTGTCAGCGCGCCGGGGAGCCGCAGCACGGCGCGCAACCCGCCGAGGGGGCTGTCGTGCAGCGTCAGCCGGCCGCCATAGGCCCCGGCCAGATCGGTGACGATCGACAGCCCGAGCCCGGATCCGGGCTTGCTTTCGTCCAGGCGCCGGCCGCGGCGGGTCGCTGACTCGCGCTCGGCCGCGGGCAGGCCCGGCCCGTCATCGTCGATGACGATCTCGATCTGCGCCGTTCCGTCGCCGTCGTCGTCCACGGCACGGGCCGCGATGCGCAGCTGCGCAGTCGCCCATTTGCCCGCATTGTCGATCAGGTTCCCGACGAGGTCGTCGAGATCCTGCCGCTCGCCCCGGAACCGAAGTCCGTCCGCCAGATCGAGCGCGAACTGGAGGTGGCGGTCCCGGTAGATCTTGCCGAAGGTCCGCGCCAGGGCCTCGACGGCAGGGTTCACTTCCGTCGCCGTCCCGATCACGCTCACGCGGGCGGCAGCCCGCGCCCGATCGAGATAGTAGGCGACCTGATCACGCATGAGGGCCGTCTGCTGGCGAACCTTCTCGGCGAGTTCCTCGACGTCGGCCGGGCGCACGGCCTCGGCCTCGTTGACGAGCACGCTGATCGGGGTCTTCAGCGCATGGGCCAGGTTGCCGACCTGGGTGCGGGCCCGCTCGACGATCTCGCGATTGGAGGCGATCAGGAGGTTCAGTTCGCCCGCGAGCGGAGCGAGATCGGGAGGAAAGCGGCCCTGCAGCCGCTCGCTCTCACCGCGCCGGATCGCGGCAAGGCCTTCCTGCATGCGGCGCAGCGGCTTCAGGCCGAACCGCAACTGCAGGGCCGTCGAGCCGACCAGGGCGATGCCGAGCAGCGTGAAGGTCAGGCCAAGCGAGAGGTTGAAGCCATCGATGTCGGCGGTCATCTCCTCCGGAGAGGCCGCCACCTGAACGAGAAAGCGCCCGTCGTCGCCCGCATCGATGAAGCGCTCGACGATGCGCAGACGGCGATTGTCGGGCCCCATCGCATAGCCTTTCCGCGCGCCGCCGGGCGACACCGGCACGCCGTTCTTGGCGAGGGGGGGCAGGCGTTCCGCGAACAGCGACTTGGAGGCGCGCACCTCCGGCGTCGGCGTGTCGAGCCGCGTGATCTGCCAGTACCAGCCGGACAAGGGCAGCTCGAACATCGGCTCGCCGAGCTGCCCGGCGCCTCCGTGCGCCTCGTCTCCCGTCGCGGCGACATCGGAGACCAGCGCCCGGAGATAGACGCCGAGCCGCTCGTCGAAGTCCTGTTCGGCGGCCTGGAAGTTGACCTCGCTGAGGATCAGCCCCGAGACGAGGAGGATGCCCGCGCTCCAGACGGCCGAAGCCAGGAACAGCCGGGTCGCCAGCGACCGTCGGCCGAGCCAGATGAGGGGGCGCCAGCGGCGCACGGTGGACAGGTCAGCGCTCCGGCATCACGGCACGGCCGCGCCCCGCTGGGGCGCGCCGGGCTCGGCGGCCCCCTGCGCCTCGACGAGGTAGCCCAGGCCGCGGATGGTCTGGATGAGATCGACGCCGAGCTTCTTGCGCAAACGGCCGACGAAGACTTCGATGGTGTTGGAGTCCCGATCGAAATCCTGGTCATACAGGTGCTCGACCAGTTCGGCGCGGGACACGATGCGGCCGGCGTGATGCATGAGGTAGGACAGCAGCCGGTACTCGTGCGAGGTCAGCTTGACCGGGTTGCCGTCCACCAGCACCCGGCCGGCCCGCGTGTCCAGGCGCACCGCGCCGCTGGCGAGTTCCGGCGAGGCGTGGCCGGTCGCGCGCCGGAGCAGGGCCCTGAGCCGCGCGAGGATCTCCTCCATGTGGAAGGGCTTGGCGACGTAGTCGTCGGCTCCGGCATCGAAGCCGCGCACCTTCTCGCTCCAGCTGTCGCGCGCCGTCAGGATCAGCACGGGCGCGGTGCGCCCCGCCGCACGCCACTGTTCGAGAACGCGGATGCCGTCCAGCTTGGGCAGGCCGATGTCCAGGACGATCGCATCGTAGGGCTCGGTGTCGCCGAGGAAATGGCCCTCCTCGCCATCGAAGGCGCGATCGACGGCATAGCCCGCCCCTTCGAGCGCAGCGACCAGCTGCCGGTTCAGATCCCTATCGTCCTCGACGACCAGCAGGCGCACGGATCGCATCCTTCCTGAAACGACGGCCGGCTCAGCGTCCGGGCCCAGGGGGCAGCAGGATGCCGCTCCCCGCATCCACGAGTACGTGAACAAGGTGCCCGTCGCCCCGAAGGACGACGACGTCATAGACCATCGACGCATCGTTCGGGCAGAGCCGGATCCCGATCGGCTCGCCCGATGCGATCCTGCTGGCCGCCTCCATCGCGCGGACCGGTGGAATCAGTCCGCGAGACAGCATGGCCTTGTGCGTCTCGTCCTCCGACAGGCAGGCCGGTCGACGCTGCTCCGTCGCCCCGTACGAGGGCGGCAGGCGGGCCACCACGAGGGCGGCCGCCACAAGGCAGGCGCGCGTCCAGCTCGTCATTCTCATAAGGTGGCTCGCGGCGCCTGAATGACCTATGAACGGCCCGAGGACGACGTCCCGGCCCGCCCTGCGAGGGGTCGCACTTCGTCGACGTGAAATCAACGATCGCCAACACTCCCCCTGCTCGAGGAGCCTTTCCGGATGGTCAGAGACAGGCGCCGCTCGGAAGAAAACGGAGGCACGACCCTCCCTCGCACGGCGCGAGGGGCGGATCCGGCGCGCGCGCGTCCCGGTCACGCTCCGGCTCGTTCGACAACCCCCTCCCCCGGGCGGCTGCGTCCAGCGGGGGACAACGTCCTGATCTGGGGCTTTCACGCCGTTCTGGAAGCGCTGCGCTCGCCCGAGCGTCAACCGGTTCGCCTGTTCGCCACGGAAGCCGCGGCCACGCGTGTGGCTCAGCTCAGCGCGGAGCGAAACATCGAGCCCGTGCTGCTGGAAGGCGCGGCGCTCGACGCGTTGCTGCCGCGCGAGGCGGTTCACCAGGGTCTCCTGCTCGAGGCGCGTCCCCTGGACGCCCCGGACCTGTCCGACCTGCCGGACTCCGGCACCCTGCTGATCCTCGACCAGGTGACCGATCCGCACAATGTCGGGGCAATGATCCGCACCGCGGCGGCCTTCGGCGTGAGCGCCCTGGTGACCACGGAACGTCACGCCCCCGAGACGACGGGCGTGCTCGCCAAAAGCGCCTCGGGCGGTCTCGAACACCTGCCAGTCGTGACCGTGACCAATCTCGCGCGGGCGCTCGATGCGCTCAGCCGCCGCGGCTACCAGCTAATCGGCCTCGATTCGGCCGGGGCCGTGCCGCTCGAGGAGGTCGATCCCGCGCCGGCGCGGGCGCTGGTGCTCGGCGCCGAGGGCAAGGGCCTGCGCCGGCTGACCCGCGAGCGCTGCGACGTGGTGGCCCGGCTCGACATGCCGGGCGCGATCAAGAGCCTGAACGTGTCCAATGCCTGCGCGGTCGCGCTGACGGTCCTGCGGTTGCGCGCGCCGGCCTGACGGCGAGGCGCGCGGACCTCAAGCCTGCGCGCTTACTCGCTGCCCGGTGAGCAGTTGCACCCCAGCGTCTCGCGTCCCGGCGTGTAGTGCGAGGGAATGGTGATGATGCGCGGCCCGGGACCATAGGCCCCCGGGCTGTAGATCGCGAGCCCGCCCGCCGGCTGGATGGGCGGGCTGAACCCACGACCGTAAGAGCCGACTTCGCCGGACCTGTCGCCGAAGCCGCCAAATGATTCGGAACGGCCGGAGGCAGCGCGGCCCCCGCCCGGCCTGGCGCTTTCGAAACCCCCGTAGCTCTGGCCGCCATAGGTACCCGAGCCGTCTGCATAGCCGATGGTCTGGAAATCGTCGTAGCCGGAGGTGTAGGCCGTGCTGAAGT
>CAXTVD010000109.1:0-11811 GCA_964247575.1 uncultured Lichenihabitans sp.
AGATGTGGGCGAGGCTGAACAAGGTCACGACCAGGATGGCCGTGAGCCAGTGGAGCGTCATGGTGATGCCGTCGTAGCGCTCGGTACCGCGATGCCGCCCGTCTTCACCCGCCAAGGCCCGTGTCGCTTCCGCCACGTGCGTCTCAGTCATGTCAAACCTCTCTCGTCGGCGCTTAGTCTGCTTGCCTCGCGTGGGGGCCCCCACCGGCGCTGCCGCTCAAGACCGTCGCCCCACCCCGATAGGCATGTCGTCCATGGCGACCTTGGCCCTGTCGTGGCGGTCGTCACCCGAGCGCCGGCGTCGCGGCACACGCTCCACCGTCCAGCACGTTCCTGTCCGATTGCTGTCAACGCCAACGAAAACATCCCGGCGCGCTCGTTCCAGGGGCTAAGCTCGGGCGGGTAAGGGGAAAGCCGCGATGAGGCTGCTGCTGGTAGAGGATAGTGTTCGCCTTCGCGACCTGCTGACCGAGCGGATCCGCGGGGCGGGCTGGATGCTGGACGCGGTCGGCACGATCGCGGCCGCGACGGAGGCCTCGCGATCGATCCTCTACGACCTCGTCCTCATCGACCTTGGGCTCCCGGATGGCGACGGCAAGTCGTTGATCAAGTCGCTTCGGGCGCAGGGCTCGTCCGTGCCGATCCTGGTTCTCACGGCGCGGGGCTCGATCGACGACCGCGTCGACGCCCTCGACTGCGGAGCCGACGATTTCCTGATGAAGCCGTTCAACCACATCGAGTTCCTGGCCCGCTGCCGCGCCCTGTTGCGGCGCAGCGGTCCCCATCGCGCTGAGCGTATCGAGTTCGGCCGTCTCGAATTCGATCCGGCGTCCGGCTCGGTCCGTGTCGGGAGCACCATCGTGCCGGTCTCGCCGCGCGAGCGATCCCTCCTGGAATTGCTGCTCCGCCACGCCGATCGCGTGGTGCCGAAGGAACGGATCGAGGTCGCCCTGTCAGCCTTCGGGGAGGAAATCTCGACCAACGCCGTCGAACTGGCGATCTCGCGGCTTCGAAAGCGGCTCGAACCCGTTGGGTCTGGCGTCGCCATCGAGACCGTGAGGGGCGCCGGCTACCTGCTGCGGGAGGTGAAGGCCGATGCCTGAGCGGCTTCGGAGGCTGCCGTCCCTCGCACGCATCGTCGGCTCGCGCATCGTCGTGTTCGCGCTCCTCGCGATGGCCGTGCAGGTGGCCGTCGTGCTGGCCGACTATTATTTCGACGATCCCAAGCTGGCGTCACTGATGATCGAGGGCGAAACCGCCGCTTTGCTCAAGGGAGTGAGCGTCGGCCCGGGCGGCCCAACTTACGCAGTCCCGCGCGGCATGAAGCGCTACCAGGGCTCGAGCGGCGACTACTTCACTCGCGTGCGCACGCCCGAGGGGCGCGTCGTCTACTCTAACTGCGACGCGAGCTGCGCGCTTCACCTGCTGCCGCAGGAAGTGAACCCGCCGGATCTCTGGTCGCGCCTGCTGCGGCGCGGCAAACCGATCGCCGTCGCCGGCGGCCAGTCCTTCGATGTCCAGGGCGCGAAGATCTTCATCGAGGTCGCGGTCCTGGACGACCACGAACGCGTCATGTGGCACGTCCTCGGCCGGGAACTCGGCGACCATCTCGCCGTCCCCATGTCGATCATGCTCGTCTTCGTGCTCGGCGGCCTCCTGCTGTCGGTGAAGCTCGCGCTGCGGCCGGTCGAGCGGGCGGCATCGCAGGCCGAGCACATCGATCCGCTCGATGCCAGCCAAACGATCGAGATCACCGGGATGCCTAGGGAGGTTGCCGATCTCGGCGCTGCCGTGAACCGCATGCTGGTGCGCATCAACGCCCTGATGCAGGCCCAGCGGGTGTACACCACCGCCATCGCCCATGAGATCCGGACCCCGCTGGCGATGGTGAAGCTCGAACTCGGCAACATCGAGCACCCGCGCGCCCGTAAGATCGAGCAAGACCTCGACGCGCTCACGCATTTCGTCGCGCAGATCACCGATCTCGGTCGGCTGGAAGGAGCCGACCGATCGACCTTCCGGTCGATCGACTTGGCCGCGCTCAGTCGTGCCGTCGTCAGCGACGTCGCGCCTTGGGTCTACGACCAGAAGAACAGCATCGCTTTCGACGATGCCGGAGCCGCGATGATCGAGGGCCATCCGTCGCTCATCGAGAATGCCGTGCGGAACCTGATCGAGAATGCGGTCCGCCACACGCCGCGGCAGACGGTTATCGAGGTCACGGCGGGTCCAGGCCCTCGCGTATCCGTGAGCGACAACGCCGGTCTGCTCGGGCCGGACCCGGCGCAGGGCGCGCCGACCGATGGCCTGCCGGACCCCTCCGGCATAGGACTTGAGATCGTCCGGCGCATCATGAAGCTGCATCGCGGGACGCTGGAGATGTCGGTCGAGCGCGGCAGCCGCACGACGATGGAACTCGCCTTCGCGACCGAACAGGGGCTGAAGGACTGAGGGTTGCGTGACGCTTTAGCCGGCGAAGAACGTGCCGCCGGACAGGACGACGGTGCCGTAGACCAGGCCGGTCGCGACGGCGAGGCAGAGAAGGGCCGTCAAGGGCGAGCCGCGCTTCGGGTTCCGAACGTCCGCGAAGGGCGCTCGGGCCTTGCGACCGGTGACCATTGCGCCGATCAGGTTGTCGCGCTTGACGAACTGGTGGAACAGGTTGACCCCGATGTGCACGACGGCCAGCCCGAGGATGACGTAGAACCAGATCGAATGCAGCGTCGCCGCCCGGGACGACCACGTCTCGCCGATCGCATCGGCGAAGGGACCGGACGCCATGACGCCGTCGCTGGAGAACAGGCCGAGCGTGACCTGGACCGCGCAGGCGAGGAGCAGTGCGATGATCATGAGCCCGCCGGCAGGGTTGTGGCCCAGGTAGGGCCGCTCCGTTCCGGACCGAACCGTTTTCAGGTAGGCGACGATGGCGGCAGGAGATTCCAGGAAGGTCGAAAAGAGCGCGGTTGTGCCCCCGAAGAACCCCCACAGAATGCGGTAGATGACGAGCGTCAGGACCGTGTAGCCGGCTGCCTTGTGCACCGTCATGGCGGGGTCGTCGAAGCCGCTGGACACCCAGGCCGTGATGACGGCGACGACGAGGGCCCACTTGAACAAGCGCGTCGGCAGGTCCCACGCCAGGACGTCGGGGCGGTGCCACTCCTCCGGGTTGAGGTGTCGCCGCAACAGGCGTTCCGCCGCGCTCATTCGTAGACCGCATGGCAGGACCGGCACTCGTTGACGATCGAGCCGAAGGCTGCCCTGAACCGTACCGGGGTGCCACCGGCTTGCCGTGCCGCGTCGGCCGTCGCCGCAAATGCCGAGAAGCGGGCCCGGAGATCCTGGCCCTTTGCGCTCCCGCCAGGGAACAGCGCCATCCCCGCTTTTCCCTCGTCCGCATAGGCCTTCAGGATCGCGTCGAACGTCGCCGGGTCGGTGGCGGATAGCGCCACCTTGGCCTCCTTCGTCGTCCGCGCCATCTCGGCCATCGTAGCCTTGAGGGGGTCTGCGAGGAGCGGTTCCGTCAACGCCATCAGCGAGACCAACCCCCAAAAGACTGTCATCCCGGCTACGACGGCGCGCCGTGGCGGGATCGTCGAACGTCTTTGCGCCAGGCCTCCCACAGGTGGATGACGGCGCCCGGTTAGACTTCGATCTGGCCGGTCGATCATCCTTTGATCTCCGCCCGCTTTCCGGGATCGATGACCTCGCGGCATTGTGCGCTGAGCCGGGCGGCTCTTCGTTGCAGGCAGGCGAGGATCGCCTCCTCGTCGGGAATATAGGCGGGGCAAAGCCGAAACACGTCCGGCATGCACTGGGCCTGTTGCGCCTCGGTTCCTCGCGGCTGAGCGGGCGCGTCCTGCGCCCAGCCAGTAGCTAACAGGGTCACCATAAGCGCCGCCGACCATGGAACGGCGCGGCAAAAACCGTTGCGTCGTCCTGGAGCTGCTGTCTCTCGATTGATGAAAGCTATCATCAGTGGACATTTAACGACGTCGCCTGTCGGAATGCTGTCGGCGGTGAAAAGTGGCAGCGCGGTTTGACTGCTTTGCACCCGGTCAGGTCGCCTATCGGCTGACGAGATCCAAATCTAGGGAAGCGCCCTCGCGCACGGGGCCGGTCAAGCCCGGGCAAACGAGTTCGATGCGGCAGCCGGGGTGATTGTCGGCGATCAGGAGCTGGAAGCCATGGAGCGTCGTAATCGCCGCGACGAGCGAAAGGCCAAGTCCGACGCCTTCGCGTTGGCGGCTGCGCTCCGCCCGATAGAAGCGTTGCAGCACCCGCTGGCGATCGGCCGCGGCAATGCCTGGACCGTCATCGGCGACCACAATCACCGCCTGTCCGCTCCGCTCGCTGAGCGACAGCAGCACCTTCCCGTGGCGCGGGGTGAACTTGATCGCGTTGTCGAGCAGGTTCGCGACGGCCTCGAAGAGCAGGTCTCGGTCACCCATCGTGGCTGCGCCACTCGCCTCTCCGACGTCCACCCGTACGGTGATGTCTTTCTCTTCGGCGATCGGATCGTAAAGCTCGGCCGCTTCGGCGAGGATCCGCTCGAGATCGACGGGTTCGAAGGCCGCGCGTCGACGCCCATGTTCGATCTCGCCGATCCGCAGCACGGCCGTGATGACCGCGAAGGTCTGGTCGAGCCAGCCCAGGGCCTCGTCGATGGCGGCCGCGAACTCCGCCGGTTCCGTCACCGCGTTCCTCGACCGCTCCAGGCGGGTGCGGGCCCTTGTCAGAGGGGTCCGGAGGTCGTGCGCGATGCTGTCGCCCACGCTGCGGACCTCGTCGAGGAGGCGTTCGATCTCGTCCATCATGGCGTTGATGTCGACCGCCAGGCGATCGAACTCGTCGCGTCGTCCCGTGGTGGGCAGACGGCCGCTCAGCCTGCCGTCACGGATCTGGGAGATGGCCTGGCTCAGGATCGTGACGCGTCCGAGCGCGCGTCGGCCCAGGATCACCCCGCCCAGGAGGGAGAGGGCCACCATGGGTCCGAGGCCGAGGCCAAGCGCCCGGAGGATCACCACGCTGACGTGCTCCAGCGCATCGGTGTCGTTGCCGAGCGCGAGCGTCCGGCCGTCCGGCAGCTTGAGCCCGAGCGCGCGTATATCTTCACCGCGCTCGTCGCCGTCCGCGTCCTGCGCTTCGGTCTTGGCGTATTGCGGCTTGCCGTCGGGCCAGAGTTCCTTGGGAATTGAGGGGATGTTGCCGGCCTGCGCAACCCCGTCGTGGCCGACGAGAATGCCGTATCTGACGCTGTGAATGTCTTCCCGCAGCCAAGAGTTCAGGGCCACGACGGCGTAGCCCGGGTCGTCGGCGATCACCTTCGCCTCGTGGCGGAGCATGGCGTCCAGCTGTGCCCGCTCATAGTGGGCCGTCTGCCAGTACACGAAGGCGAACAGCACCACGGATAGGCCGGTGAAGGCGGCCGCGAACGCCATCGCCCAACGAAAGGCGGTGGTCCGGAACAGGTCAAGCCGGGGCATGAAGCGTGTAGCCGATCCCGCGCACGGTGTCGATCAAGGGCCTCTCTCCGGGGCCGTCGAGCTTTCGGCGAAGGCGTCCCATGTGGACGTGGATAAGGTTGGTACGCGGGACGAAATTGTAGTTCCAGACTTCCTCGAACAGCATCGCAGGCGTCACGACTTGCCCTTCGCGACGCACCAGGTATTCGAGGAGCTTGAACTCGCGCTGCAGGAGGTCGAGCGATCGCTGGCCACGCGTCGCCGTCGACGTGATCAGGTCCAGTTCCAGCGGTCCGACGCGGAGAAGCGTCTCCCGCGTCGCCGCCGGCCGGCGCAGCAGGGCTTCGACGCGGGCGACGAGTTCGACGAGCGAAAAGGGCTTGCTGAGGTAATCGTCGCCGCCCGCCCGCAATCCGCGCACCCGCTCGTCCACGTGCCCCATCGCACTCAGGATCAGGGCCGGAACCTTGTTGTCCTCCCCCCGCAGGGTCTTGAGCACGGTCAAACCGTCGCAGCCCGGCAGCATGCGGTCGATCACGATGACGTCCCATGACCCGTCGCGCGCCATGTTCAGGCCCTCGATCCCATCGGCGGCGATCTCGACGCCAAACCCTCGCCAGCGCAGATCCGAGGCGATCTCCACAGCGGTGATAGCGTCATCCTCGATGAGCAGTAGCTTGGGCATGAGCATCCGTCGGGAGGTTTGGCGTAGCAACCTACGCCGCCAAGATCGTCCAGTCCGCACGCTTCCGAGCGGCTTCCCTAAATTCGAATTTAGTGGTGCGGGATCGGGGCGCCGCTACCTCATGGCTCGCTGGCGTCCAACTCCCGTGACGCCCATCGACTGCCATTTGAGGCTCATTGATGCGTATGACCAAGCCTGCCGCTTGCCTCCTGGCCGGCGTCCTCCTTCCAGTCGGACTGGCCAGTGCTGCCACGACGTCCAATACCGGATCATCAAACATCTGGCCGATGACGGGTTGGACGCAAGTCGCGCAGGCCAAGACCTCGCAGGGCTCGGAGCAGGTGAAGACGCTCTCCCCACAGGCTCCCGTCAGCATGCCCCAGCCCGTGGGCTCCTTCCCGACCAATGCCGTCACGGACCGCCCCTACGTCAGTCCCGAAGGCGGGGTTGAAGGCTACAAGAAAACGGTCGGCGCCCTCCAGCGGACCCTGACGGAGTTGCAGCAGCTTCAACTTCAGACCAAGGAGGCACACTGGAACGTCTCGGGGACGCTGTTCTACTCGCTGCATGAACTCTTGCAGGACCACTATGAGGGCCTGTCGAAGTACGCCGACGAGTGTGCCGAGCGCCTCCTCGCCATCGGCTCGTCTTCGGACGGCCGCGCCTCCACGATTGTAAAGACCTCGGCGATCCCCGAGATCCCGGGCGGCTACATCGACGATGCCCAGGTGATCGTCTGGTTCACCAACGCCTACAAGACGGTGGGCGAGGAGATCCGCGCGGGGATCAAGGACACGCAGGACCCCGATCCGACCAGTTCGAACCTGCTGCAAGAGATCGAGCACGGCATCGACAAGTACCAGTGGCAGATGCGCGCCTTCGTCCAGGGGACGCACACCGACCCCAACACCGGGTTCGACATCAACAACAACAAGCCCGTCGACCTGCCGAGCCAGCCGTCGAAGATCGACCCCAACGGCAAGTGATCATCCGCGAGCGTCGACATCGGCACTTGCCCTTTAGGACATGACCATGATCTTTCAGACCACAACCAGATTGCTGCTCTTGACCGGCCTTCTCACCGCCGCAACCGCGACGGCGGCGTTCGCCGATACCGTCGTGAAGGTGAGGCTCACCGGGGAGAGCCATGAGAAGATGGGGCTCGAAGCGACGCCCCCGGGCGTGCCGGCCGGCAAGGTGGAGTTCGACGTCACGAACGCCGCCATGAAGACCGGCCATGAGATGATCCTGGTGAAGCTCGCCTCCAAAGGCGAGATGCTTCCCCTGGATCCGGCCAAGCACCGCATCGACGAGAAGGCGATCAAATCGCTGGGCGAGGTGTCGAACCTCAAGGCCGGGGCAAATGGCGTTCTCAAGGCGAGCGTGACGCCCGGCGACTACATGCTGATCTGCAACATCAAGGGCCACTTCGAGTCCGGGATGGCGGCGCCGTTCACCGTGACGCCCTGAGCGGCGGAACAATGTTGCTCCGCAAGGCCGATACGGACCTCTTGCGCGGCACGGCGCGATCCCCTGCCGCGCAGCGTCTCGGCATCACGACGCGGGCCCTGCATTGGACGACCGCGGCGCTCGTTGCGGGCGGATTCAGTGCGGCTTGGCTGTTCAACGCGCTCGGTCCCGGCCCCACTGCGGCCAAGCTGGTCGAGGTGCATCGCTCGACCGGGCTCTGTATCCTTCTCGTCACCCTCGCGCGTCTGGTCTGGCGCGCGACGCACCCGTTGCCGCCCGTGCCAAGCGCGCCTTGGGAGCGGTGGCTGGCAGGAGCTGTCCAGGCGCTGCTGTATCTCGCCCTACTGACCATGCCGATCCTCGGCTGGCTCGGCAGCAACGCGCAGGGCGACACCGTCTCGTTCCTCGGCATAATCCCGCTCCCGGACATCGTCGAGGCGAACCAGGATCTTGGCGACCGTCTGTTCGTCCTACACGGCTGGCTCGGCTACGGCATCTTGGCGTTGCTCGCGCTGCACGTCGCTGGCGCGTTGCGGCACCGTTACATCAACAATGACGGTGTCCTGGAACGCATGACGGCGGGGCGGCCCGTCGGGCGAGCGACCGACAGCCACCGCCCTTGACCTTCACGACCCCCATATCGGGGTTCCCAATGCGCCTGACGAAACTACTTATGGCCGAGTTCCTCGGTACGTTCGCTCGCATCTTCATCGGTGCAGGGGCCGTCATCGTCCTCGCGCCGAACGAGACGGTTGCCGTGGCGCTTGCTCACCGCTTTGTCATCATGAGCTTCGCCTACGCCTTCGGCAACGAGAGCGGGTCCTACGTCAATCCGGCGCTCGTCGTCGCGAGCGTGGTAGCCGGCGAGCACTCGCCGCTGGATGCGGTGCCCATCATCATCGCCCAGCTCCTTGGCGGCATTGCGGGGGCGTTCCTGCTTGTTGCAATCTACGGCCACAGTGCTCCACACCACCTCGGCGCAACGTCGATCGACCTGAGCCAGACGACGCTGCTCGGAGGCTTCCTCCTGGAAGCCGTCGGTACATTCTTTCTCGCCAGCATCGTTCTTGATACTGCGGTGAGGGGCACGGCGGGACCGTTCGCGCCTTTTGCTATCGGGATGACGGTGGCTATTTGCATCATGAGTTTCGGGGCGATCACGGGCGGCAGCCTCAATCCGGCGCGGACGCTCGGGCCCGCGCTCGCGACGGGCGAATACGCCCAAGTCGGCCTCTACGTTGTGGCCCAACTCGGGGGCGCAATTGTCGCCGGACTGCTTTATCGGTTCGTGTGGAAGGACACAAAGGCCGATGTCGATGCCTCCTTGGTACCAAGCATGCCGGCGCGATCTTGACCCACACGGCGCCGGGAGTTCTCACCGTCCACCCCTCAACTACCAGTGCTTACCCCTGAGAGAAAGAGTTCATCGTGCTCGATATCAAGGACGACAAGACCAACACGGCAACTTTTGAGATGGAAGGCAAGTGCCCGTTCGGCGGCGACCGCGTCGGCGGCGCGGAGGGCACGCCCCCCGGTCTCTCGGACTGGTATCCGCAGCGCCTCAAGGTGGAACATCTCCACCACAATGGGCCCCGCGCCAACCCGCTCGGCGACGATTACGATTACGTGCAAGCCTTCAACACGCTTGATTACGAGGCGTTGAAGCGCGACATTAAGTCGTTCCTGACCACGTCTGTGCCCTGGTGGCCGTCCGATTACGGCAACTACGGCCCGCAGATGATCCGTATGGCCTGGCACTCGGCCGGGACCTATCGCATCTCCGACGGCCGCGGCGGCGCGGGCGAAGCCATGCAGCGGTTCGCGCCCATCGACAGCTGGTGGGACAACGGCAACACGGACAAGTCGCGCCGTCTCCTCTGGCCGATCAAGCAGAAATACGGCAATGCGCTGTCGTGGGCGGATCTCATCGTGCTGACCGGTACTGTCGCGCTCGAAATTATGGGGCTCCCGACCTACGGGTTCGCTGGCGGCCGGCGCGACGCATGGGAAGCCGACACGCGCACCTATTGGGGCCCCGAGGTCTGGGAGGATCCCAAGAACGTGTCTTCCTACGACAGCATGGTGACGCGCGAGAAGCGCTGGCGCGGTCAGAACGGCGACGCCGACTACGATCTCGAGAACCCGCTGGCCGCCTCGCATCAGGCGCTGATCTACGTCAATCCCGAAGGCCCCTATGCCAATGGCGACCCGATGGGATCGGCGCGCGACATCCGGATCACATTCACCCGGATGGCGATGAACAACGAGGAGACGGTCGCGCTGATCGCGGGTGGTCACGCCTTCGGCAAGAGCCACGGCATGGTGGCGGCCAACAAGATCGGCGCCCCGCCGGAGATCTCGCCCATCGATTCTGTGGGTCTGGGCTGGCACAACCCTGGCGGCGCCGGCTCGGGTCAGGTCACGATGACGAACGGCATCGAGGGCAGTTGGACGCCCGACCCCACCCAATGGGACAACAGCTATCTCGAAAACCTCTTCAAGTTCGAGTGGCGGCAGACCAAGAGCCCGGCCGGCGCTTCGCAGTGGACGCCGATCGATGCGGATGCGCCCAAGACGCCCGACGCCCACGTGCCGGGCAAGATGAACCCGCTGATGATGATGACCAGCGACATCGCGCTCAAGGTCGATCCAGACTACCGCGCCGTCTGCGAGAAGTTCCTGAACGACTTCGATGCGTTCACGCAGGCCTTCTCGAAGGCCTGGTACAAGCTGACCCATCGTGACATGGGCCCGCGCGAGCGTTACCTAGGCCCGGAAAAGAGGAACGAGAACGGTCTGCTGTGGCAGGATCCCATCCCGCCGCGTGACTACGACATGATCGGCGTGTCGGAGATTGCGGCGCTCAAGCAGTCCATCATGGCCAGCGGCCTGACCGTGTCGGACCTCATCTTCACCGCGTTTTCGGCCGCCTCCACCTACCGCCACAGCGACAAGCGGGGCGGGGCGAACGGGGGCCGGTTGGCGCTTTCGCCGCAGAAGGATTGGGCCGTCAATCGCCGGACCGGCCCGGTCATCGCCTCGCTGCAGACCGTCCGGCAGGACTTCGACGCCAAGCAGTCGGGCGCCATGAAGGTGTCGCTCGCCGACCTGATCGTGCTCGGCGGTTGCGCCGCGCTCGAAAAGGCCGCGTCCGACGCGGGCGTCCAGATCGCGGTGCCGTTCACGCCCGGCCGTCGCGACACGACGCAGGAGCTGACCGACATCGAGATGTTCACTTGGCTGAAGCCGGTCGTCGACGGGTTTCGCAACTACGTGGACGAGCGCTTTGGCGAGATCGCCCAGGGCGTGTCGCCCGAGGAGCTGTTCCTCGACAAGGCACAGCTGCTGGCCCTCACGGTTCCCGAATGGGTCGCGCTGGTCGGCGGTCTGCGCGCCATGGGATCGAACCACGACGGCTCCTCGACAGGGATCTTCACGACCCGAGTTGGCGTGCTCAGCAACGACTTCTTCACCACGCTGACCAACACGGATCTTGTGTGGAAGAAGACCGACGACAAGGGCATGGCATTCTCGATCGACGAGCGGATCTCGGGCGCGCCGCGCTTCACGGCCACGCGAAACGACCTCATCTTCGGCTCGAACAGCCAGCTGCGCGCCGTCGTCGAGGTCTACGCGAGCAGCGACGGGCATGCCCGTTTCGTGCAGGACTTCGTGAAGGTCTGGGACAAGGTGATGATGCTCGATCGGTACGACGTCCACGCCTGATACGAAGGCCGGCGCTCGAGAATGGCGGGAGGCGGCTTCCCAAGTGGCGGCCCGCCTCCCGTTGGCACGTGTGGCGATAGCGCGATGCCCCGTTCATGCAGACCATGGTACGGTCGCAGGCGCGTTGGCGTTTGGCAGCATCATCGTTTGTCGGCGAAAGTTTCGTCGTCATCTAATGATCGGCTCTCGATCGATGTGACCCAGTCTCATCAAGCTGAAGCGTCGTCAGTCGCGTCGCAACACAAAGACAAGGCGGCGGCGTGAACCCATTGGCCCAACTTCAGTCGGTTGCGACTGCCTCTCCGCCTTTCGTCTTCGAGCAGTCCGATGTGGCCCGGGTGGCCACCACGATGTTCTCGGATCGCTATGCCGACTTCGACCGCCTGTCGCGCGTCTTCGAGACAAGCGGAATCTGACACGGCATGCGGTCCGTCCCATGGAATGGTACGCCCAGCCGCTCGGCTGGCC
>CAXTVD010000110.1:0-11652 GCA_964247575.1 uncultured Lichenihabitans sp.
AGCCGATAGCCAGCGCATCGCGGAAGCCGCGCGTGGTGACGAGCAGGGTCGGCTCGCCCTTGCGCTCCAAAAGCGCGTTGGTCGCGACCGTGGTGCCCATTTTGACGGCGCCGATGACACCCGAGGGGATCGGGTCCGCCGCGCCGAGGCCGAGCAGTTGCCGGATCCCGGCGACCGCCGCGTCATGATAGGCGCCGGGATTTTCAGAGAGCAGCTTGCGTGTGTGAAGGCGGCCTTCCGGATCGCGGCCGATCACGTCCGTGAACGTGCCGCCGCGGTCGATCCAGAAGTCCCAACGCAGACCTGTCGCGGGTGTCGGTGTCACCAGTGCCATCCTCGATCAGCAAGCCTCGCCCCAGCCTGCCCTGTTATCCCAAGACCACAGCGCGCACGAATCGGCAGGGCTCCTCGTGGCGAGCGCAGCCCGGCGCTTGACCCGTCCCGATTCGGCGGCCCATGTCGTGAGGCAACGGATGAAGGCGGGATCGAGCAAGATGCAACGCGTATTCCAGGGCCTGGTCGCCACCCTGCTGCTTTGCAGCGCCGCCGTCCCGGCGGTCGCCCGACCGGTGGTGCCGGCGGAGAAGCGCTTCTGGTCGTTCGACGGGACCGTGCCGTCCTGCGACGCACCGAACGTGCTCAGCCGGATGAGCGACCGGTTCGAGCAGGCCGAGCACGAATACTGGAACTCCACCCTCGAGGTGGTGACCTACGACGAGGTCAGGACCATCGCGCTGCGTCCCTGGGGCCTCGACCACATTCCGCGCAACTTCTGCCAGGCGCGGGCGCTCATGAACGATCACACCTACCACACCGTGTCCTACTCGGTGGCCGAGGACCAGGGCATCATCGGCATGGATTTCGGCGTCGAGTTCTGCTTCGCCGGGCTCGACCGCGAATACGCCTATTCGCCGGACTGCAAGATGGAGCAGCCCTGAGCGCAGGCCGCCCGCCGTGCCACGGCTGGGGCCAACGTGGGGGGTGGCCATCCTTGCGGCCAGCCTTGCGGGGCCGGCGGCGGCGCAGCTTCTCCCCTCGAAGGGCCGGGCCGAGCCGCCCTGCGTGCTCGACAAGTGCCTGGGCGCCCCCGCCACGAGCGCCAATCAACCCGGGCCTGTCAGCGGATTGTCGCCGGCGCCGGGCCGCTTCGACTTCTATGTTCTGAGCCTGTCGTGGTCGCCTGCCTTCTGCGACACGGGGGGCGCGGCCAGGGGCGGCAGCCAGTGCGCGCCGGGGGCGGGGCTCGGCTTCGTCGTGCACGGGCTCTGGCCGCAGAACATGCACGGCTATCCCTCCGATTGCGACAGCACCACGAGCAGCCCGAGCCGCATCGCGCTCGAAGGCACGCGCGGCCTCTATCCGTCGACCGGTCTTGCGATCCACGAGTGGCGCATGCACGGCACCTGCACCGGGCTCAGCCCGAGCGCCTATTTTGCAGCCGTGCGCCGGGCGCGCGACGCGGTCACCATCCCGCCCGCCTTCGCGGCGCCGGCTGAGCCTCAGACGGTCGCGCCGATCGACGTGACCCGCGCCTTCTCGGCCAGCAATCCAGGACTGCGCGCCGATACGATGGCCGTCACCTGCCGGCAGGGCGAACTCGCGGAGGTGCGACTCTGCTTCGCCAAGGACCTGCGCGGCTTCACGCCCTGCCCGGAGGTGGCGCGCGACGCGTGCCGCAGCCGGACGATGAGCGTGCTGCCGGTTCAGTAGAACCCTAGCGGATCGCACCGCGCCTGCCGCGGCAACGGGCCCAGGGTCCTGAACCGTCGCCCGTTCACCTTCCCCGCCAGGCCAGCTCAAAACGGGGAGGACGGCATTGACGGCGCTCCCGCGCGAGCCCCGGCATGCTAAGGCTCGGCGTCATGAACTACCGCCATGCCTTTCACGCGGGAAACTTCGCCGACGTGGTCAAGCACGTGCTGCTGTCGCGGATCCTCGTCCATCTCGCGCGCAAGCCGACGCCGTTCCGCTACCTCGACACCCATGCCGGCATCGGCGCCTACGATCTCGACGGCCCGGAAGCGCGGCGATCGGGCGAGTGGCGGGACGGCATCGGCCGGCTCGACGTCGCGGCCGCGAGCCCGGCCGTCCAGGATCTGCTGAAGCCCTACCTCGAGGCGCTCGGTCCGCGCGATCCCGAAGGCCGGCCGAACCGCTACCCCGGCTCGCCCCTGCTCGCGCTGGCCTTGTCGCGACCCGGTGACCGGCTCACCTTGTGCGAACTGCACCCCGACGGCGCCGCCCGGCTCACAAAGGCGCTTGCGCGCGCACGGCGCACGAAGGTCATCGCCATCGATGGCTACACCGCCCTGAAAGCCTATGTCCCGCCGCCCGAGCGACGGGGGGTCGTGCTGGTCGACCCGCCCTTCGAGGAGCGGACGGAGTTCGCCGCCCTGCTCGAAGGAGTCGTGGGCGCCCATCGCAAATGGCCGACCGGCATCTACGCTCTGTGGTATCCGTTGAAAGATCCGGAGGCGGTCGCCCGCTTCACGACCGGGCTGATGGCCTCGGGCCTCGATCAGGTGGCGCAGGTCGAGTTCATGGTCGCGCCGAACCTGTGGGGCAAGGAGGCGCTGGCCGGCTGCGGCATGGTCTTCGTCAATCCGCCCTTCGGCTTCGAGGGAGAGGTCGCACTGCTCCTGCCGTTCCTCGCCGCCTCGCTCAGCCGGCAGGAACCCGCTTCCTGGAGGTGGCGTTGGCTTGCCGGAGAGCGCGAACACTCCGCCTGATCGCCAGGGTGTTGCTCGCGCGACCGAACGAACGCAGCCGTCCAACAAGGCTGTGCCGCAGAAGCGGAAACGGGGGGAGACGGCCATGCCTACGGGAACGGTCAAGTTCTTCAACAGCGAAAGGGGCTATGGCTTTATCACGCCGGACGAGGGGGGGCGGGATATCTTCGTCCACGTGACGGCGGTCGAGCAGGCCGGCCTGCGCGCGCTCAACGAAGGACAGAAGGTCCGCTTCGAGATCGAGCCCGACAAGAAGGGGAAAGGGCCCAAGGCGGTCGGCCTCGAGCCGATCTGAGCAGGCTGTTTGACGGCGGCGGCCACGATGATAAGCCTCCGCGCTCCCGGAGGCCGGCCCGACCATGATTCTGCGTTCCTCTCCCGCTTCGCCGTTCGGCCGAAAGGTCAAGATCGCGGCTGACATCGCGGGACTGTCGGGTCAGATCACGGTCGTCGTGGCCGACACCGGCAGCGAAACGGACTCGCTCCGGCGCGAGAACCCCCTCGGCAAGATTCCGGCATTGATCCTCGACGATGCCACGGTGTTCTACGACAGCCGCGTCATCCTCGAGTTTCTCGATCATCTGGCCGGGCCGGGCACCCTCATCCCCACGGAGCCTGCGGCGCGCTTCCGCAGCCTGACGCTTCAGGCCCTGGCGGACGGCATCATGGATGCCGCCATTCTGACCGTCTACGAGGACCGCTGGCGCGGCGAGGAGGCCCGCTCGGCCAAATGGATCGAGCACCAGGGCGGCAAGGTCGCGCGCGCCCTGTCCACGATCGACAACGCACCGCCCACCGGCCGGATCGACGTCGGACATATCGCGGTCGCCTGCGCCCTCGGCTATCTCGACCTGCGCTTCGCCGGCGCATGGCGGGCGGACCATCCTGCACTCGTCAAGTGGCTCGATGCCTTCGCCGAAGCGGTTCCGGCCTTCGCCAAGACCCGGGTGGCCCCGGCCTGAGCCGCCTCAGTCCGCCGTGGGAAGCCGCCGGATGGTGAACTCGATCCGGCCATCCGCCAGTTCGCGCCACGACTCGATTTCCGTCATGTAGGCGGCCTTGGGGAAGCGGACAAAAGCATCCTGCGCCACCGCGCGCGCCTCCTCCCGCGGCAGCGTGAAGGTCTCGCGCCGAAAACTGTCGCTGGACGAGGCCGTCGTCCCCACAGCCGTTTGAACCCGGTCGCGCCGCGCCCCGAGCCGGCGCGCCACATCGGCCGGGGTCTTGCGCCCGAAGGTCATCGCCATCCTCCGCTTCCCGACGGGTGGGGCCGCTCGATCAGGCGGGGCCGTCCCGCGTCCGATCATGGCCGTGGCCGCCAGAATGAGTCAATTGGCCGCATTCCGCCTGCTTCGACACAGGGTCCCGCTGCGCCGTAAGCCCAGGGTCGTGTCGGGATCGTGCGCCGACTTCCTTGACGCCGCGTTACAGACCCGCGCTACCCCTGTCGGGTCGCGGCGATCGCCTCATCGAGCAGGCGCGCGAGAAGGGCGGGATCCTGCGGGAAGCCGGCGCGGATCCAGGAGGCCTGCAGATGCTTCAGGATGGCTCCCACCTGCCGGCCGCCGGAAACGCCGCGGGCGAGCACGTCGGCACCGCCCAGCGGCAGCCGGGGAGGCGGCTCCCGGGCCAGCAGCGAAAGGCTTTCCTGCCACGCCTCGTCCCGCCCGCTCGCGTCAGCGGCCGCAGCGAGAAGAAGACCGTCCAGCGCGGCCTGCGGCCCCGCTTCGTACAGCAGGGTGCGGAGTGTCTGGGGATCGGGCGGACCCTCGAGCCCGGCACGGGCGCTGACGGCCGCCGCGATCCGGTCCCGCTCCTCGTTCGAGAGGCGCAGATCCTCGCGCAGGGCCAGGGCATCGGCCGGACTGTCCGCGGCCAGCGCCGCCAGCCGCAACACCGGATCGGCAGCGAGGCCGCGTTGCGCCTCGGCGGCCGCCAGCCGGCCGAGGCGTTCGGGACGGCATGGCACCGACAAGACATGCGCCGCGATGCCGGTTTCCACGAGCCGCTCCACGACGGCCACGGCCCCGCTGGCCGCGAGCAGCTTCAGCCATTCCGCCCGCACCCGTTCCCGCGACAGTCGCGCGAGAGCCTCGCGGTGCCGGACCGCGGCCTGCAACCCGACGGGATCGAGCGGACCGACGCCGTAGGCCGCGTGGAACCGGAAGAAGCGGAGCAGCCGGAGATAGTCCTCCCGGATGCGGAGGTCCGCCTCGCCGATGAAGCGGACGCAGCCCGCCGCAAGGTCGGGTATCCCGCCCGTCGTATCGTGGATCAGCGCGTCGGCCCCGACCGATAGCGCGTTGATCGTGAAATCCCGTCGCGCCGCATCTGCCGTGAAGTCCCGACTGAAGCGGACCACGGCATGCCGGCCATCGGTCTCGACGTCCTCCCGAAGGGTCGTCACCTCGAACACGGAGGAGCCGACGAGCACCGTCACGGTGCCGTGCGCGATGCCGGTCGGGATGGGGCGCAACCCGGCGCGCCGCGCCAGCCGCATCACCTCGTCCGGCAGGGCCGTGGTGGCGATGTCGACGTCGGCGACAGCCCGTCCGAGCAGCGTGTTGCGGACCGCGCCGCCGATGACACGCGCCTCCTCGCCGGCCGCGTCGAGAACGCCCAGGAGACGGAGCAGGTCGCCGTTCTGCATGAAAGCGGGATCGGCAAGATGCCCGCCGGGCGTTATCCGCAGCATGCGAGGCAGGCCTTCGGCGCTCAATCGATATGGCCCGGCACGAGCCGTCCCCCATCGAGGTGGGCCGGGCGGTAGGCACCCTGGTATCGCGGCACGAACAGGCCGAAGATGACCAGCCCGAGCAGCACCAGCCCAAGCCCCGCCACCGTGAGCAGGGCCAACCGTCCCTGCGACCAGTGCAGCCGGAGAAACGGATAGCGCTGCTGGAGAATGAGCACCAGGACGTAGCCGATAAAGGGCAGCGCGAAGAGCAGCAGCGCGTCGAGCAGGCCGCGCGCCATCAGCGGTACAGGCGTTCGTAAAGACTGCGGACGACGCCGGCCGTCACGCCCCAGATCCGTCGTTCGAGGTAGGGAATGACATAGAAGCTCCGCACCCGCCCATCGAGCTCCCGGCTATCCCTCTGATGATTGGCGGCTTCCATGAGGAAGGCCAGCGGCACCTCGAAGACATCGTCGACTTCCGCCGGATCGGGGACGAATTCGACGGGGCCGCGCACCATGGCCACCGTCGGAACGATGAGGAAGCCCGTGCCGGTGAGATAGGGGTCGAGATAGCCGATCGGACTGACACGGGCCGGATCGAGCCCGATCTCCTCCCGTGCCTCACGCAGCGCGGCGGCCGCGGGCGAGCCGTCGGCGGGATCGATCTTGCCACCCGGTAGGGCGATCTGGCCCGAGTGGTCGCGCAGCCGCGCGCTCCGCTGGGTGAAGATCACCGTCGCTCCACCCGCCCGGTCCACGACCCCGATCAGCACGGCGGCGGGACGGGGTGGCGCTGCTGTATGCGGGAGAAGGCCGTCGAGGCGATGGTCGCCCCCGATCGACGGGGCGGCCGGCCCAGCGGTGAGCGGCGACGCCAGGCTCAGCACGGCGCTGGCGCGCCGCTCAAAGGCCTCGGCCGAGACGAGCGCCGCGAGAGCATCGGCTTCCGTGCGGCTCACATCAGCCCTTCGAGCGCGGCAGCGGGCGCGATCGGAAAGAACAGGCCGGCGGAGGCGACCCCGAAGTGGTCGACGCCCTCGGCCGGGCGCACCTCTCCGCGCTCGACGAGATCGTAGAACACCGCCCGCTTCACCAGGGCGCGCAGGCCATGACGCACCTCCACGTAGGGCTTGATGCCATCGGCGGCGCCGGGCTGGACGGTCAGCGGATGCTGGGCATCGACCGCGATCCACTCGTCGAGGTTCGTGCGGAAATGCAGGGTCGGGACCGGCGCTTCCTCGACGGTCATCTCGACCGCGACGAACGGGGCATCCTCGACCATGATCCGCACCTTCTCGACCGGCGTGACCAGCATGTAGCCGTCCGGGTCGAGGCGCAGCACAGAGGCGAACAGTCGCACCAGCGCCGGGCGTCCGATGGGGGTACCCGCATAGAACCACGTTCCATCCGAGGCGATCCGCATGTCGATGTCACCGCAGAACGGCGGGTTCCACTGGTGGACCGGCGCCGGCCGAGCCGCCGAAACAGGCACGCTCACCGCAGCTCCAAGCGCGTCGAGGCTCCCCGCTTTGCCTAGATTTGCAGCACTTTCTTTCGCCATCATCGAGCTTCATGCCTCGCAGCAGTGACCATGGACCATGCGACCCCGGCGCGCATCGCAAATCATTCATCCAGCCGTCATCCTGCGGTCGTGCACGATTTATGCAGCACGCAGGTCCTGGGGCCGATTTGACGGCCTCGCGAGACAGCGGGTCTACTCCGACACGTGGGGACCGGTGTGCCCCGCAGCAACGTCTGCCCTCGAACCATAGCAAGGACTGCCCATGACCCTCGTCCAGGACGGTACCGCATCCTCGATCGAAGCGTCGGCGGTCCGTCTGGCCGAGGCGGCGCTCGAACGGATCGCCGCCGCCCGCACGGCGATCGGCGCCGTGATCTATGGGCAGGAGGCGATCGTCGAGCAGACGCTGGTCACCGTCCTGGCCGGCGGCCACGGCCTTCTGGTCGGCGTGCCCGGTCTGGCGAAGACCAAGCTCGTCGAGACCTTGGGGACGGTGCTCGGGCTCGACACCCGCCGGGTCCAGTTCACGCCCGATTTGATGCCTGCCGACATCCTCGGTTCGGAGGTGCTCGAGGAGGGTGTCGACGGCAAGCGCAGCTTCCGCTTCGTACGCGGGCCGATCTTCACGCGGCTGCTCATGGCGGACGAGATCAACCGCGCCAGCCCGCGCACGCAGTCGGCCCTGCTCCAGGCCATGCAGGAAGCCCACGTAACGGTGGCGGGCGTGCCCCATGACCTGCCCCGGCCGTTCCACGTCCTGGCGACCCAGAACCCCATCGAGCAGGAGGGCACCTACCCCCTGCCCGAGGCCCAGCTCGACCGTTTTCTCATGCAGATCGACGTGCTCTATCCCGACCGGGCCGCGGAGAAGCGGGTGCTGATCGAGACCACCGGCGAGACGCAGGCGGTGGCCAAGCCCGCAATGACGGCCGACGACGTCATGAGCACCCAGCGTCTCGTGCGCCGGTTGCCGATCGGCGACGCCATCGTGGAGGCGATCCTCGATCTCGTGCGCTCGGCCCGGCCGGGCGACGGGTCGCCCGAGATCGTCCGTCACATCGCCTGGGGACCCGGCCCGCGCGCCGCGCAGGCGCTCATGCTCGCCTCGCGCGCCCGAGCGCTCGTCGACGGGCGGCTCAGCCCCTCGCTGGACGACGTCGCGGCCCTGGCGCTGCCGGTCCTGAAGCACCGCATGGCGCTGACCTTCGCGGCCCGGGCCGATGGCGAGACCGTCCCGGGCCTTATCGGCCGCCTCGTGGAGCGCCTCGGCTAGGATGGTGGACGCGCGGCTCCTCGCGGACGATCAGCGCCGGATCGGCATCCGGCACGAGCGCGGCGCGCTCGACCTCGCGGCGCGCATGCCGAGCCTCGTCGTCTCCGCCCGCGAGATCGCCGGCAGCGTCATGCATGGCGTGCACGGCCGGCGGCGTGCCGGACAGGGCGAGTCGTTCTGGCAGTTCCGCCCCTTCGTCCATGGCGAGACGGCGGCGGGCATCGACTGGCGGCGGTCGGCGCGCGACGATCGGACCTATATCCGCGAGCGGGAATGGGAGGCGGCCCATACCGTGTTCCTGTGGGTCGACCGGTCGCCGTCCATGGGCTACGTCTCCTCGCTGGCGAAAGCCTCGAAGCTCGATCGAGCGCTGGTTCTCGGGCTGGCCGCGGCCGACCTGCTGGTGAAGGGCGGCGAGCGGATCGGCCTCGTCGGGCTCCTGCCCCCGATGGCGCGCCGCACGGTCGTCGAGCACATCGCCGAAGCCTTCGTGCTCGCCGAGCGAAAGGGGGCCAGCGTGGACGAGCTTCCGCCCGCCGTGCCGCTGCCGCCGCGCTCCCGGGCGCTGTTCATCGGCGACTGGCTGGCCGACCTCGGCGCGATCCGGGCGTCGATCGATGCCGCCGCGGCGCGTGGCGCGGGCGGGCACGTCCTGATGATCGCCGACCCGGCCGAGGACACCTTCCCGTTTGCCGGGCATGTCGAGTTCAGCGACAGTGACGGCCCCGCGAGAATGAGGGTTGGGGAAGCCGGCGCCCTGCGCGACACATATCTCAGGCGCCTGGCGGCTCATCGCGATGCCATCCGCGCCGCCTGCCGGGCCCGTGGCTGGACGTTGCAGCTGCACAGCACGGACCAGTCCGCGACGCAGGCGATGCTCGCTCTGTCCGCCGCCTTCGCCAGCCAACGGGGCGGCTGACGCATGCTGGGTCTCCCTCTCGCCTTCACGGTTCCCGCGATCCTCGGCGCGCTCGCTTTGCTGCCGGCGCTCTATCTCCTGTTGCGTCTGACGCCGCCGCGCCCGCGCGCCATTCCCTTGCCGCCGCTGCGCCTCATCGCGGATCTCCAGCCCAAGGACGAGACGCCGGCGCGCACGCCGCCGTGGCTCCTCCTCCTTCGCCTGGCGATCGCCGCTTTGCTGATCGCGGCCATGGCCGGCCCGATCTGGAACCCGATCGCCGCCACCGGACCGGGACGGGGGCCCCTCGTGATCGTGCTCGACGACGGGTTCTCCGCCGCGCCCAGCTGGGACGCCCGGGTCGCGTTCGCACGCCAGCGTCTCGCGGCGGCGCAGGGCGCCGGCCGGCTGACCGCGGTGATGGCCCTCTCTGAACCCGCACGGCCGATCGAGGCCGGCGATCCCGGTAAGGCGCTCGACCGGCTCCGGGCATTGCGGCCGGTCGCGATCGAGCCGGACCGCCCCGCCGCTTTGCCGGCCCTGGCCGCCTTTGCCGGCGCACACAAGGATGCGGAATTCGTCTGGATCGCCGACGGGGTCGAGCGCGGCAACGCCCGTGCCTTCGCCCAGGCGCTGGGCGGCCTCGTCGACCCCGGCAGCCTCAGCATCGTCACGGGCGGCCCGATCCCGCTCGCGCTGGCCGGGACCGAGAACAAGGCGCGCAGCCTCGAGGCGCGGGTGGTCCGGGCCAGTGGGGAGGCGGCCGGCGCGGGCACGGTTCGCGCGCTCGACGCCAAGGGTCTCACGCTGGCCGAGGCGCCATTCACCTTCGGTGCTGCAATGGCGGCGACGGCGAGCCTCGACCTGCCGGTCGAGCTTCGCAACGACATCGCGCGCCTGCAGATCGTGGACGAACCCTCGGCCGGCGCGGTCGCCCTGATCGATGCGCGGGGCAGGCGGCGGCGCGTCGCGGTCGTCACGGGGGCGACGGCCGATGTGGCCCAGCCGTTGCTGTCGCCCTCCTACTACCTCGCCAAGGCGCTCGGCCCCTTTGCCGACGTGACCGAGCCGCGCGGCGGCAGCGGGGACCCGATCATGTCTATGCTCGACGACCAGCCCTCCGTCCTCGTTCTCGCCGATGTCGGTGCGGTGACCGGGCCGGCGCACGACCGGCTCGTGCAGTTCGTCGACAATGGCGGCCTGCTGCTGCGTTTTGCGGGCTCGCGGCTGGCCGCCGCGGGCGACGATCTCGTGCCGGTGACCCTGCGACGAGGCGGCCGCACCTTCGGCGGGGCGCTCTCCTGGGAGACCCCCAAAGCGCTCGCGCCCTTCGACAGGGACAGCCCCTTCGCCGGCCTGTCCACGCCGGCCGAAGTTACGATCGGCCGGCAGGTGCTGGCCGAACCGGAGGCCGGGCTGCCCGCCAAGACCTGGGCGCAGCTCACCGACGGAACGCCGCTCGTGACCGCCGAGAAGCGCGGCAAGGGAACGATCGTGCTGTTCCATGTCACGGCGGACACGACCTGGTCGAACCTGCCGCTCTCCGGCCTGTTCGTCGACATGCTCCGCCGCATCGTGGATCTGTCGGGGCAGAGCAAAGCGGTCACGACGGGCACAGCCGCGCCCGCCGGACCGGTCGCCACGCTCGGGCCGACCCGCATCCTCGACGGCTTCGGCGTGCTGGGCAGTCCACCCGTCACCGCCAAGCCGATCACGGCCTCGTTCGTCGGGACCGGCACCGCCGACCATCCGCCCGGCCTCTACGGCCCGGCGGACGCCGCCCTGGCGGTGAACGCGCTGGGGCCGGGCGACACGCTCGCGCCTGCCGATCTGGCCGGGCTGCCGGGTCAGCGGCAGGCTCTCCTGGCGGCCGAGCCGATCGACCTGCGCGCGCCCCTCCTCGCGCTGGCCGTGGCGGCTTTCCTCGTCGACGCGCTCGCCTCGCTCTGGCTGGGCGGCGGCTTCCGGCGCGCCCGGTCGGGTCCGGTGATCACAGCGGCGCTCGCTTTGACCCTGTCTCTCGCCGTTGCCGGAGCCGGCATTCTCGCTCCCCCGGCGCACGCGCAAACGCCACCGATCTCGCCGCGTGACATGCAGTCGGCGCTGACGACGCGGATCGGCTACATCATGACGGGCGACACGGCTGCCGACGAGGCGAGGCGCCTCGGCCTTGCGAGCCTGTCGCATGCTTTGGCCGACCGCACTTCGCTCTCGCCGGGCGAGCCCGTCGGCCTCGATCCCGCCCGGGACGAACTCGCCTTCTATCCCATGCTGTACTGGCCCATCGTCGCCGACCGTCCCCAGCCCTCCGCCGCGGCAGTCGAGCACATCGCGGCCTACATGAAGCAGGGGGGGACCGTCGTCTTCGATACGCGCGATGCCCTGACCAGCCGGCCCGGCGCGCCACTCACCCCCGAGGCGGTCTGGTTGCGGACCCTGCTCGCCGGCGTCGACGTCCCCGAGCTGGAGCCCGTGCCGGGCGATCACGTCATTACCAAGACGTTCTACCTGCTGCAGGGCTTCGTCGGCCGCTACGCCAATGGCCAGACAT
>CAXTVD010000111.1:0-11216 GCA_964247575.1 uncultured Lichenihabitans sp.
AAAGCCGTCCCGGTAAGGTTGGCCGTTGGCACGCACCGCCCGCTGTAGTCTGTCCATGACCTGTCGTTGGTAGGCCCCATGCATGAAGAGGAGTCCGGGTTCGAAGACGTGCTGCAAACCATCTATGAGGCGGCCGTCGCAGATCAGCCCTGGACGGTGTGCCTTCGTATTCTCTACGAGACCACGGGCGCCATGGGCGCGGTGTTCAGCGACCTGCACGATCCAGTGAGCGCTCTGGTCTCGGAGTCTCTCCGCGAGACCAATCAGCTCTATCGAAGCAGGTGGTGGCGCGACGATCCCTTCATGATGGCTGCTGTTGCGCAGCCGCCCCGTCCGGGCCTGCTCAGCGACGCCCACTACGACGATCGGATCGACCGGTCCAACCATCCCTTCTTCCGCGACTTTCTGCGGGCGCGCGGCCTCGGCCGATTCGTCGCCTATTTTTCGCCCGTCATGTTCGGCACGCGCTTCGTCCTGATGGCTCAACGCAGCCTTTCGGATGGGGCGTTCACGCCGAGTCAACTGAGCGCCCTGAACACCCTCGCGCCCCATATCACGCGGGCGCTCGCGATCTCTGGACAGGTGAAGATCGCACGATCGCGGGATCAGGCCCTGATGTCGATCCTCGACAAGCTGACCTATGGCGCGATGATCGTCGGCGCCAACAGCCGGGTCCATGCCATCAACGACACGGCGCTCGGCATGTTGGGCGATGGGCTGGGCCTGCAGGACGGCCGTTTGATGGAGGACTTCACCAATCCGCGCGGATTGATCGAAGGGCTGATCCGGCTCGCGGCCTCGAACGACGGGGGCAAATCCAACAGCGCTCTTCTTCACCGGCCAAGCGGCCGAAAACCGATCGTCCTGAAGGCGCTGACCTTCTCCGGCGTCCTGCCCTGGAGCTCGGCCCAGAAGAGCGAGACGACGCTCCTGATGCTCATCGACACCGAAAACCCGACATCCGCGAACCAGATGTCCGTCGTCCAATCCTTCGGCCTGACCTCCGCCGAAGCGCGGGTCGCGGCCATCGTGGGCGCCGGGTTCAGCCCTGTCGAGGCCGCCGAACAGCTCGGCTCGGCCGCCGGCACCGTCCGGACGCAGCTCAAGAACGTCTTCAACAAGCTCGATCTCAAGCGGCAGAGCGAACTTGTGCGGCTGATGACGAAACTGGAAGTGCTGGGCAGCTAAGGCCGCTCGCCTCCTAGACGGCCGCCGGGCACGCGGCCTGGGCCAGATCGGCACTAAGCGCGTCCAGACCCCGGCGAACCCGTTGGAGGGTACTGTCCGGCGGGGCCTCGGGCGCCGACGCAGGGGTGGTCTGTCCGGCCGCGAGGGCTGAGAAGGCCGCCTCGAAGTACGTCTCCCAGCGATGCCGCTCGCCGCCCTGGAGAATGGAGCGGACCAGAGGATCGTGCGGCACGGCCAGCAGCGTTGCGCCGAGGCGACGTAGAATGGCATCGGCCGCCACGATTCTGAGGAGATCGGTGTTGTGGCCGCCGGGTTCCTGCAGCGCTCGGGAGAGCGAGGCCTCGAAATTGTTGTTGGCGAGGCCCGCCGCACGCCGGGCGCGCTCGGTCTCGATCGCGCGGGCGGGGGCCGGATCCCGGAGCACGGCCACGGCCAGCCCGGCATAGGCGCGCAGCGTCGCCGACAGCTCCTGCTGCAGGCGCCTCGGCTCCCAGCTCGGCCAGAGGATCATGCAGGCTCCGACGGCGATGACGCCACCGACGAGCGTGTAGAGGGTCCGCATGCCGGCGACGGTCGCCGCGCTATGCCCCGGATCGACTATGTCGAACAACAGGACGATCAGCGGCGTCAGACAGGCGATGTAGGCGCCATAGCTCACCTGACGCACGGAAAAACCGAGGACCGACAGAGGCAGCAGCGCGCCGCCGAGAACCAGGGGCGTCTGGGGCAGGAAGGCCAGCGCCCCCCCGATCAGGGCTCCCAGCAGCGTTCCGGCGATCCGTTCGAGCGCGCGCTGCCAGGTCGCCGCAAAGAAGGGCTGCATGGTGAGCGCGACGGTGATCGTCAGCCAGTGCGCATAGGGGGTCCACCACACCAGCGTGATCGCGATGGCCGGCACCGTGAGGATCGTCGCCCGGACCGCGTGCCGCAGAATGGCCGAGGACCAGGTCATTTCGCCCCGGAGCGGCATCCAGACCCGCTCCCGCCAGGACTGTTCGCTCCGCGGCGGCATGATGGTGGTGAACGGGACCGTTTCGGGATGTTCGAGCACGCGGAGGACGACCCGGAGGCGGTCCACGATCAGGGTCGTCAGGTCGTCGACGGGCGGCACGCCGCGATCACCCAGCAAGATGCGGTCGAGGCTGGCCCCGATCCGGGCCGGATCGGGTCGGCCGTCTCCGGCCAGGACGCGGAAGATGCGCTGAAGGCGCCGCAGCAGGGGTCCGGACCGTTCACGTCCGGCCGCCTCCGGCACCGTTTCAAGCAGCTCGGACAGGATGATCATCTCGCCGAAGAGCTGTTCGGCGATCTCGAGCATCAGCGCGTCGCGGCTTCCCCGCCCGGAGACCAGACCGCGCGAACGGATCGAGGTCGACACGAAGGCCCGCGCATTCTCGATCGCGGTCCGCACCGCACGACGATGGCCGCGCGCATGCGCTTCCCAACGATCCTGCGTGGTGGTGGAGTCTCCCGCGAGCGACCGTAGATCCGCGACGAGATCGGCCATGGTCGCCCACACGGCGCCCACGGCCCGATGGGCCGGCCGGTCCGGCTGGATGCGCCAGATCACGAGAGTCAGCAGACAGGCCCAGAGCCCGCCGACCGCGAAGGCTCCCGAAAATGCGAGCGCGACCGACGGCGAGAGCGGCCGGTCGATTGCCAGAGCCAGGACGACGATCGCGATGTTGCCAACGGTCTGCGCCCGCAGGCCCCAAACCCGGGCCATGCTGAAGAGAAACACCGCCAGACCGGCGAAGGGCACGACCAGCCCGATGCCGCCCTGCCGCAACAGACCGAAGCTGCCCCAGGTCAGCGCGCCGAGCGCGGTGAAGGCGAGCAGCATCGGCAGCCGCTGACGCAGCGTTCCCCCGCTGTCGCAGAAGCAGGTGATCAGCGCACCCGTCGAGGCAATCGTCAGCGGAACGGAGTGTATCCACTGGTTGATGACGAGGAAGACCGCCGAGGCCAGCGCCGCGCGCATCCCCTCCGCGACGCTGATACCGGAGAAGTCCAGGCCGATCGGAAGCCGGTGCAGGTCGGGACCGGGATTGCGGCTGGTGCCACGCCGAAGCCGAGGCCGCCGCGACAGGGCGCCGGGCGATCCGGGGCGCGCGATCACGGCAAAGAGCCGTCATGCGAAGGCCGGGCGGACCCGCGAACCGTCGGCCGGTCGAAGGCCGTCCAGATCACGCCTGCGCAGATGCCGCCCACCAGGACGCCTGCGAGCATGTCGCTGAGGAAGTGGTAGTCGGACCCGTACAGGCCCAAAGCGACGAGCACGACGGGCAGGGCAGCAAGCCAGCGCCAGTTCGGCTCAGCGAGCATCACGATGACCATCGGCGCCGTGATCACCGTCATGTGGCCGGAGGGAAACGACGACCAGCCGGTCCCGCCGTGGAACGGCACGAAGCCGAAGGCGCCATTGGCGATCCAGGACGGATTGTTGTTGGTCCAGGTCTCCGGCCACATGCGCCCGAACGCGAATTTCAGCTCGTCCTTGACCGCGACGGCAACAAGCGTCGCTGCGCAGGCCGCCAGGATCAGGCGGCCATGTCGAAAAGGCGATACGGCGCCGGCCGCCATGCCCCCCAGCACCAGGAGGCCCAGGATCGAGAGCGGCACGAGCGGATCGATGAGGTGCGTGAGGGCAATGAAGCCGCGCTTCAGGCCCTCTCGCCCGGGCTCGCCGAAGGTGGCGTGCGACCAGGTCGCCGCGCCGCGATCCGCGAAAAGGAGGAGCAGGACGGTCGCGACGACGTCAGCGCCGACGAGAAACGGCCATCGTCCGATTGAGCGCACAGCGGATTGGCTCCAGCCGATTGACGGGCGGCTCGTAAATCGCCCCGCCGCCAGAGGTCAGGACAGACTCATCGAGACCTGGATCTCACCCGTATTGCGCAGCACGCGCAAGGCGACGTGCTCGCCGACACGGCGGAGCGCCACGTCCACCTTGGCCTGATCGAAGCCGATATTCCGCAAGGTGACCTCGTCTGCAAAGGCAGGGAGGCGCGGGTTGCGGAACCGGATCGACCGCTCGAAGGGGTTGAACTCCAGCCCGAGACAGGACTGCAGGAGCAGGAACGGAGCCCCGCTGGCCCAAGCCTGGGGCGCGCAGGCCACCGGGTAGAGTGTGGGGCCTGCTCCGCGCCGGCGGCGGAACCCGCAGAACAGCTCCGGCAGCCGCCTGAGATCCATGTAGGAGGCGGCCGCAAACAGGCCCTCGAAAACCCGCTCGGCTTTATCGTTCATGCCGTATCGGGACAGGCCGGCCGCGATGAAGGAGTTGTCGTGGGGCCAGATCGATCCGTCGTGGTAGGACATGGGATTGTAACGCGCTTCGCCCATCGCGACCGTCCGAATCCCCCAGCCGGAGAAGAAGCTCGTTCCCAGCATCTGCTCGCCGACCCGGATCGCCCGCTCCGGCTTTGCAATGCCGGACCACAGCACCTGCCCGGCATTCGACGTCCGCACGCGGCACGGCTTCTTGTCGCCGTCGAGAGCGATCGCGTAGGTGCCGATGTCCTCGCACCAGAAAGCCTCGTCGAACTTGTCCGCCAGCTGCGTGGCGGCCAAGTCGAGGGCCCGGGCGCGGTCCGGCTTGCCGAGCCGCAACGCGGCCGTCGAAGCGAGGCGGCGCGCCATATAGGCATAGCCCTGCACCTCGCAGAGGGTGACCGAACCTCGGGCCAGGGTGCCATCGGCATGGAAGACCGCGTCGTAGGAGTCCTTCCAGCCCTGGTTCTGGAGGCCGGTATCCTTGGCCCTCGCATATTCAATGAAGCCATCACCGTCCCGGTCGCCCGGCCCGTCCATCCAGGCCAGGGCCCGCTCGATGGCCGGCCACAGGCCCTTGAGCGTCTCGAGATCGCCGGTCCGCTCGAGATAGAGTCCGGCGAGCACCACGAAGAGCGGCGTCGCATCGATAGTGCCGTAGTACAGGCCAAAGGGAACTTCGCGCAGCACGGCCATCTCGCCGCCGCGCATCTCATGCACGATCTTGCCAGGTTCGGCATCGGACTCGGGATCGAACTTGTCGGCCTGGAAGGCGGCAAGCCGCTGCAGGACGCCGCGCGCGACCGACGGATCGCACCACAGCATCTGGATGGCCGTCAGGATTCCGTCGCGGCCGAAGGTGGTCGAATACCAGGGGGTGCCCGCATAGGGATAGGGACCCTGCGGCGTGTCCGTGATCAGCATGTAGAGGTCGGCCGTCGAGCGGCACATCACCTCGTTCAGGATGTCGTTGGAGGTGTCGACCGTCGCCACGGACCGCGTGACCGCCTTCTGGTGGCGGTTGGCGTCGATGAAGCCCTTGAAAAAGGTCTCGGGTCGAGGGAGGGCAAGCCCGTGGCACTCGACCGAGAGGAACAGCGTTGTCGAGGCATCGGCCTCCAGCGACAGCGCGAACGTCCCGGCGCTTTCGACCAGCGCCTGCGGCTCCGGTGTCAGCCGGATGACCGTCTCGCGCCGCAGATCATCGAGGCCGAGATAGGAGAAGCGGACCGAGCCGGCGTCTTCGATCCGCTGCGACAGGGTTCCCCGTCTGCGCCGACGGCTTCCGCGCACTTCGAACAGATCGGAAAAGTCCGCGCCAAACACGAGCGCGATCGAGAATTCGAGCCGGTGGTCACCGTGGTTGGCCACGTGGATGCGCTGGTGAGCCACCCCGCCCCACAGATAGATGGTTCGAACAATATGGATGGTGTCGCGCTGAAGAACGATAACGCCGTCCCGGTAGATGTCGGCGTTGGTCAGGTCGACGGTCATCGACACGTTGTCGTCACGAACCGTCGCCCCGAGCAGCAGCGGTTGCATGCCGTTAATCAGCAGTTCGAGGCGGGACAGGAAGCGGGTGTCATGGTTGAACACCCCGTCCGGGCCGCCGGCCGAGGCCCCGACGTCGCCATGCGCATCGAAGACGGCGAAGGTGTCGCCGTGCTTCAGGGTGTGCCGGGGCCGCGACGACGGCCCCGTGGCGGTGATGTAGAACTGACCCTGCTCCGGTGCCGGATCCACCTTCTCGACGTTGGACGACTCCGCAGCGTCGTCCAACGTCATTGGAACTCCACCGTCGCGCGAGTAGCCGAGGGGGCGATGAGCGTATCGAGGGTCAGCGACGCTTCCGTGAGGAGGCCATGGTTATGGCCGTTCAGCCCGGGCTGGGTGAGCTGCCTCTGATACAAGGCGACGTAGTCACGGGCCATGCGAGCGGCCGTAAAGCGCTGCTCAAAGCCGCGGCGCACGACCCGTCTGTCGAGCGCAAGGACCTCGGGCAGGGCCGCAACGGCTTCAGACATCGACTCGACGATCCGGCCGGTGACTCCGTCGTCGATGACTTCCGGGACCGACCCGTTGCGGAAGGCGAGAACGGGCGTGCCGCACGCCATGGCCTCGATCATGACCAGACCGAAAGGCTCCGGCCAGTCGATCGGGAACAGAAGCGCACGCGCTTCCCCCAGGAAGGCCGTCTTCGCTCGCTCGTCGACTTCCCCGACGAACTCGACATGCGCGTTCCCCTGGATCAGCGGATGGATGACCTCGCGGAAATACTTCTCGTCCGCCTTGTCGACCTTTGCCGCGATCTTGAGCGGAATGCCGAGCGCCTTGGCCAGTTCGATCGCGCGGTCGGGGCGCTTTTCGGCGGAGATGCGACCGAGAAAGGCCAAGTAGCCGCCCCGCGGCGCGAATGTGGGCCTGTGCAGGTGGAGGGGGAGCCGGTGCAGGAGCGTTCCAGCGAAATTCGAATCAGCGATGGGAGCGCGCTGCGAATCCGAGAGCGACACGAGCGGCATGCGCGGGAAGGCCCGGTAGAAGGGCCAGAGGTCCGGCAGATCCTGGCGGCCGTGGAGGGTGGTGATGGTCTTGTGTTCCAGGCCGCGGAACAGGGGGAAGTGACAGATGTCGGTGTGGAAGTGCAGCACATCGAAGCTGTCGGCCAGCCGCCTTACGCGATCGGCCATGATGGTGTAATGGGGCAGCCACTCCTGCATCGTTTCGGACAGCCGAATGGCTTCCGGCGTACAGGCCACGAGGTTGGCCGCGGTGATCGAATCACCGCTGGCGAACAGCGTGACGTCATGCCCCTGGTTCACCAGTTCCTCGGTGAGCCAGGAAACGATGCGCTCCGTTCCCCCGTAGAGCCGCGGAGGAACGCTCTCCATCAAAGGAGCAATCTGAGCGATACGCATGCACGAACCCCACTGCTGTGTACGGCGACGACCAAGGTGGAACGCGAGCTAAAGATTGTTAGTTCCCGCATCGCAACACACAGCTGAGGTCAAGCATTGGTTGGGACAACGGGCCTGCCTGGAACGGGCCCGGCGGAGGGACCGGCCGACGCCCTTGGATGCGATCCATCCACACCTGGAGTTTCCGGTCGATGCACGTCGACGTCCCGCTTAAAACCACCTGCCTCTTCCTCGACGTGGATGGCTCCCTGATCGACATCGCGCCGCGTCCGAACGAGGTGGTGGTGCCCCAGAGCCTCGGCGTTCACCTCACCATCGTGTCGCGTATCCTCGACGGGGCGCTCGCCTTGGTGAGCGGCCGATCCATCGCCCAGCTCGACCAGCTCTTTGCGCCACACCGCTTCAAGGCGAGCGGCGTGCATGGCGCCGAATGGCGGCGCGAGGCGGGCGGCGCCGTCGAGAGTACGGTGGGCGGTGGCCTTCCCCGGAGAGTGTGGGACGACATCGGCGAGGTCGTGCTCGCCTTCCCCGGGACATTCGCGGAGGACAAGACCTTCAGCTTTGCCATCCATTACCGGGCGGTCCCCGCCGTGGCGGGCGACCTTGAAGCCATGCTGATGCGCCTCGTCTCACGGTATGCCGACGCGCAACTGCGGCTGCTGCCGGGGCATTCCGTGTTCGAGATCAAGGGGGCGGATTTCGACAAGGGCGTCGCCGTTCGCCGCTTCCTGCGTGATAAGCCGTTTGCGGGACGCCGTCCGATCTTTGTGGGGGATGACGTGACCGATTACCCCGGCTTTGTGGCCGCCACCGAAGCGGGCGGGCAAGCGCTTGCGGTCGGCTCGGATATTCCGGGGACGTCGGGAACTTTCGCTAGCCCCTCCGCTGTTCGGGAGTGGCTGGCCGGGGTGGCCGAAAAGGAGCACGTGGACGCATGATCGCTAGCAAGCCGGGGAACCTCGATTACGCCCTGATCGGCAACTGCCGCATCGCCGCGATGATCGACACCAACGCGCGGATCGTGTGGTGGTGCACCCCCCGTTTCGACTCCGATCCGGTGTTCTCGCGCCTCCTCGCAGGCGACGAGGAGAAGGGCTTCTGCGACGTCGTGCTGGCCGACCAGGTGGACAGCGAGGCCAAATACCTCCGCAACACCGCCATCATCGAGACGATCCTGACCGATGCGCAGGGCGGAGCCGTCAAGGTCACCGACTTCACGCCGCGCTTCAAACGCTTCGAACGCATCTTCCGGCCCTCGCAGATCGTCCGCCGGATCGAGCCGATCGCGGGGTTGCCCCGCATCACGATCCGTGTGCGGCCGACCTACAATTACGGGCAGAAGGTGACCCAGATCGCCAGCGGCTCGAACCACCTGCGCTATGTCGGGGGGGATCATGTCACGCGCCTGACCACCGACGCGCCGCTCTCCTACATCGAGCGGGAAGTGAGCTTCGCCCTGACGCGTCCCGTCACCATGGTGTTCGGTCCGGACGAACCGTTCCTCAGTGGGCTCGAGGCCACCGCCCGCGACTTCCTCGACCGCACCCACGAATACTGGCTGGACTGGGTGCGCTACCTCGCCCTGCCCTATGAGTGGCAGACGGCGGTGACCCGCGCGGCCATCACCCTCAAGCTCTGCTCCTTCGAGGAGACGGGCGCGATCGTCGCGGCGCATACGACCTCGATCCCCGAAGCGGACGGGTCCACCCGCAACTGGGACTACCGCTACTGCTGGCTCCGCGACGCCTTCTTCGTGGTCCATGCGCTCAACCGCCTGGGCGCGACCCAGACGATGGAATCCTACATCAACTACATCACCGACCTCGCGATCAGTGGCGACAAGTACCTCCAGCCGGTGCACAGCATCATTCCGGGGACACCGCTGGACGAGTGGATCGCGCCCAATCTCGCCGGCTTCAAGAACAACAAGCCCGTGCGGGTCGGCAACGAGGCTGTCACCCAGATCCAGCACGACGTCTATGGCAGCGTCGTGCTCGGGGCGACCCAGATGTTCGTCGACGAGCGGCTACCGAAGATGGGCGATGAGGCGCTGTTCCGCCGCCTCGAGCAGCTCGGACGGCTCGCCTCGAAATTCGCACTCGAACCGGACGCCGGAATCTGGGAGTATCGGGGGCGGCAGCGTGTTCACACCTACTCGGCTGCCCTATGCTGGGCGGCTTGTGATCGGCTCGGCCGCATTGCTGCGCGCCTGGGGCTGGAGCCCGAGGCACGGCAGTGGAAAAGCGAGGCGAAGCGTCTGAACGAAAGCATCCTTGCCCAGGCCTGGAACCCGGAACGGGGTGCGCTGACCGGGGCGTTCGGCCAGCCGGAGCTCGATGCGAGCAACCTGCTGCTGCCTGAGCTCGGCTTCATCGCGGCGACCGACGAGCGCTTTCTCAAGACGTTGGACCTGACGGGCAAGGAACTGATGCTCGACGGCAAGATCATGCGCTACACGGCGGCCGACGATTTCGGCCTGCCGGAGACCGCCTTCCTTGTCTGCAACTTCTGGTACATCGACGCGCTCTCGATGGTCGGACGGCGCGACGAGGCCCGCGAGCGCTTCGCCGACATCCTCTCGCACAGGAACCATTTTGGGATCCTGTCTGAGTACCTGCACGCCGCGACCTCCCAGCTCTGGGGCAACTTCCCGCAGACCTACTCGATGGCCGGTATCATCAACTCGGCAATGCGCTTGTCGCAGAGCTGGGAGGATGCTTGGTGAGCCGTCTTGTCATCGTGTCCAACCGGGTGGTGGTCCCGGAGCCGGGAAAGTCCGCTCCGCCGGGCGGTCTGGCCGTGGCCGTCAATGCGGCGCTGAAGGACCGCTCGGGTCTGTGGTTCGGCTGGAGCGGCAAGGTCGACGACAGCGGCACTATCGAGCCGACCGTCGCGGTCCGGGACAACATCACCTATGTCGTGACCGACCTGTCGAGCGCGGATTACCAGGAGTATTATAACGGGTTCGCCAACCGGGTGCTGTGGCCGATCCTGCACTACCGGGTCGACCTCGCCGAGTTCAACCGCTCCGATCTCACGGGCTATCTTCGGGTCAACGGGTTGTTCGCCGACCAGCTCGTCAAGCTGATCGAGCCCGACGACATCATCTGGGTGCATGACTACCACCTCATTCCGCTTGCGCGGGAACTGCGTCAGCGCGGCTGTAACAACCCCATCGGCTTCTTCCTCCACATTCCCTGCCCGCCGCCCGATCTGCTGTTCACGATTCCGCGGCAGGAGCAGAGCCTCGGCGTTCTCAGCCACTATGACCTTGTCGGCTTCCAGACCGAGAACGACCGCCTGAACTACGGCCGCTATCTCGGCATGTCGAAGGCCACGGTCAGCCGCGACGGGCAGGCCTACTCCGTCGACGGCCGGGTGACACGGATCGGTGCCTTCCCGGTCGGCATCGAGACGACGGACTACGCGGAGCTGGCCGCAAGCGTGGCGGAAAGCCCCTTTACCCAATCGGTGCGGAGCAGCCTCGATGGCTCCAAGCTGCTGATCGGTGTGGACCGTCTCGATTATTCAAAAGGGATCATCCATCGCCTGGAAGCGTTCGGGCACTTTCTCGAGACCGAGCCTGCGTGGCGCAGCCGGGTCACCCTGCTGCAGGTCACGCCCAAGAGCCGGGAAGAGATCCCCGAATACGGCGACATGGTCCGGACGGTGAACGAGCTCGTCGGCGACGTGAACGGCCGTTACGGCGAGGCGGCCTGGACGCCGCTGCGCTATGTCAACCGCTCCTACTCCCGCACGGAACTCGCCGGTCTTTTCCGGATGTCGGCCGCCGCGCTGGTCACGCCGTTGCGCGACGGCATGAACCTCGTCGCGAAGGAG
>CAXTVD010000111.1:11226-11534 GCA_964247575.1 uncultured Lichenihabitans sp.
GACGATCCCGGCGTCCTCATCCTCTCGCAATTTGCCGGCGCCGCCGCCGAACTCGACCAGGCGCTCATCGTGAACCCGCACGAGACCGAGGGCATGGCGGCTGCAATCAAGGCCGCCGTCGAGATGCCGCTGGACGAGCGCCGCGCCCGCCATGCGGCGATGTACGCCGTCATCGAACGCAACACCATCGAGCGATGGGCCGAGACCTTTCTCGCCCGCCTCGCCGACACACGGCGCTCGTTCCTCATCGGTCAGTTGCGCTCCCTCTTCACCTGACCCGGTCGGGGTCGCCGAGCAAGGCGACGAAC
>CAXTVD010000112.1:0-11513 GCA_964247575.1 uncultured Lichenihabitans sp.
AGGCGCTGCTGCTCTACAACATCGGCGACAAGGAACTGACGGCGGGCGAGCTGCGGACGCGGGGCTACTATCTCGGCTCCAACGTCTCCTACAACGTCAAGAAGCTGGTCGAGACGGGCTACCTCCACCATGCCCGTTCGCGGGTGGACCGGCGCTCCGTGCGGATCAGCCTCACCGAGAAGGGGACGGCCGTGCACGAGATCGTCGCCTCGCTGTACGAAAAGCACATCATGACGGTCGAGCAGATCGGCGGCATCAGCAGCGACGAGTTCGCCAAGCTGAACCAGGCCCTCTCGCGCCTGGAGCGCTTCTGGACCGACCAGATCCGCTATCGCCTCTGACGGCCTGCGGGAGGCCGATCCCGGGTCGCCGCGACGCCGTCCCTCCTTGTGTTTGAAGGCATCGGCGCTTAGTTTGCCTCGGCAAGAGAGACCTGGGCCCTGCGGGGGTCGCGGCTACTTCTGAGGGTTGCGTCGATGGGCGGGATGAGCATCTGGCACTGGATCATCGTGGGAGGCGTGCTGCTGCTGCTCTTCGGCGGCAAGGGCAAGATCTCCGACATCATGGGCGACTTTGCCAAGGGCGTGAAGTCCTTCAAGAAGGGCATGGCGGACGACGAGGCCGATCAGCGGCCGACGCCGGTCACGCCGGCGGCACCGGTCGTGACGACCGAGACGCGGGTCATCGACCATCGCGGGCCGACCGTGGTCGACACGACCAACGAGACGCGGCGCGCCGGCTGACCCGCAGCGCCCCGCGGTCGGCCAAGGCGGCTCGACGGCGGGATCACGTCGCGCACGAGATCGCTTGAGTTCCCATGTTCGACTTCGACGCAGGCAAGCTCCTGATCATCGGCGTGATTGCGCTGGTGGTGATCGGACCCAAGGAGTTGCCGCGCGTCCTGCGCCAAGTCGGTCAGTTCGTCGGCAAGATGCGGCGCATGGCGGCCGAGTTCCAGGGCCAGTTCATGGACGCCATGAAGGAAGCCGACATCCAGAGCATCCGCGAGGAGATCGACAAGGTCACCAAGGAGACCGCGCTCGATGTCAACTTCGATCCAGCGCGCGACATCCAGGCTGAACTGACCCGGACCCTCGACGCGGCGCCAGCCTCCGCGGCGCCGACTGCGACGCTCACCGAGGCGGCGCCCCTGGAGCCCGAGTCGACGGCGGTGCTGCCGACCGACGGCTATACGCTTCCGCAGATCGAGGCGACGGCGAGCCTGGCGGGGGAGGGCGAGTTGATAGAGGCGGAACCGGAGAGCGGCACGCTGGCCGCGGCGGGCCTTGCGCCGGTGGTCGAGGAGGTGGCGAGCGCGCCCATCCATGACGAGCCGGCGGCGGCAGCGGCGTCCCTGCCGGCCCGCAAGCGCAAGATCCTGCTTCCGAAGCGCCGGGCGCCGCGCATCGACGTTCCGCACGAAGTCTGGAACCGCACGGCCGCACGGCGAAGCCGGGCCCTCGGGCCGCTGAGACAAGGGGCGACCCAGCCGTGACGACCGTGCCCGTCGACGACGACATCGAGGCGTCCAAGGCGCCCTTGATGGACCACTTGATCGAGCTGCGGTCGCGGCTGATCAAGGCGGTGCTGGCCTTCATGATCGCCTTCGTCGTCTGCTTTTATTTCTCGCGGCACATCTACAACATCCTGGTGTTTCCGTTCGTCGAGGTCGTCGGGGCGGCCAATGCCAAGCTGATCGCCACACATTTCCTCGAGCAGTTCTTCACCAACATGAAACTCTCGATGTTCGGGGCGGCGGTGATCGCCTTCCCCGTCATCGCCTCGCAGATCTACATGTTCGTGGCCCCGGGGCTCGACCAGACCGAGAAGCGCGCCTTCGTCCCCTATCTCATCGCGACACCGGTCTTCTTCATTCTCGGGGCCGTGCTGGTCTATTTCGTCGTGCTGCCGCTGCTGATCCGCTTCTCGGTCTCCATGCAGCAGGTCAACGTGCCGGGCGAGGCGACGATCGAGCTCCTGCCGCGCGTGAGCGAGTATCTGTCGCTGATCATGACCCTGATCTTCGCCTTCGGCATCGCCTTCCAGCTGCCGGTTATCCTCACGCTGCTGGGCCAGATCGGCGTGATCGATTCAGCCTTCCTGCGGGCCAAGCGGCGTTTCGCCATCATCATCGTGGTGGTGGCGGCTGCCATCCTGACGCCGCCGGACGTCATCTCGATGTGCTCCCTTGCCGTGCCCATGCTGCTTCTCTACGAAGGCTCGGTCTTGGCCGTGTCGATGATCGAGAAGTCGCGGACGCGCCGGAACGCGGCCGGCACCTCGACCTGACGCGGCCCGGCCCGGCCGGTCGGCGGGGCGCGGCCTGACGCGAGCAAGGGTTGGGCACGCCACGCCATGTTTGACATCAGATGGATCCGGGACAATCTCGCTGCCTTCGAGGCAGGGCGCGAGGCGCGCGGGCTGCCCCCCATCGGGCACGATCTTCTGGCCCTCGACGAGGCGCGCAAGGCAGCCATTGCCCGTGCGCAGGATGTCCAGCAGCGACGCAATGCGGCGTCCAAGGAGATCGGCCAGGCTCTGGGCCGCAAGGACCACGCGGCCGCCGATCGGCTGAAGGGCGAGGTGGCCGCCCTGAAGGCGGAGGCGACCAGCCTCGAGGCGACGGAGCGTCACGCGATCGACGCGCTGACCAAGGCTCTGTCCGACATCCCCAACCACCCCCAGGCCGACGTGCCGCTGGGCCGCGACGAGCACGGCAACGTCGAGGTCCGGCGTCACGGCATCATCCCGGCCTCGTCGGGCTTCGTGCCGCGCGAGCATTTCGAGATCGGCGAGCGCCTGGGCCTGATGGATTTCGAGACGGCCGCGAAGCTGTCCGGCGCGCGCTTCGTCGTGCTGAAAGGGGCGCTCGCCCGCCTGCACCGGGCGCTCGGCCAGTACATGCTGGACCTGCACACGACCGCGCACGGCTATACGGAGGTCGATCCGCCCCTGCTGGTCCGCGACCCCGCCATGTTCGGGACGGCCCAACTCCCCAAATTCCGCGAGGACCAGTTCCGTGCCGGGGAGGACTACTGGCTCATCCCCACGGCCGAAGTTCCGCTGACGAACCTCGTGCGGGACGGAATCCTTGAGGAACAGGGTCTGCCGATGCGGCTTACCGCCCTCACGGCCTGCTTCCGGGCCGAGGCGGGCTCGGCCGGCCGAGACACGCGGGGCATGATCCGCCAGCATCAGTTCACCAAGGTCGAGCTGGTATCGATCACTACGCCCGAGGCCTCGGCCGCCGAACACGAGCGGCTGACGGCCTGCGCCGAGGCGGTGCTGCAGGGCTTGGGGCTGCCCTACCGCGTGATGCTGTTGTGCACGGGCGACATGGGCTTCGCCTCTACCAAGACCTACGATCTCGAAGTCTGGCTGCCGGGGCAGGGCGCCTACCGCGAGATCTCGTCCTGCTCGCTGTGTGGCGACTTCCAGGCGCGGCGCATGGAGGCGCGCTACCGGCCTGCCGGGGCCAAGCAGGCCCGGTACGTCCACACCCTGAACGGGTCGGGGGTGGCGGTGGGCCGTGCCCTGGTCGCCGTTCTCGAGAACTATCAGGAGGAGGATGGCTCCGTCGCCGTCCCGGAGGCCTTGCAGCCCTATATGGGCGGAATGAAGCGCATCGCGGCTTCAGCCTGAGCCACGTCACGCGAGGAGCCAAAGCAGCATGCGCATTCTCATCACGAATGACGATGGCATCCACGCGCCCGGCCTCGCCGTGCTGGAACGGATCGCGCGGGGGCTGACGGACGACGTCGTGGTGGTCGCGCCCGAGACCGACCAGTCCGGCGTGGCGCATTCCCTCTCGCTGTCCAATCCGCTGCGGCTGCGGGAGGTCTCGCCCGATCGCTTCGCCGTGCAGGGGACGCCGACCGATTGCGTGATCATGGGCGTGCGCACGATCTGCGGGGACCGGCGCCCCGACCTCGTCCTGTCCGGCGTCAATCGCGGCCAGAACGCGGCCGAGGACGTGACCTATTCGGGAACGGTGGCGGGCGCCATCGAGGGCACGCTGCTCGGCATTCGCTCCATCGCGCTCAGCCAGGCCTATGGCGGGGCGGGCGGGCGCCAGTCGATCGACTGGACGTGTGCCGAGACGCACGCGCCGTCGATCATCCGTCGCCTGCTCGACCGCGGTTTTCCACCCGGCGTCCTGATGAACGTCAACTTTCCCAACGTCGCCCCGGCGGCGGTGACGGGCGTCGCCATGACCCGGCAGGGACGGCGCGACGCCGACCTCATCCGCGTCGAGCAGCGCGAGGACGGGCGCGGCCACCCCTATTACTGGATCGGGTTCCAGCGAAGTGACCTGCTACCCGAGCCGGGCACGGATCTCGATGCCCTGCGCTCGCAGATGATCGCGGTCACGCCGCTGCGGATCGATCTGACCGACGTCGAGACGCTGGCCCGGTTCGGCGACTGGCCGTCGTGACGCGGTGTCGGTGCTGAACGGCGCGCCGCCTCCCGTCGACGGACCGAGCGGGGCGGATGCGGCGGAAACCAGGGCCGCCCTGACCATGCGGCTCCGCTCGATGGGGGTGCGCGCCATCGCCGTGCTGCGCGCCATGGAGGTGCTGGACCGTGCCGCCTTCCTGGCTCCCGCTTGCGCCGGCCACGCGCATCGTGACATCGCCCTTCCCATCGGCTGCGGCCAGACCATGGCGGAGCCGTCCTTCATCGCCCGCAAGCTCGAGGCGCTCGCCTGCACGAGGGAGAGCCGGGTGTTGGAGGTGGGCTCGGGCTCGGGCTACGTCACGGTTCTGCTGGGGCAGCTCGCCGGGGCGGTCCACGGGGTCGAACGCTTTCGCGCCTTGGCCGAGGCGGCGCTCACCCGCACGTCCGCACTGGACCTGCCGCATGTGACGGTGGCCTGGGACGACGGGCTGGCCGTGGCACGACAGCCGTATGACCGCATCCTCCTCCACGTCGCCGTTCCCGCGCCCCCCGCCGACCTGCTCGAGCGGCTGATGCCCGGCGGCATCATGGTGTGCTCGCTCGTCGCGGCCGATGGCCGGCAGGACCTGGTCCGGCTGACGAGGGTCGACAAGGACACGATCACCGCCGCCCGGCAGGGCGCGAGCCGGCTGCAGCTCGCGCTGCGGGGGCGCTCGCAAGTTCTCTGAGGGATCGCGGCGACGCCGCGACGCGAGCTTTCGCGATTGTTAACGCCTTCGACTTCTTGAGAGATTTTCGCCTTTCGATTCATCTTAAACTGTCCCTTAACCCCGCCCGTCTTTACTTCGATCATAGATGACGGATGACGCGGGTGATTGCGCACATGAGTAAGTTTCTGCCGTCGGGGCATGGCCGGCTTGCCCTCCAGCTTTGTGCCGCCGCCGCCGTTGCGGCACTGCTTGCGGGTTGCTCGACGGATTCGACGAGGCTGTCCGACCCCTTCTCCAATCCCTTCGCCTCGGCCTCGAACGATCCGGCGCCAGCCCCGGCGAGCCACCGGGGGATGGGCGTCGGGCGCCAGCCTCCCGTCGTCAGCCAGGCCCTGCCCGCGCGCTCGTCCTCGGTGGCCAGCGTGGCCCCCTTGCGGCCCGGCCTCACCCGCAGCGCGTCGGCTGCCCCGATCGGCCGGGACGTGACTGGGTCGATCGAGCCGACCCCCGCCCGCTCGGCCCGCGGTGCCGCCTATGGCGGGTGGACCTCGAGCGGTGGGGTCCCGGTGACGGTCGGCCAGGGCGACACGGCCGAGGTGCTCTCCAAGCGCTACGGTGTGCCCGCGACGGCACTGCTGCAGACCAACGGCCTTGCCAGCCCGAGCGACCTGCGGCCCGGCGCCACCATCACCATCCCGATCTACAATGCCGTCGCCGCTGCGCCCCAGGCGGCGCCCGCCCGCATGGCGCAGGCCGAGCCCGCTCCGGCGCGGCTGGAGCCCGCGGCCCCGCGGGTGTCGCCCAAGCTTGCCAAGGCCGCCTTGCTGAAGCCGCGCGCCGAGCGAATGGCCGAGGCCGAGCAGCGCAACGCCGCCAGGCCGCAGAAGACGGCCGAGCGTCCGGTGGTCGCGGCCGATGCCCACGCCCATGTCCATCCGGGCAGCAAGGGCGACAAGGTCGAGGCGATCGCCGCCGGGCAGAGGACCAAGAAGGCCGAAGCCAAGGCCGCCCAGGCGGTCGACGAGAAGCCCTCGCTCCGCAAGGGCGAGAAGGGCAGGGTCGCGGCCGACACCGCTCCTGCGGGCAAGCACGTCGCCGAGAAGGTCGAGGCGGCCCCGCCGGCTCCGGTGAAGGCGGCTGCCCTGAAACCGGCTCCTGCGGCCAAGCCCGCCCCGGTCAAGACCGCGGCGCTCGCCCCGGCTCCGGCGCCCGAGGCTCCCGCTGCGCCAAAGGCCGAAGCGCCGGCGTCCGCCAGCGCAGCGGCTCCCGCCGCGCCCGTCGCCGATGCGTCCGGCAACCCCGAATTCCGCTGGCCCGCCCGTGGCCGCATCATCCAGGGCTTCAAGGGCGGCAATGACGGCATCAACATCGCCGTTCCCGAAGGAACGGCCGTGAAGGCCGCCGAGACGGGCACGGTGGCCTATGCCGGCAGCGAGCTGAAGGGCTACGGCAACCTCGTGCTGATCCGGCACCCCAACGGCTATGTGACGGCCTATGCCAACAATGGGGAGCTCGACGTCAAGCGGGGCGATCAGGTCAAGCGCGGGCAGACGATCGCCAAGTCGGGCCAGTCCGGCAACGTGTCCTCGCCGCAGCTTCACTTCGAATTGCGCAAGGGATCGACCCCCGTCGACCCGACCTCGTACCTCGCCGGCCTCTGAGGCCGCAGACATCGACCTGCGGCCCCTTGTGCCGGCCGCAGGCGGGGTAGCGTCCCGAGTTCCGCGAGACACGTAACTCGGGATGTGATCCAAGGCGGCAGGTCCAAGGAAAGGCCTGCCGCCTTCTTCGTTCGTGCGGCCTCCGCCGCTCTTAGCCCAGCGAGCGCTCGAGGCGCCCGGCCAGATCCTGGATGTACTGCCAGGCGGTTCGGCCCGACCGGCTGCCCCGCGTGGTCGACCATTCCAGCGCTTCGGCCACCATTGCCTCGCGCGGAAGATCGAGGCTGAAGGCCGCGGCGTAGCCGGCGACCATGTCGAGATACTCGTCCTGCGAGCATTTGTGGAAGCCGAGCCACAGGCCGAACCTGTCGCTGAGCGACACCTTCTCCTCCACCGCTTCGCCAGGATTGATCGCCGTCGACCGCTCATTGTCCATCATGTCGCGGGGCATGAGGTGGCGCCGGTTGGATGTCGCATAGAACACCACATTGGGCGGTCGCCCCTCGATGCCGCCATCCAGAACGGCCTTCAGCGACTTGTAGGATGTGTCGTCGCCGTCGAAGGACAGGTCGTCGCAGAACAGGATGAAGCGGTAGGGCGTGTCACGGAGGAGTCCGAGCAGTTCGGGCAGGCCGTCGATGTCCTCGCGGTGGATCTCGACCAGTTTCACGGGCGCCCGCGCGCGCGCTCCCGTATCGGCGTTCACGGCGGCATGCGCCGCTTTCACGAGCGAGGACTTGCCCATGCCGCGCGCGCCCCAAAGGAGCGCGTTGTTGGCGGGAAACCCGCGTGCGAAGCGCAGCGTGTTGTCGAGCAGCTGGTCGCGCACCCGGTCGATGCCGCGCAGCAGCCCCACGTCGACGCGATTGACATGCCGCACCGGCTGCAGGCGCCGGCGGGGAGCGGACCATACGAACGCATCGGCGGCGTCGAGATCGGGCGTGGTCGGGGCCGGCGGGGCAAGGCGCTCGAGCGCCGAGGCAATGCGCTCGAGCAGGGCGGAACGGGACGGATCGTCAGAGAGCATGGGACTTCACGGCGAGAGGACAGTGGCAGCAAGGCTCAGCGGATGAGGAACGTGTCCATCATGCCCTTGCCTTTGATGTTCATCGGGGGAAGCGGATCGTAGCTGTAACGATCGCCGAGCGCGTCGCGCGCCTCCGTGGTGATGTGGACGCGCCCCGGCGTGCCGTAGCGCTCCATGCGGCTGGCGATGTTCACCGTGTCGCCCCAGACATCGTAGACGAATTTATGCGTGCCGATGATGCCGGCGACCGCCGGCCCGGTATGCAGGCCGAGCCGGCAGCTGAGCGGCTGGCCGACCGTCTTGCTGGCCTGCTGCACGACTTCGGGCATGCGCAGCGCCATGTCCGCCACGGCGGCCGCGTGGTCGGGCATCGGCTTGGGGAGGCCGCCCGCCACCATATAGGCATCGCCGATGGTCTTGATCTTTTCGAGCCCGTTGCGGGCCGCCAGTCGGTCGAATTCGGAGAAGATGCCGTTCAGCAGGTCCAGCGTCGCCTCGGGTTCGAGGTTGCCTGCGAGTCGGGTGAAGCCGACGAGATCGCAGAAGAGGATCGTCACGGCCTCGAGGTGGTCGGCGATCACCGTCTCGCCCCGCCGGAGCCGCTCGACGATGGAGACCGGCAGGACGTTGCGCAGCAGCGATTCGGACCGCTCGCGCTCGTTCTGCAGGCGCTGCGTGATCTCGATCTCGCGGTCGCGGAGGGCCTTGCGCTCCAGCGCCGCATTCAGGCGGGCGCGCAGCAGCACGGGATTGAGGGGCTTGGACAGGAAGTCGTCCGCGCCCGATTCGATGCAGCGGACCGCCCCGTCCACTTCGTCCATCGCCGACACCATGATCACGGGCAGCAGCCGGGTGGCTTCCTCGCTGCGCAGTTGGCGCAGCACATCGATGCCGTTCATGACGGGCATGATGAGGTCGAGCAGGACGAGGTCGAAGGAGCCCGACGCGATCAGAAGCAGGGCGGCCTCGCCCGACTCGCAGACGCTGACCTCGTGCCCGTCACGGGTGAGGCGCCGCGACAGAAGGTCGAGGTTGGACACGTTGTCGTCCACGACGAGGATGCGGCCCTTTACCCGCGGTTGCAGATCGGGCGTGTCGAGGAGGACGGCGCGGATGGTGTCGGCGGCGTGCTGCAGGAGCGGCGGATCGACGGCGGCTGGCTGGGCCGGACCGCCATCCTCGGCCTGGCCCTGCGTCCGCAGCAGGTCGACCATGGTGTCGATCTGGCCGAGCAGGCGTTTCGAGGCCTCGATCAGGCCGTCCAGCGTCCCGGCCCATTCGCCGAAGCCGTCGTCGCGGGCCTCCTCGCTGAGGAGTTCGCCGTAGCCGATGATTGCGGTGAGCGGCGTGCGCAGATCGTGCCGCATCTTGGCCGAGACCGCCTCGAGGTCCTGCTGCGCGGTGGCGATCTGGTCCGAGACGCTGTTGAGAAGATCAGCGACGATCCCTTCCAGGCGCAGGCTCGCCGCCTTGATCTTCTCGAGATCGGGCAGGTAGCCGCTCATCTCGTCGCGCCCGGCATCCTCGACGAGAAGGTCGATGAAGCCGGAGACGTCGTGCACCGGTACTTCGAGCTCGGCGCGCAGGAACGACGCCAGGACGCGCGAGAGCTGGTCCGCCTGGACGGTCTGGACCGTCTTCTCGTCATGCTCCTGGCTCATCGTCAACGCGTTCAACCTTCCGACAATCAGCGCGGTCGAATACGCCAGCCGATGATGCCGGCACCATAGCGAAGATTGCGGCGAAACCCCGTCAGCTGCCGACGGCGCACCTTGCGCGTGCACGACAGCCATCCTAAACGCCCCGAAAGCCTCTTCCTGTGCAACGGGCCACGTAGATGCCCGGCTCACGGCGTCCAAGGATCGCGACATGTCCGGCTCCCGCCAGCGCTTCATCGTCGGCAACTGGAAGATGAACGGGCTTGCTGCTTCTCTCGCGGAGATCGAGACGGTCGCCGCCCGCCTTGAGCAGCAGCCATTCGGCGCGGTGCGGTGCGCCCTCTGCCCGCCCTTCACGCTGATCGAGCGGGCGGTCCAGCGCGCCGGCTCGCGCCTGCTGATCGGCGGGCAGGATTGCGCGACGGAGGACTCGGGCGCCCATACGGGCGACGTGTCCGCCGCCATGCTGCGCGATGCCGGGGCGCGGCTCGTCATCGTCGGCCACTCCGAGCGGCGGGCCGATCACCACGAAAGCGATCGTCTGGTCCTCGGGAAGGCCGAAGCGGCCTGCCGCGCGGGGCTGACCGCGATCATCTGCGTGGGCGAGACGCGGGCTCAACACGACGCCGGCGAGGCGCAGGCGGTCGTCGGCGCTCAGCTCGACGGCTCCGTTCCATCGACCGCCGAGATGGACACGGTCGTCGTCGCCTACGAGCCGATCTGGGCCATCGGCACCGGGCTGGTCCCGAGCGAGGAGGACATCGCGCGTATGCACGGCTTCGTGCGGGCGCGGCTCACCGCAAAGCTGGGCGAGCGGGGTCGCGGGATCGTGCTCCTCTATGGCGGCTCCGTGAAGCCCGACAATGCGCGCACGATCCTGGGGATCCCTGATGTGGACGGGGCCCTGGTCGGGGGCGCCAGCCTCAGGGCGGCCGACTTTCTCGCCATCGCCGCGGCTTCGGCCTCGCCCTGAAACTTGCGTCGACATCGTCTTGGTGTACAAGCCGCGCCTAGAAATCCGTCGTGAACGCAAGCGGCCGCACCGGGCGCCCTCGCGGACCAGCCGGCCTTTGGGCGTCTCTTCATGCAAACCGTTCTGATTGTCTTCCACCTCATGATCGTCGTGGCGCTCGTCGCGGCCGTGCTCCTGCAGCGGTCCGAAGGCGGTGCGTTGGGTGTGGGTGGCGGGGGCGGCTTCATGACGGGACGCGGGCAGGCCAATGCCCTCACCCGCGCCACGGCGATCCTGGCGACCCTGTTCTTCATCACCAGCCTCGGCCTGTCGATCCTGGCGAGCTATTCGCGCGCGCCCAAGTCCATCCTGGACACGGCCGCGCCGGCCGGCGCTTCGACCACCGCGCCCGTGCCGGGCGGCACCCCGCTCGACCAGTTGCGCAAGCTCGAAGAGCAGCGCGGGGCTGCCGCCCCGACCGCCCCCGCGGTGCCGGCACAGCCCGAGGCGCCCAAGTCGCAGTGAGACTGCCCTCGCGACCGCCGTTGACCCGCACCGCGAGCCGGCTTCGGCAGGCCTGGCCATCGCCACCGTCGAATTGCCTCGTCAAGCCGGCGATCCTCGGCTAAGCGTTCCCGCCCATGGCACGGTATATCTTCATCACCGGCGGGGTGGTCTCATCGCTCGGCAAGGGACTGGCTTCGGCGGCGCTCGGGGCACTTCTGCAGGCGCGCGGCTACACGGTTCGGCTGCGTAAGCTCGATCCGTACCTCAACGTCGATCCGGGGACCATGAGCCCCTACCAGCATGGCGAAGTCTTCGTCACGGACGACGGTGCCGAGACGGACCTCGACCTCGGGCACTACGAACGCTTCACCGGCCGCCCGGCGACGCGCGACGACTCGACCACGACGGGCCGCATCTACCAGGAGATCATCGCCAAGGAGCGCCGCGGCGACTTCCTGGGTGGGACGGTCCAGGTCATCCCGCACGTCACGGGCGCCATCAAGGAATTCGTGCTCAGCGGCAACGAGGGGGTCGACTTCACCCTCGTCGAGATCGGCGGCACGGTCGGCGACATCGAGGGGCTGCCCTTCTTCGAGGCGA
>CAXTVD010000113.1:0-11459 GCA_964247575.1 uncultured Lichenihabitans sp.
GTCGATCCACCAGTCCGCGTCGTAACGCGCCAGCGGCAGCGAGACGAGGTCGGCCGCGACCGCGTCGGGGATCGCCGTGCCCGTATGGGGCAGGCTAACCAGCAGGGGCGCCTCGCCGCGGGTGACGCCCAGCCAGGGTGGCGTAGTATCCGTCACCATCGCCCGTTCCGCACGCGCCGGAAGAGCGGGTTGAAGCCGAGACGATAGACGAGCTCGGCCGGCCGCTCGATGTCCCAGATCGCGAGGTCGCAGGCCTTGCCGGCCTCGAGCGTGCCGGTCTGGGCCAGCAGACCCAGCGCCCGGGCGGCCTCGCGCGTCACGCCGGCCACCGCCTCGTCGACGGTCATGCGGAACAGGGTCGCCGCCATGTTCATGGCCAGCAGCAGCGAGGTCAGGGGCGCGGTGCCGGGATTGCAGTCGGTGGCGACCGCCAGGGCGACGCCGTGGCGGCGGAACAGCTCGATCGGCGGCTGCCGGGTCTCCCGCAAGGTGTAGAACGCGCCCGGCAGGATGACCGCCACGGTTCCGGCCCGCGCCATGGCGGCGGCCCCTGCGTCATCGGTATGTTCGAGGTGGTCGGCCGAGAGCGCCCCGAAGCGCGCCGCGAGCGCCGCGCCGCCGCCGTTCGTCAACTGGTCGGCGTGCAGCTTGACCGGCAGGCCGAGGCTGCGGGCCCGATCGAACACCCGCGCGACCTCCTCGGCCGTGAAGGCGATGGTCTCGAGAAAGCCGTCGACGGCGTCCGCCAGACCCTCCCGGGCGACGGCCGGGAGCAGGCGTTCGCAGACGAGGTCGACATAGCCTGCGCGATCGGAGGCGAATTCGGGCGGGATGGCGTGGGCGAGGCAGGTCGTGCGCACGGCGACATCCTCTGCCGCCCCGAGCGCGCGGGCGACGCGCAGACATTTGAGCTCGGTGTCGACGTCGAGCCCGTAGCCCGACTTGATCTCGATCGTCGTGACCCCTTCGGCCAGGAGAGGCTGCAGGCGGCGTTGCGCCGTGGTTGCAAGCGCCTGCTCGGACGCCGCTCGGGTGGCGGCCACCGTGGACAGGATGCCGCCGCCCTCGCGCGCAATCGCCTCGTAGGAGGCGCCTTCGAGCCGCATCTCGAACTCGCGGGCGCGGTCTCCGCCGAAGACGAGATGCGTGTGGCAGTCGATCAGGCCGGGGGTGACCCAGCGCCCGTCGAGATCCTGCACCTCGCGGGCCTGCAGCCCCGTCGGAAGTCCAGCGCGCGACCCGGCATAGACGATGCGCCCGTCCCGCGCCGCGACCGCGCCGTCCTCGACCACCCCGAGGCCGCCCCTGCCAGGCGCCAGTGTGGCGAGCCGGGCCCCCGTCCACAGCGTGTCCACGGCGAGGCTCACGGGACGGTCTCCCTCGATCCGAAACCCGCGCGGATCAGGGCGAGCCCTCCGGCCAGCACGCCCGCGAGCGGGCGGTCGTCGCGGTAGGGCGCTACCCGGTCCCGCACGCGAGCCAGCAGCGCGGCGGTGCCGGGCGCCGTCGCCTCCGGTCGTTCGATGTGGCCGTGCGCCTCGGCGGCGGCCACGACTTCGATGCCGAGGACCTGCTCGGCATTGTCGAGCAGCGCATGCAGCTTGCTCGCCGCGGCGGTCGGATGCACCAGGAAATCCTCCTGCAGGGCCGAGGTGAGGCCGCCGTCGAGGCTGGCGGGGGCGGCCAGGCGCCGGTTCTCGCCCACCAGCGCGGCGGCCGTATATTGCGCGATCATGAAGCCCGAGGCGACTCCCGCCCCGTCGGCGAGGAAGGGCGGCAGGCCGCTCACAAGGGGATTGACCAGCCGGTCGATCCGGCGCTCGGCCATGGCGGCGAGCGAAGCGACCGCGAGGGCGAGGCTGTCCATCGCCTGGGCGAGCGCGGGCGCGACCGCGTGCGCTTCCGACTGGACGACCGGGTGCGCGGGGCTGCCGGAGACGATCGGGTTGTCCGTCACCGAGGCGAGTTCGCGGTCCACGACGGCGCCGGCGAAGGCGAGCGCATCGCGGGCCGCGCCATGCGCATGGGGCACGGCGCGCAGGCTGAGCGCATCCTGCGTGCGCGTTCGGGCGAAGCGGCCGGCGAGGCGGCTCCCGGCCAGCAGGTGCCGCAGCGCCGCTCCCGAGGCCTGCAGCCCGGGCGACACACGCACGGCGAGCACGTCGGCGTCGAACGCGGCGGGATCCGCGCCCAGCGCTTCGAGGGTCAGGGCCGCGACGGCGTCGGCGCTCGCGAGCAGCGCCTCGCATCGCGCGAGCGCCAGGGCGGCGAGCCCGGTCGAGCAGGGCGTGCCGTTGACGAGGCTCAGCCCCTCCTTGGCTTCGAGCACCAGCGGCCGCGCCCCGGCGGCGGCCAGGGCCTCGCGCCCGGACAGGGATACACCGCCACGGGTCGCGCGTCCCTCGCCGATGAGCACGAGCGCGATGTGGGCGGCATGGGTGAGATAGCCCACCGAGCCGCGGGCCGGGACCACCGGCACGACGTCCGCGGCGAGCAAAGCGAGGAGCGTGCGCAGCACCGCCGGTCGGACGCCCGAGCGGCCCCGCGCGAAGCTGTTCACCTGCACCGCCATGATGGCGCGCACGGCCTCGTCCTCGAGCGGCGAACCGATGCCGGCCGCGTGGCTCATCACGAGATTGCGCGACAGCTGCCCCTGCTGCGAGCGGTCGACGACCGTGTCGGCGAGGGCGCCGACGCCCGTGGTGATGCCATAGGCCCGCTGGCCGGTGGCGACGAGCGCCTCGACGATGCGGTGCGCGTGCTCGATCCGCGCCCAGGCCGGACCGGACAGATCGAGCGCCCGTCCCCGCGCGACGGCGGCGACCGCGCGCCAGTCCAGCGGGTCGTCGATGACGAGCGGGGTGGTGGCGCCGGTCACGCCGCGGCCGCCAGCTTGCGCAGCACGTGGGCGAAACCCGCATCGGTCGACTCGTCGAGCGGGTGCCGCCCCTCCCGGATCCGCCACGTTCCGCTGACCATGACGTCGCGCACGACAGGGGTCTCCAGACCGAAGATCCAGCGATCGAGCACCTGATCGCCGCGGGCGGCGGCGAGGAAAGGGTCGGCGCCGTCGAGCACCACGAGGTCGGCCGGCTGCCCCGCCGCAAGGCCCGCCCCGGCGCGCCCCAGCGCCTGCGCCCCGCCCGAGAGCGCCGCCTCGAACAGGCTGCGACCGACCGACCGGCCGGGGCCGTCGGCGAGCCGGTTGCGCGCGCCGTCGCGCAGCCGCTGCCCGTATTCCAGCATGCGCAATTCGGCCGCCACGCCGACGGCGACGTGGCTGTCCGTGCCGATGCCCAGGCGTCCGCCCGCCGCGCGATAGGACGGCCCGGCGAAGAGGCCGTCACCGAGATTGGCTTCCGTCATCGGGCACAGGCCCGCGACGGCTCCCGAACGGGCCAGGCCCCGGGTCTCCTCCGGCGTCATGTGCGTCGCATGGACGAGGCACCAGCGCCCGTCGACGGCAAAATCGTCGAGAAGGGTCTGCACCGGGCGCCTGCCGTTCCAGGCGAGGCAGGCCTCGACCTCGCGCGGCTGCTCGGCGGCATGGATATGGATCGGACCCGTCGCGGGCCGGGCAGCGAGGATGTGGCCGATCTCGTCGGGCGTGGCGGCCCGCAGGGAATGGATGGCGAGGCCGAGGCTCGCCCCGCCCGCCGCGAGATCGGACGCCAGCGCATCGAGGAGGCCGAGATAGCCTTCGACGTCGTGCACGAAGCGCCCCTGCCCGGGCAAAGGCGGCGCGCCGCCGAAATCGGCATGGGCGTAGAACACCGGCAGCAGCGTGAGCCCGATCCCGGCGCGGGTCGCGGCCGCCAGGATGCGGCGCGACAGCTCGGCGGGATCGGCGTAGCGGGTGCCGCCCGCCGCATGGTGCAGGTAGTGAAACTCGGCCACCGCGCCGAAGCCTCCCTTCATCAGCTCGATGAAGAGCTTCTGGGCCACCGCCTCGACGTCGTCGGGGTCGAGCAGGCCGACGAGGCGGTACATTTCCGCCCGCCACGACCAGAAGCTGTCGGGACGGTCCGAGGCGACTTCGGCGAGGCCGGCCATCGCACGCTGGAAGCTGTGGCTGTGCAGGTTCGGCATGGCGGGGACGAGCGGCCCCGCCAGCCGCTGGCAGCCTTCCGGCGCGGCGCCGGGCACCACGGCTTCGACGAGTCCGTCCGCACCGATCGTCAGGGCGACGTCGTCCGCCCATCCGCCGGGCAGGAGCGCGCGGGGGGCGTGGAGGCGGTGGAGCGGAAGCGGGACCATCGGGCCGCACCGTGACACGCGGCTCGGCGTCGTGGCAACGGTCGCCGGCGTGGGTGCTTTCGGCATGGGCGCGATGCGCGGAGCGGGATGAGCCGCGGTCCCCGGCCGTGGGCCGCTTCTGACGGGGGCCGTGCCTTGGTGTGACCCGTATTCACGCTGACACTGTCCGGGCGGGCCTGATCCGGTTTAGGACATGGCCAACCGCCGGGCATTGACCGAGACGCTCCGCAAAGGCGCGTCACTGCAAGGATATGCGTTTTGGAACAGGCCAGCCCCATCGGAAGCGCGTTCGATGCCGACACCGGGACGGGGCAGGACGTGGCGGGCCCAGCCGTTGCAGATCTGACAGCCAGCCAATTCGTCGTGGTCACGAGTGACTACGGCAGCACAGGAGCCGACAGCCAGGCCCAGTACAACGTCTTCGGCCAAGTCTTCGACGCAAGCAGCGGAACGCCCGTCCCCACCGGCGGTCGATTCCAGGTGAACACGACGGCTGGTGCCTCGACGCAATCCGTCACGGCCTTGTCGGCCACGCGGTTCGCTGTCGCCTGGATCGATGCCAATGGCGTGGAAGTGCAGGCTTTCGATACGAGCATGGGGGGAACACCTGTCAGGTTAGGCCCTCAGCTCCAAGTCAGTAATCAACCCATCTACTTCTTCGATCCGCCGCGCATCGCGGCCCTCTCCAGTTCACGTTTCGTCGTGGATTACTCTTTGTCAGGGACGGTCGATTCGCAGGTCGTCGACATCAGTACTGGCGTCCCCACGAAACTGGGTAGCGCAACAGCCACGCCCGGAACCGTGGACAATCCGTCGATCGTCGCCTTGTCGGCCAGCCGTTACGTCATCGGCTACTCCGACGTCAGCCCGCCGGATGAAAGAACCCCGCCACCAACGGACTTCCATCTTCAGATCTACGACACGAGCAGCGGGACTCCAACGGCGGTCGGAAGCACGACCATCACCGGCGGCGGCGACGGAACGGTCTTCGCGCTGTCGCCTGACCGGTTCCTTGTCGAGACAAACGGGCAAGGCCAACTCTACGACAGCGCAGCCGACACGCCGACACCGGTTGGCACCCCCTTTGCGCTCAACGGTCAGGTCACGCCACTTACGAGCTCGACGTTTCTTGTGACGCAGCCTGGAACGCAAGGTCAGATCTACAGTTTCGGGGCAACCACGGCCGGTCCCATCGGCGATCCCTTCTCGGTCAGCAGTTCGACAGGCAATCAGGCCAACGCTGTGTCCGCCGCTCTATCGAGTAACGAATTCGTCTCCGTCGCAAACGACTTGTCCAGCACGACGGTCAACCAGATCGATGGCACCTCCGGGCAGCTGTTCGGCATCACGAACAGGCAGATCTTTGGGACTGACGGCAACGATACGCTGACGGGTGCGGACCAGTCGGACAGCATCTATGGCGAGGGCGGCAACGATACGATCAGCGGCGGGGGCGGCGGCGACAACGCGCTCTTCGGGGATGCCGGCGACGACACGCTGATCACCACGCAGGGCGTCCGGACGGAGATCTTCGGCGGCACCGGCAACGACCGCGCGATCGTCGGCGGCAATGTGTTCGACTACACGCTGGAGCGCGCGCCGGTCTACAATCCCGAGACGCAGGCCTACGACCCGGCGCTCGAGCTCGTCGCGGACAACGGAACCGGCACGATCACGATCGACAGCGACGTCGAAACCGTACAGTTCCAGAACGGCCAGTCCCTCTCCTATGGAGACGTGGGATCCTACGTGCCTGTCGTGAACGGTGGCGGGTCGAGCGGCGACGACACCCTGCTTGCACCCGTGAGCGGCAACGCCTTCCTCGATGGCGAGGGGGGCAGCGACCGGGCCGTCCTGAACGGTAACGTCAGCGACTATACGCTCAGCCGGTTCAGTTCGGTCGACCTTGCTTCGACCAACCCGGAACAAGGCGCCTTCGTCCTCACGTCCAGAAACGGCAGCGGCGTGATCACGATATCCGAGTCGACCGAGACGGTGCAGTTCCAGGACGGCCAATATCTCTCGCTCGAGGACCTCCCGGCCTACGTTGCCGGCGACGCCACCTACACAACTGGAAGCGCAAACAACGACATCCTGATCGCCACCTATTCCGGCAACCAGACCCTGACCGGCGGAGGTGGCACGGACGCCGCCTATGTGCACGGCAACGTGACCGACTATACGCTGCGACCGGACACCGGGCCAACGGGCGGTTACACGCTGGTGCCCCTCAACGCGAGCGGCACAATCGACGTGGCCGGCGATGTCGCGAGTGTGCACTTCCAGGATGGGCAATACCTCGCCCTCAAGGACTTGTCCGCCTACATCCCGGCCCAGGTCGTCAGCACCGGCACGACCGCCAGCGCCGTCCTCACCGCGCCGGTCGGCGGCGACGCCTTCCTCGACGGACAGGGCGGCGGCACGGCCGTCGTCAACGGCAATGTGGGCGACTACACGCTCAACCGGCTGCAGACCGCGCCGACCGGTGATCCGGCGGACGAGCAGGGCGCGTTCGTGCTCGAATCGCGCAATGGCAGCGGCAACATCGCCGTCTCGCAGTCGACAGGGGGTGTGCAATTCCAGAACGGGCAGTTCCTGTCGCTGAAGGATCTCTCGGCCTATGTCGCCAGCTCCGGCACGGACAATCCGTCCTACACGGTGGGCGGGGCGCAGAATGACATCCTGACCGTGCCTACCGGCGGCGACCAGTATTTGGTTGGGAATGGCGGCACGGATGCCGCCTTCCTCCACGGCAACACGAGCGACTACACGCTGCTCGCCGTGAACCAGCCCGCGGCCGGCTCCCGTCCGGCGATCGACGGCTACGAGCTGAAAGCCGACAACAACAGCGGCAATCTCTACATCGACCAGTCGACCGAGAGCATCCATTTCGCGAATGGACAGTATCTCGCCTTCAAGGATCTTGCGTCGTACATCCCGCCGTCCTCGAACGGCTGACCGGATCAGGGGCCGCGACAGCCGCTTGCCCGCATGGTCTGCGCAGCCGTCCGGCCTGCGCTTGCGCTTGCGCTTGAGCCACGCGGCCCGATCGGGGAAGCTGGCGCCCGGTGATCCAAGCGAGGCGAGGCCCATGACCAGCAATACGCGCTACCGCGACGTCGAGATCCGTTCGCCTCGCGGCCCCGAGCTGAACGCCAGATCGTGGCTCACCGAAGCGCCGCTGCGGATGCTGATGAACAATCTCGACCCGGAGGTCGCCGAGAACCCCAAGGAACTCGTGGTCTATGGCGGCATCGGCCGCGCCGCGCGCGACTGGCCCTCCTTCGACGCGATCGTCGCGACGCTCAAGCGGCTGGCGGAGGACGAGACCCTGCTCGTCCAGTCGGGCAAGCCGGTGGGCGTGTTCCGCACCCACAGGGATGCACCCCGCGTGCTCATCGCCAACTCCAACCTCGTGCCGCACTGGGCGACCTGGGAGACCTTCAACGCGCTCGATCGCGAGGGGCTGATGATGTACGGCCAGATGACGGCCGGATCCTGGATCTATATCGGCAGCCAGGGCATCGTGCAGGGCACTTACGAGACCTTCGTGGAGGCCGGCCGCCAGCACTATGGCGGCGACCTGTCGGGCCGCTGGATCCTGACCGCGGGCCTGGGCGGCATGGGGGGCGCGCAGCCGCTGGCCGCCAGTTTCGCGGGCGCGTCCTCACTCACGGTCGAGTGCCGGCAGGAGGGCATCGATTTCCGCCTGCGCACGCGCTACGTCGACCGGCAGGCCGACGATCTCGACCACGCGCTGGCGCTGATTGCCGAGGCCTGCGCGGCCCGGCGCCCCACCTCGGTCGCCCTGCTGGGCAATGCCGCCGAGGTCCTGCCCGAACTGCTGCGCCGGGGCGTGCGGCCGGACATCGTCACCGACCAGACCTCCGCCCATGATCCGCTGAACGGCTACCTGCCCGCCGGCTGGACCTGGGCCGAGTATCGCGAGCGCTCGAAGCATGATCCCGAGGGCGTCGTGAAGGCCGCCAAGGACTCCATGGCGACCCATGTGCGGGCCATGCTCGCCTTCCATGCGGCGGGCGTGCCGACACTCGACTACGGCAACAACATTCGCCAGATGGCCAAGGAGATGGGGGTGGCCGACGCCTTCGCCTTTCCCGGCTTCGTGCCGGCCTATATCCGCCCGCTGTTCTGCCGGGGCATCGGCCCGTTCCGCTGGGCGGCCCTGTCGGGCGACCCCGAGGACATCTACCGCACCGACGCCAAGGTGAAGGAGGTGCTGCCCGACAACGCGCCCCTGCATCGCTGGCTCGATATGGCGCGCGAGCGAATCAGCTTTCAGGGCCTGCCGGCGCGCATCTGCTGGGTGGGTCTGGGCGACCGGGCCAAGCTCGGCCTCGCCTTCAATGCCATGGTACGATCGGGCGAGCTCAAGGCGCCTGTCGTGATCGGCCGGGACCATCTCGACTCGGGCTCGGTCGCCTCGCCCAACCGTGAGACCGAAGCCATGCGCGATGGCTCGGACGCGGTCTCGGACTGGCCGCTGCTCAACGCGCTGCTCAACTGCGCCTCGGGCGCGACCTGGGTGTCGCTGCACCACGGCGGCGGCGTCGGCATGGGCTTCTCGCAGCACGCCGGCATGGTGATCGTCGCCGACGGCACCCCGGAGGCCGACCTGAGGCTCGAGCGCGTGCTGCACAACGATCCTGCGACCGGCGTCATGCGCCACGCCGACGCCGGCTACCCCCTCGCGGTCGACTGCGCGCGGGAGCAGGGGCTCGACCTGCCGATGCTGGAATGAGCCCGCGCCGAATCACCCTGTCGGACATGCCCGCCGTTCCCTGGGCCAACGGGCGCGGATCGACCCGCGAACTGGTACGACGGGTGAACGCGTGCGGCACCCTGTCGCTGCGCCTGTCGGTCGCCGAAGTGGTCGAGCCCGGGCCCTTCTCCACCCTCCCAGGTCTCGACCGCATTCTCGTCGCCATCGACGGCCCCGGCTTCACTCTTTCGATAGACGGGCGGGCCTTCGACGTGGCTCCGCTTGCACCGATTGCGTTCCCCGGCGAGGCCGCTGTGGCGGTCACGGCGATCGCCGCGCCCTCGCGCGACTTCAACGTCATGACGGCCCGTGCCCACGCGAAGACGCAGGTGAGCATGCATGCGGGGCCCTTCACCCTTCCGGCCGCGGGCGATGGCTTCGTCTTCGTCGTCCGGGGCGCGTTCACGTCCGCCCTGGATGACACGCCGCTCCTCGCGGACCAGCTCCTCGAATGGGGAGCGTCAGGAGGGGCCGCTGCCACCTTCGCGGGCGAGGGCTGCGCGATCGTGGTCTCCCTTCTCTCCTCACCTGTGTTAATGCAGTCGTGATGAAGTAAGGGCAGTGCGGTTCGATGCAGCTGGCGAAGGACCAAGGACGCGTCCTCCGCACGCCCCGACGCGCCGGCCGTTTCGCCGCGATGCCGAGGTCTGATCAATCGTGAATGCCCCGGTCCAGGAGCCGAAGCAAACGTCCGAGACGGAGGTCGAGCAACTCCTGCGCGATCCCGCGCGGCTCGCCGCGCTCGAGCGTTACGGCATTCTCGATACCCCGGCCGAAACACCGTTCGACGACCTCGCCTTGCTTGCTGCGCAGATGTGCGGCGCCCCCGTCGCGCTGGTCAGCCTCGTCGCCGCGGACCGGGAGTTCCACAAGGCCCGGGTCGGCCCTCGCCACCATGAGGCGCCGCTGAACCGATCATGCAGCGCGGCGGCGCTCGGCAGCGCCGACATACACGTCATCCCCGACCTCACGGTCGACCGGCGGAGCGAGGGTGCTCCGTCCGTCGCAGGCCGATCGGGATTCGGCTTCTACGCGGGCGCCCCCCTCCGCACACCCGACGGGCATGTCCTCGGCACGCTCTGCGTCTTCGATTACCAGCCCCGACCGAACGGGCTGATGGAGTCCGAGGCCGCGGGCCTGAGGGCCCTCGCCCGGCAGGTCATGGCTTTGATCGAGCGGGGGCGGGCCGTGGCCGAGCGGGACGCCACGCTGAAGGCGCATCGGCGCATGGTGGAACAGCAGGCGGCGCTGCTCGACACCCAGGCGACGATCTCGCAAAGCGCGGGCAAGCTCGACATCATCCTCGATGCGCTCGTCGCCGGCGCGATGAGGGCGATCGAGACGGCCGAGGGCGGGGTGATCGAACTCCGGACCGGCGACCACCTGACCTACCGGTCGGCGCAGGGGACGCTCGGACCGCATGCCGGCACGCAGGTTCCCCTGAACCGCAGCCTCGCAGGCGCCTGCTTCCTGTCCGGGGAGCCCATGCTCTGCCCCGACGCCCTCGTCGACCCTCGCACGACACCGGATCTCGCCCGGCGCTTGGCAACACGCGCCTGCCTGCTGGTGCCCCTCTCGCAGGGCGGGACCATCATCGGCGTGCTGAAGCTCCAGTCGAGCAAGGCGGGGGTGTTCACCGCGCGCGATCTGCAGGTGGTCAGGCTCTTCGCCGGGGCGGCCGCCGTCGGTTTTGCAGAGGTCAGCGATGCTGCCGCGCGGCGGGCCGCCCACGCCGCCGAGACCCGCTATCGCGCCATCTTTGAAAGTGCGATCGACTTCGCGATCGTGGTGATGGACCTCGACGGTCTGGTCACAAACTGGAATACGGGGGCCGAGCGCGTGCTCGGCTGGAGCCGGGGCGAGATGATCGGCCGGCCGGCTGCGCTCTTCTTCACGCCCGAAGACCGGGCGGCCGACATCCTCGGCCGGGAACTTACGAGCGCGCTCGCATCCGGCCGCGGTGTCGACGAACGCTGGCACCTCCGCAAGGACGGCCGGCGGTTCTGGGCCAGTGGCGAGCTGATGACGCTGCGGGCCGACGACGGCGAAGCCATCGGCTTTCTCAAGATCCTGCGGGACCGGACCGCTCAGCACGAGGCCGAGCAGCGGATCATGTCCAGCGAGCGCAGGCTCCGTTTCGAGCGGGGCCTCCTCGAAGCCGTCGTGCAGCAGGCTCCGGTGGGCATCGCCATCGCGTTCGCCGAGGGTGAACACCCCATCGTGAACGCCCGCATGCAGGCCATGATCGGTCCGGACCAGGACGGCCAGGTGGTGCCGCAGGGCGAGCGGCGCAGTCGGCAACGGGACGCCCTTGACGACGCGATGACGGGGGCGCTGCGCCGGGGTGAGGTGCTGAGCAACGAAATCGTGCTGCGCGAGGATGCGGGCAGCGGCGAGGTGCGCCACTGGACCGTGTCCA
>CAXTVD010000114.1:0-11456 GCA_964247575.1 uncultured Lichenihabitans sp.
CGACAATGCCGTCGGGGGCGCGATGCTCGGCAACTTCTATTCGGCCGGGCAGATCTGTTCGAACGGGACGCGGGTGTTCGTGCAGCGCCGCATTCTCCAGGCCTTTCTCGAGCGTCTGACGGCCCGCACGGAGGCGATCCGCATCGGCGATCCACTCGATCCCGATACGCAGATGGGGCCGCTGATCTCGCAGGCGCAGCGCGACAAGGTCATGGCCTATATCGCGGCCGGGCACAGCGAAGGCGCGCGCCTCGTCTGCGGCGGCGACGTCCCACGCCTGCAAGGCCTGCAGCAAGGCTCGTTCGTGCGGCCCACCGTCTTCGCCGACGTGACCGACACCATGACCATCGCGCGCGAGGAGATCTTCGGGCCGGTGATGAGCGTGCTGGTGTTCGACGACGAAAACGAGGTCGTCGAGCGCGCCAATGCGACGGAGTTCGGCATGGCGGCGGGCGTTTTCACGCGGGATATCCAGCGGGCGCATCGCGTGATCGCGGCGCTGCAGGCCGGCACCTGCTGGATCAACGCCTACAATCTCACCCCGGTCGAGCTGCCCTTCGGCGGCGTCAAGCGCTCCGGCGTCGGCCGCGAGAACTCGCGGGCGGCCGTCGAGCACTATACGCGGCTGAAATCGGTCTATGTGGAGATGGGGGACGTGTCCTCGCCCTATTGATCCCGAGGTGGCCCGGATGGTGTAAGGCGGTCTTTCATCCGAACGCCCCCGGGGAGATCGACGTGACCACTTCCTATCCGCGCGACCTCGTCGGCTACGGCGAGCATCCCCCGCATGCGCGATGGCCTGGTCACGCCCGCATCGCCGTCCAGTTCGTCATCAACCACGAGGAAGGCGGCGAGAACAACATCCTGCATGGGGACGCCGCCTCCGAGGCCTTCCTGTCCGAGATCGTCGGCGCACAGCCCTGGCCGGGCCAGCGTCATCTCAACATGGAGTCGATCTACGAATACGGCTCGCGGGCCGGGTTCTGGCGCCTGCACCGCCTGTTCACCAGCCGGGTCATGCCGGTGACGGTCTATGCCGTGGCCAGCGCCCTCCAGCGCTATCCCGCCATCGTCGAACCGATGCAGCGGGCCGGCTGGGAGCTCGCGACGCACGGGCTGAAGTGGATCGACTACAAGGACTACGGCTACGAGGCCGAACGCGACCACATCCGGGAGGCCGTGCGCCTGCACCGGGAGCTCACCGGCGAGCGGCCGCTGGGCCTCTACCAGGGCCGCGCCTCCGTGCACACGGTCCAGATCGGGGCCGAGGAGGGCGGCTTCCTCTATCTCGCCGACAGCTACGCCGACGACTTGCCCTACTGGATCGAGGGGCCGCACGGTCCGCAGCTCGTTGTGCCCTACACGCTCGACAGCAACGACATGCGCTTCGCGACCCCGCAGGGGTTCAATGCGGGTGACCAGTTCTTCAACTATCTCAAGGACTCGTTTGACACGCTTTATGCGGAAGGTGAGACCGCGCCCAGGATGCTGTCCATCGGCCTGCACAGCCGCCTCGTCGGCCGGCCCGGACGGGCGGCCGCGCTGGCCCGCTTTCTCGACTACGTGGCGTCGCACGATCGGGTCTGGGTGGCCCGCCGCGTCGACATCGCGCGGCACTGGATCGCGCATCACCCGCCGCCGGGCGGCTACACGCCGTCCCGGCTGTCGCGCGGGTTGTTCATGGCCCTGTTCGGCGATGTCTTTGAGCACACGCCGGCGATCGTCGAGCGGGTCCATGAGGCGGGCCTGGGCTCCGGCGACGATACGGCGGACGCCCTGCACGCCCGTTTCGTGCAGTCCATGCAGTCCATGGCGGATGTGGAGAAGCTGGCGCTGGTCAGGGCCCATCCCGATCTGGCCGGACGGCTCGCCCTTAGCCAGGGGCTCACCGCCGATTCGGCGCGGGAGCAGAGCGGGGCGGGACTCGACCGGCTCACGCCCGCCGAGCTCGAGCGGTTCACGGCCTTGAACGCCGCCTATGTCGGGCGGTTCGGGTTCCCGTTCGTGATCGCGGTGCGCGGACGCGGCAAGGACGATATTCTCAAGGCTTTCGAGACACGCCTCGCCAGCGATCACGCCACGGAGCTCACGGCGGCGCTCCGCGAGATCGAGACCATCGCCCTCCTGCGCGTGCGGGAGCGCCTGGGCCGATGACATCGGGTGGCCCGGCGGGCAGCGCGCCCGAGACGCGGACGATGGCGGCCACGGAGGCCGCGATTGCGGCGGCGGCGGCGGCGTTGCGCGGGGGCGAACTCGTCGCGTTTCCGACCGAGCCGGTCTATGGCCTCGGCGCCGATGCCCGCAGCGGAGCCGCCGTCGCCAGGATCTACGCGGCCAAGGCGCGACCCCGCTTCAACCCCCTCATCGCGCATGTCGCCTCGCTCGACGCGGCCCTGCGGCAGGGCGTGTTCCCGCCCGATGCGATCAGGCTGGCCGAGCGCTGCTGGCCCGGACCCCTGACGCTCGTCGTGCCGGCGAGCGCGACGTGCACGGTCAGCCTGCTCGCCCGCGCCGGGCTCGACACCGTCGCGCTCCGGGTGCCCGCTCATCCGGTCGCCCGCGCCCTGCTCGCAGAGGCCGACATGCCGGTCGCGGCCCCCTCCGCCAACCGCTCCGGCCGGATCAGCCCGACGACGGCCGCTCACGTTCTGGCGGAGCTGGCGGGACTTGTGCCCCTGATCCTGGACGGCGGGGCCTGCGCGGTCGGCGTCGAATCGACGATCGTCGCCTGCCGGGAGGGCGCGGTCACGCTGCTGCGACCCGGCGGGGTGTCGCGAGAGGAGCTCGAGGCCCTTCTCGGCCGCGATCTTGAGGCGCATCGCCCCGCCACGACGCGCCCGTCGGCTCCCGGGCAGTTCGCCTCGCACTACGCCCCGCATGCCGCCGTGCGTCTGGACGCCCGCCGCGTGGAAGCGGGCGAGAGCGTGCTCGATTTCGGTGCGCAGCTCGCGCCGCCGCTCCTGGGCCAGGCCTATCGCGATCTGTCGCCTGCCGCCGATCTGGGGGAGGCGGCCGCCGGCCTGTTCGCGGCGCTGCGCGCTCTCGACACGCCGGGTGCCGCGCGGATCGCCGTCGCCCCCATCCCGCACAGCGGCCTCGGGGCCGCGATCAACGACCGGCTCCGCCGCGCTGCTGCGCCGCGCGATGCCTCGACCTGAGGGCCGCCGCGGAGCGTACGGGTTGGAGCGGTCTCAGCCGATCTCGACGACCACCCGGCCCCGCACCTTGCCCTGGACGATCCCCTGGGCGGTGGGAATGATCTCGTCGAAGCCGACCGTCGTCGTCAGGGAGGCGAGCTTGCCGGGATCGAGGTCGCGGGCGAGCCGCGACCAGGCCTCCAGCCGCCGCTCCCGCGAGGCCGTCACGCTGTTGATCCCGATCAGCGACACGCCGCGCAGGATGAAGGGCGCGACCGAGGCCGGCAGGTCCATGCCCTGGGCCAGCCCGCAAGCCGCGACGGCTCCCAGGGCCTTGGTCTGCGCGAGCACGTTGGCGAGGGTGTGCGAACCGACGGAGTCGATCCCCGCGGCGTAGAGCTCCTTGCCGAGCGGCCGGCCGGGAGCGGACAGCGTCGCGCGGTCCACGATTTCCGCCGCACCGAGCGCCGTCAAGAAGTCCGCTTCGCCGGGGCGCCCGGTCACAGCCACCACGTGCCAGCCGAGCTTGGAGAGCACGGCCACGGCGACCGAGCCGACCCCGCCCGCTGCACCCGTCACAACCGCGGGCCCTTGCGAGGGCGCGAGCCCGAAGCGTTCGAGGGCGATCACCGCGAGCATCGCCGTATAGCCCGCGGTTCCGATCGCCATGGCCTGCGGCGGCGTGAACCCCTGAGGCAGCGGGATCAGCCAGTCGCCCGGGACGCGGGCACGGGCCGCATAGCCGCCGAGATGCGTTTCGCCCACGCCCCAGCCGTTCAGAACCACCGCCTCCCCCGACCGGAACCGCGGGTCGTCGCTCGTCTCCACGACGCCCGCGAAATCGATCCCCGGGATCATCGGAAACCGGCGCACGACAGGCGATTGGCCCGCGATGGCGAGCCCATCCTTGTAGTTGACGGTGGAATGCGTGACGCGGACGGTGACGTTGCCGTCCATCAGCTCAGCGTCGTCGAACGGCACGGCTCTGACGCTTTGCCCGCCGTCGGTCTTGTCGATCCGGATCGCCTTGAACGTCGGCACGTCGTTTCCCCCTGAGTTCCGGCCGACCAAAGCGGGTCGACCCGTCATCGTCAAGGCGATGCCGGCAGCCTGAGAGGCTCGAGCCGCCGCCGCTTGCGGGCAGCACGCAAAAAGGACATCTTCGCGCTTCACCTGAAGCTCGATCCTTGCCTCAGAGACCGACGGCCCTCGGCAGCTCCTCCTGCGCGGCCGCGCTCCAAAGACGGAAGTTGGCGCCTTTGTCCGATCATTCTCCGAACCGCTTCGCGTCGCTTCCGGCGATGACGAAAGGCCTGCTGGCGTCGGCCTGTCTGTCCTGGGCCGTGCTGGCGGCGGGGCAGGGGGTGGCTGCGGCACGCGATGCCGTTGCCGTGGCCGCGCCGTTCGAAGTGGGCGGCAGTTCGGTCGGCGATTACCTGTCGGCCCTGGTCGCGGGGGCCGATCGCGACACGGTTGCCGCCTCGACGTTCTTCCGCGAGGCGCTCCGGGCCGATCCGAGCAACCCCGAACTGATCGAGCGAACCTTCGTCGCGGCGCTCTCCAACGGCGATATCGACGAGGCAGCCGATCTGGCCCGCCGGCTGATCCTCAGGGATCCCAAGAACAGCCTCGGCCACCTTGTTCTCGGGGTCGAGCAGTTCAAGGCCAAGCACTACGTCCCGGCCCGGCTGCAGTTCGGCCAGTGCAGTGCCGGCGAGGAGCGCGACGTCACGGCGACGCTGCTCACGGCCTGGACCTATGCCGGCCAGGGCGACGAGAAGAAGGCCCTGTCCACCGTCGACGGGATCAAGGATTCGAGCTTCGCCTTGTTCAAGGACTATCACGCCGCGCTGATCGCCGATCTGGCGGGTGACACGGCCGAGGCGACTCGTCGCTTCAAGAGCGCGTACAGCACCGACAAGACGGTGCTGCGCCTTGTCGACGTCTATGCACGGTTCTTTGCCCGGCACGGCGACGTCGCGGAGGCCAAGCGGGCCTATTCCGAATTCGATCGGACCGCGCCGCGGCACCCGATCGTCACCGCCGCCCTGGCCGATCTCGATGCCGGCCGGTCCCTGCCTTCGGTCGTCCGGACGCCCGAGGATGGAGCGGCCGAGGTTCTGTACGGACTGGGCGCCGCCGGCGGGCGGCAGGGGGACGAACTCGCCGCGATGGTCTATCTGCGCCTGTCGCTGTTCCTCGAGCCGCAGGACGCGCTGGCGACCGTGACGCTGGCCGACATCTATGCCCGCCTGAAGCAGCACGAGGAGGCGATCGACGTCTACGAAAGCGTGCCCGATTCGAGCCCGCTGAAGGCCAGCGCCGAGGTCCAGACCGGCCTGTCGCTCGATACGCTGGGCCGCTCGGACGAGGCGATCAAGCACCTCAGGGAGATCATCGCCGATCACCCGAAGGACCTCGATGCCCTGACCACGCTCGGCAATCTCGAACGCGAGAAGAAGCAGTACGCCGAGGCTCTGGGCACCTACACCTCCGCGCTCGGCCTGCTCGGCCCCGACGACAAGGCCGCGTGGCCGCTGCTCTACTTCCGCGGGATCGCCAACGAGCGCCTCAAGAAGTGGCCGGAGGCGGAGGCCGACTTCCAGCACGCGCTGCAGATCGTGCCGGACCAGCCGCTCGTGCTGAACTATCTCGGCTATTCCTGGGTCGACCGGGGCATGCACCTCGATGACGCCTTCAAGATGCTTCGTCGGGCGGTGGCCCTGCGGCCCGAGGACGGCTACATCGTCGACAGCCTGGGATGGGCGCATTTCAAGCTCGGCGAGTATGACGAGGCGGTGAAGGAGCTCGAGCGCGCCATCACCCTCAAGCCCTCGGACCCCACCATCAACGACCATCTCGGGGACGCCTACTGGCGCACCGGGCGCAAGCTGGAAGCGCAGTTCCAGTGGAACCACGCCCGCGATCTGGAGCCCGATCCGGACGACCTCCCCGCGATCCTGAAGAAGATCGGCAACGGCCTGCCGGACGAGGCTCGCCCGGCTTCCGCCCAGGCCGAGCCGATCCCGCCCGCCACGGCCGACACGCCCCCCGCGACTCCGGCCGTCGTTGCCCCGCCGGCTCCGGTGCCGGCACCCGCAGCGCCGGTTCCTGTGACTCCGATCCCGGCCCCGGCGCCGGACGAGACCTTGCCGGCTCCGGCGGCGACCCAACCGGCTCCGGCGAGCCCGCCTGTCGACCAGCCCCAGCCGGCCCCGCCGTCGGTGGACCAGAGCCAGCCTCCCGTCTCCGCCCCGCCTGCGCCGGCCGCGCCCGGCTCGACCGCGCCCTGATCGTGGCCGGAATGGAGCGTCGCCGGTGAGCGTCGAGATGCTGACCGTGTCGGCCGACGAGGACGGGATGCGGCTCGACCGCTGGTTCCGCCACCGCGTCGGCGATCTCGGCGCGGCGCATCTCAACAAGATCGTCCGGACCGGGCAGGTGCGTGTCGACGGAGGGCGGGCCAAGACATCGACCCGGCTGCTCGCGGGGCAGACCGTCCGCGTCCCGCCGGTCACCTTGAACGCGCCCGTTGCCGAAGGGCCGGCCAAGGTGCGGCCGGCGAGCGAAAACGACCGTCGCGCCATCGAGGAGATGATCCTGTTCGAGGATCGCGGCCTCATGGTCCTGAACAAGCCGTATGGCATGGCGGTACAGGGCGGCTCCGGGACGGTCCGCCACATCGATGGCATGCTCGACGCCTTTGCCGACACGCATGGCGACCGCCCGCGCCTGGTGCATCGCCTGGACCGCGACACGGCCGGGGTTCTCCTCGTCGCCAAGACGCGCAGGATGGCCTCCGACCTCGGCGCCCTGTTCCGTTCACGCCAGACCCGCAAGATCTACTGGGCGCTCGTAGAGGGCATCCCGAAGCCCGCGCAGGGCCGCATCTCGCTCTTTCTCGCCAAGGGCGAGAAGATGGGCGATGATCGCGGCGGCCGGACCGAGCCCGGCGGCCGCGCGGCCCAGGAGCGCATGCGGGTCGCCCGGCATGGCGAGGACGATGCCCAGCATTCCGTCACCTACTATGCGGTAGTCGACAAGGTGATCCCGAAGCTCGCCTGGCTGTCGATGCGCCCGATCACGGGGCGCACGCATCAGTTAAGGGCGCATGCCGAAGCGATCGGCCATCCGATTGTGGGGGATCCCAAATACAACGGCGGATCCGGGCCCGACCCCCGACGGACCGATCCGTTGCGCGCCATCCCCGACAGCGTGGTGCCCAAGCTGCATCTCCTGGCGCGGCGCCTGGTGCTGCCCAATCCGAGCGGCGGCACGCTGGACGTGACCGCGCCGCTGCCGCCCCACATGCAGGCGAGCTGGGACCTGTTCGGGTTCGATGCGCGCCAGTACGATCCGGTCGAGGATGCGCCGGAGGATTAGGACGATCGATGGCGAGTGACAGGGCCGATGCCCCCGAGCCGGGCTTCACGCCCGTCAATCCCTATGCGCTGGCGCGCAACGAGGCCATCGCTCAGCAGATCAAGCGTTTTTACGCGGAGGTCGCCACCGCCGGACAGGAGGGCAGCGGCTTCACGGTCCTGCTCGATGGTCGTCCGGCGCGGACTCCCAAGCGGCACCCGATTGTGCTGCCGAGTCTTCCGGCGGCGGATCTCGTCGCCGCCGAGTTTGCGGGGCAGGGCAAGGTGATGAAGCCCGGCGACATGTCCGCCTTCCGTCTGGTCAATGCCGTGATCGACGGGGTGGCCGAGACGGGTGACGCCGTGGCCGCGGATGTCGTTCGCTATGCCTCCGCCGACCTGTTGTTCTATCGGGCGGACACGCCCGCCGATCTGGTCCGGCGGCAGAACGAGGCGTGGACTCCGGTGCTCGACTGGGTTCGAGACCGGCTGGGAGCCCGCTTCTACTTGGCCGAGGGCGTCATCCACGTGACGCAGCCGGAGCCCGCCATGGCCGCGATCGCGCAGGCCGTGGCCGATCTCGTCGGATCGGGCGCCGAACGACCCTTCCGCCTCGGTGCCCTGCATCTCATGACGACGCTGACCGGCTCGGCCCTGCTGGCCCTGGCCGTCCTGGCCGGCGCGCTGCCCGCCGAGGAGGCCTGGCGCAAGGCGCATGTCGATGAGGATTTCCAGATTGACCGGTGGGGGCGTGACGAGGAGGCGGAGGAACGCCGGGCGCGACGATGGTCGGACATGCAGGCCGCAGCCGCTCTCATCGCGGCGCTGCGGAGCGAGCCGGAGCGCCGGTGATGCGTCATCCCTGCCCGAGCAGATCCAGTAACGATTTTTGAACAACTGCAGCAACGATCGCGAAAGCTTACCTCTTGCCGCCCATTTAACCCAGCCGAAAACGGTTCATCTGCGATTCATGTCCCGTCAACCTGGGAAACATCATGGTCGTCCCAACAACAAGGGGCGAGGACGATCATGGCAACTCTCAACAAGCAGGCGGGCGATGCGGCAGGAGCGGTTGGCGCGGCGATCGCGCCGTTCTCCGGAATGACCGACGCCGCCCTGGCCAACATCCGTCGGGTCTACGAGGCGCTCACGCCCAACCGGGACACGCTCGGCATCCTGTTCTCGCTGGATGCGGCGCAGACCGAACCCTCCGACCAGTGGATCACCTATTTCGTCGAGACGGCCAGCGCGCAGCTGATCTGGGACGAACGGCCGACCGGCTCGCTGCGGGAGGAGGACGCCCGATGGGTCGTCGCCCGCTTTGACGAGGCGCCCACCGTGGCCACTCTGGCGGTGCTGGTGCGGGTGGTCGAGGAAGCGCAGACGATCCCGTCGTGGTTCAGCGCCGCCGTCCGTCAGCGGGCCGAACTCTTCGGGTCCAAGATCGTTCAGGTCGCGCCACCGGCCAGGCGTCCGCCCTATCTCCGGCTGGTCGCCTGACGCCGTTGCGGCTCAGCGCGTCAGCAGCGCCACCAGAGCGAACGCGACGATGACGAGAATCAGGCCGCCGATCAGCACGTAGCGGACGCCGACACCCGACTTGCCCTGGCGGGCCTCCACCTTGTCTTTTCGGGTCGGTGAGTCGGACATCAACGTGTTTCCCCTGGGCTTCGGCGTTTGCAAGCAAAGCGCGAATGCGCGCCGCGGCGCAAGAGTTCCGGCTGTCTCGCCTGTGGAACGGCCGCGCTGCGCCGTTCGAGAGAGCCTTGCCGGCTCGCGTCGCCTCTGGCAGCCTGGACAGCCGGACGTCGGAAGGGGACTGCGTGCCGCTTTATTTCGCTTATGGCGCGAATATGGACGTGGCGGCCATGGCCGGGCGCTGCCCCGCCTCGAAGGCGCTCGGCCGCTCCCGTCTCATGAACCACCGCTTCTTCATCATGCGCGACGGCGTCGCCTCGGTGCGCCGGGCCGCGGGAGGCGTCGTCCACGGCCTGCTCTGGGATCTCGCGCTGGCGGACCTGCCGGTGCTCGACGCCTTCGAGGATGTCGCCGGGGGCCAGTATGCGAGGCTGGTCCTCCCCGTGCTGAGGAGCGTCGGCGCGGGGCAGGCACTCGTCTATGTCGGTCACTCCGACGAGGAGGGCCGCGCCCGCCCCGGCTACCTCGAAAACGTGATTGCCGCCGGCGAGGCGGCCTGCCTGCCCGCCTCCTACCTGCGGACCCTGACCCTTCTGCTCCGCGCGGGCACGCGAGGAACGCCGTTCATCAACGGTCCAGGGCCCGGCGGTCCTGTCACAGGCGTGCGTCCCCGCTTCGCGACCCCCAACGATCGCTCCTGATCCTCAGACGCGGACCGTCGGGCCGAAAACCTCCTCGAACGCCTGCCGGAGAGCCACGTCGAGGTCGGCCATGACGACGGGGCGCCCGAGGTCGACGAGACTGGTCACCCCAAGGTGCTGGTCGGCGATGCCGCAGGGCACGATCCCGGCGAAATGGCTGAGATCGGGTTCGACGTTGATCGAGACGCCGTGGAAGCTGACCCAGCGGCGAAGGCGGATGCCGATCGCGGCGATCTTGTCTTCCGCCGGGCGCCCATCGGGGGCAGGGGGCTTGTCGGGGCGGGCGACCCAGACGCCCACCCGATCCTCGCGTCGCCCGGCATCCACGTTGAACCGGCGGAATGTCGCGATGAGCCAGGCCTCGAGCGCAGCGACGAAGGCGCGCACGTCCGGTCGGCGTCGCTGCAGGTCCAGCATGACATAGGCGACCCGCTGGCCGGGTCCATGATAGGTGTACTGGCCGCCGCGGCCCGTCTGGTGGACGGGAAAGAGCGGGGCCCGGAGGTCCGCGGCCTGCGCCGATGTGCCGGCCGTGTAGAGCGGCGGATGCTCGACCAGCCACACTGATTCGGCCGCATGGCCCTCGGCGATGGCCCGTGCGCGCTGCTCCATGGCGGCGACCGCTTCGTCGTAGCCGACCGGCGCGTCGGTGACCCGCCACTCCACCTTAGAGCCTGCGTCGATACGCGCGAAAGCCGGGTCGAGCGAGTCCCGCGCTGGCACGAGTGTTGCCTCCTGGACACTTGATGAATTGTCGAAGCTCGGCTTCCGAAGAACAGCTTTACTTGCACCGCAATGCGGCGAAACATATCGCAGTAGGTGCTTCGCTGTTCATAGATTTGCTGCGACTTCGCCGCAATCGAAATGATGAACGTTGGTCAGGACGGCTGTCCGTCGGGTTGCGTTAAGCGTCTGGTCCGTTGTCCATGCGACAATGAAGATACTCAATCTTGCCTTCATCTTGGACCACATTGGTTGCTGTAGGTTCTAACCTTGGTATCGTTCATGCCCCAAGCCGCAGGATCGTTGTCAGACTTCGCCCGCTTCTACCAGGACCGTCGGGACGCCGACATGTCGTTGTCGGACTATCTTGAGGCCTGTCGCAACGATCCTATGCTCTACGCCAGCGCGCCGGAACGCATTCTGCAAGCCATCGGCGAGCCGGAGATGGTCGACACGTCGAAGGACGCGCGGCTCGGCCGCATCTTCATGAACCGCACGATCCGGCTCTACCCGGCCTTCTCCGAGTTCTTCGGCATGGAGGAGACGATCGAGCGGATCGTCAGTTACTTCCGCCACGCCGCGCAAGGCCTGGAGGAGCGCAAGCAGATCCTCTACCTGCTCGGTCCCGTGGGCGGGGGCAAGTCCTCGCTGGCCGAGCGGCTCAAGGCACTAATGGAGCACCACCCCATCTACGTGCTGAAAGCCGGCAACGAGATCAGCCCGGTGTTCGAGAGTCCGCTCGGACTGTTCGACCCAGAGCAGACCGGCGCGATGATCGAGGAGCGCTACGGCATCCCGCGCCGCCGCCTCACCGGCTTGATGAGCCCCTGGTGCATCAAGCGCCTGGACGAGTTCCGCGGCGACATCAGCAAGTTCAAGGTCGTGAAATACACGCC
>CAXTVD010000115.1:0-11447 GCA_964247575.1 uncultured Lichenihabitans sp.
TCGTTGCCCTGTCGTGGCTGGGTCTGTGGTCGGTGTCGCCGCGGCTGGTCCGCGCGGCGGGCGTGCTCACCTTCGCCGCAGCTCTGGTTCTGGCGGGGCTCGCCGCAGCGCGCAGCCTCCGCGTGACGCGGGCGGAGGCCCTGCGGCGGCTCGACCGGGACTCCGGCCTGCCCCACCGTCCGCTTTCCGGACGTGAGGATCACCTCGCCAACGCTTCGGAAGACCCTGTCACCCAGGCGCTCTGGACACGCTCGCGCCGGCAGCTCGACGCGGTCGCCCGCACGGTGCGCGTCGCCCCGCCCTCGCCGCGCCTCGTCGAGCGCGATCCCTATGCCTTGCGGATCGCCGCCGTGCTCGGCCTCGTCGCAGCGGGTTTCGTGGCCGGCCCGGAAAAGGATGGCCTGATCGCGGCCGCCTTCGACTGGCGCGGCGCGACCGCCAGCGTTCCGGGAAGCCGCGTCGATATCTGGATCGACCCGCCCGGCTATACCGGACGTCCTCCGGTCGTGATGTCCGACGCGAGCGGCACCCTGCGGGGGGCCCAGGACGTGACGGCGCCGGTCCATTCGACCATCGTGGTGCGCTCCTCGGGAACCGCGGCGCTCGACATCAAGGCCGGCGGGGGCATCAAGCCGGTCGACCCGTCGGCGGCCCTGCCCGGCGCGCCGCCGACCGCCCAGGCCTCGCAGACGGGGCCCGGCCAGTCCGAGCGGCGGCTGACGCTCGAGGGCACGGGCACGCTGACCGTCGCGCATGACGGAGCGGCCATCGGCCCCCTGGCGGTGACCGCCGTCCCGGACCAGCCGCCGACCATCACCCTCGCGGGCAAGCCCACGACGACAGCGCGCGGCAGCCTGACGCTGAACTACGCCATCGCCGACGACTACGGGGTCCTCGGCGCCGAGGCCGGCTTCACCGATCCCGTGCCGCCCGACACGGCCAGGATGGTGCGCTCGCTGGTGCCCCCACCGAAGCTCGCCCTCAATCTGCCGGCCGCGCCGGGGGGCCTTGGGACCGGACAGACGACGGGCGACCTGTCGGACAGTCCGTGGGCCGGCTCGGAGGTCACCCTCATCCTGTCGACGCACGACGAAGGCGGCAATACCGGAATGAGTGCGCCCGTGCGCATGGTTCTGCCTTCGCGTCCCTTCAACAATCCGCTCGCGCGCGCCCTCGTCGAGCAGCGCCAGAACCTCGTCTTCGATCCCGACCATCGCGACGACATCGGCACCGCCCTCGATGCCCTGATGATCGAGCCCGACCAGTTCGGGACCTCGAAGGCCGTCTATCTCGGCCTCTATACGGCCCGGCAGCGCCTCAGTGCGGCCCGGACCGACGAGGACCTGGTCGGCCTGGCCGACTATCTCTGGCAGATCGCCCTCAAGATCGAGGACGGCGATCTCGGGCAGACGGCGCGGGACCTCAAGGCGGCCGAGCAGGCCCTGCGCGACGCCCTGCAGCGCGGGGCGCCGTCCGAGGAGATCAAGCGGCTGACCGAGGATCTGCGCAAGCAGATGGACAAGCTGATGGCCGAGATGCAGCAGCGGAACGACCGGGCCGACCAGCAGAGCCGGCTCGATCCGAACGCCAAGGTCGTCACGCAGCAGCAGCTCCAGGCCATGATGCAGCGGATGCAGGAGCTGGCGGAAAAGGGCGACACCGCGGCGGCCCAGCGCATGCTGGACCAGTTGCAGAACATGCTCGACAACCTGCGCACCGCCAAGCGCGGCTCGCCCGCCGACCAGGCGATGCGCGAGATGAACCGGCAGATGAACGAGCTGGACAAGATGACCCGCGACCAGCAGGCCCTGCGGGACAAGACGTTCAAGCAGGGACAGTCCCGCCCGTCCGACGGTTCGCAGACCGATCCGGGCGACGATGCGCCCCAAGGCCAGCAACAGGACGACCAGCAGGCCGGCGACCAGGCCTCTAGCGAGGACATGCAGGGTCAGCAGCAGGCCCTTCGGCAGCGGCTCCAGGAGCTCGAGAAGAGCATGCGTCAGCTCGGCATGCGGGGTGAGCAGGGCCTCGACGACGCCGAACAGGCGATGAAGGACGCCGAAGGCGCCCTCGGCCAGGGGCCGGCCGGCAATCGCAAGGCCGTCGATGCGCAGGGCCGCGCGCTGCAGGGCCTGCAGAAGGGTGCGGGCGGCATGGCCAAGCAGATGGCGCAGGGTCAGAGCGACCAGCAGGGCGAGGGCCAGGGCCAGGGCGGGCAGGTCGGCCAGGGAAGCTCGGGCGACACCGGCGACGATCCGCTCGGCCGGCGGCGGGAGGGCCGCGGCCAGATGGAGGTGCGCGGCAACGCCATCGACGAGGGCGTGGCGGCGCGAGCCCAGCAGGTCCTGCAGGAGCTTCGCAAGCGCCTCGCCAATCCGAACCGCCCGACGGACGAGCTCGACTACCTCGAACGGCTGCTGCAGTCGAACTGATCACCATGGCGGCCGACAAGCGGCCAGAAAGAATGCCGACATGTCCTATGCCGCTGGTAACTGGCTCACCGGGATCGCGCTTGGCCTGGTGGTCCTGGTGCTCTTCGCCGGACTTTTTAACATGATGCGCGGGGGCGGCTCGAACATCTCCCAGCGGCTGATGCGGCTGCGCGTCGTGCTGCAGTTCGGGGCCATCGTCGTCATCATGGCGGTGCTTTACTTCAGGGGTCAGTGACGATGGTCGTTCTCAACCGAATCTACACCCGCACCGGAGACGACGGGTCGACGGCGCTCGGCAGCGGGGAAAGGCGGCTGAAATCCGACCTTCGGGTCGCGAGCTACGGGACGGTCGACGAAACCAATGCCGCGCTCGGAATGGTCCGGCTCTCGACGGTCAACGAACCGCTTCTCGACGGCATGCTCGCCCGCATCCAGAACGACCTCTTCGATCTCGGAGCCGATCTGGCGACCCCACCGCGCGAGGAGGAGCCCAACGGAAAGGCCCTGCGCATCGTCCAGGCCCAGGTGGAGCGCCTCGAACGGGAGCTGGACGAGCTCAACGAGGCGATCCCGCCGCTGCGCTCTTTCGTCCTTCCCGGCGGTTCGCCGGCTGCCGCGGCGCTGCACGTCGCGCGGACGGTATGCCGCCGTGCCGAGCGACTCATGGTGGACCTGTCGCACGTCTCGGGCGAGACCGTCTCCGCGCCGGCTCTGCGCTACATCAACCGGTTGTCGGACTTCCTGTTCGTCGCGGCCAGGGCCGCCAACGGCAACGGGGCGGCCGACGTCCTGTGGGTGCCCGGTCAGAACCGGTAGGGACACGCCGTCGCGGAGGTCGCCCCCTCGTCAGCGAGTGTCGCGGGTCGCGTTGACTTCGGCCGGGCGCCTCCGATACCTGTCTCGGCAGCGCCGCAGGCGACCCTCACCTTCAAGAAACAGCGTCGATGATCATCCTCGTGCCCGTCAAGCGGGTGGTCGACTACAACGTGAAGATCCGCGTGAAGCCGGACGGATCGGGGGTCGACCTCGCCAACGTCAAGATGTCGATGAACCCCTTCGACGAGATCGCGGTGGAGGAGGCGCTGCGCCAGAAGGAAGCCGGCAAGGCGACCGAGGTGGTGATCGTCTCGATCGGCACGGCGCAGGCGGCCGAAACGATCCGCACGGGGCTGGCCATGGGCGCCGACCGTGGCATCCTGGTCAAGACGGAGGGGGCCGTCGAGCCCCTGGCCGTCGCCAAGATCCTGCTGGGCGTCGTCAAGCAGGTCTCGCCCGGCCTCGTCATCATGGGCAAGCAGGCCATCGACGACGACTGCAACCAGACGGGCCAGATGCTCGCGGCGCTTGCCGGCTGGGCACAGGGCACCTTCGCCTCCAAGCTGGTGATCGACGGCGACAAGGCCGAGGTGACCCGCGAGGTCGACGGCGGCTCGCAGACCGTCACGCTTACCCTGCCCGCGATCGTCACGACGGACCTGCGGCTTAACGAGCCGCGCTACGCCAGCCTTCCCAACATCATGAAGGCCAAGAAGAAGCCGATCGAGGAAAAGGCCCCGGCCGATTACGGCGTGGACGTGACCCCGCGGCTGAAGGTCGTGAAGACTGTCGAGCCGGCCGGCCGCAAGGGCGGCATCCGGGTGGGATCGGTGGCCGAACTCGTCGGCAAGCTGAGCGAAGCGGGAGCGATCTGACATGGCGACCCTCCTCCTCGCGGAACAGAAGAACGGCACCCTGAACGACGTGACGGCGCGGGCCCTGACGGCGGCCGCGGCCCTGGGCGAACCGGTCCACGTTCTGCTGATCGGCGCAAACGCCCGCGGGGCCGCCGAGGGCGCGGCCAAGCTGCGGGGCGTCGAGAAGGTGCTCGTCGCCGAAGCGGCTGCGGTGGAGCACGAGATGGCCGAACCGGTCGCGGCCCTGCTCGTCAAGCTCGCCTCGACCTACAACACGATGGTCGCGCCGGCCACGGCCAGCACCAAGAACATCATGCCGCGCGTGGCGGCCTCCCTCGACGTCATGCAGATCTCGGAGATCACGGCCGTCATCTCGTCCGACACCTTCGAGCGGCCGATCTACGCCGGCAACGCCGTGCAGACCGTCCAGACGAGCGAGTCTTACAAGATCATCACCGTGCGGACGGCCGCGTTCGGCCTGACGGGCGAGAGCGGCGCGGCGGCCCCGATCGAGACCGTGGGCGAAGCGACCGATCCGGGCGTGTCCCGTTTCGCCGGCGAGGCCCTGGCCACCTCGAGCCGTCCCGAACTGACCTCCGCCAAGATCATCATCTCGGGCGGGCGGGCCATGGCCAAGGCCGAGAACTTCAAGACCTTTATCGAGCCGATCGCCGACACGCTCGGTGCCGCGATGGGCGCCTCCCGCGCTGCGGTGGATGCGGGGCTCGCCCCCAACGACTGGCAGGTCGGCCAGACCGGCAAGGTGGTGGCGCCCGACCTCTACATCGCGGTCGGCATCTCGGGTGCCATTCAGCACCTTGCGGGGATGAAGGATTCCAAGCTCATCGTGGCCATCAACAAGGACGAGGACGCCCCGATCTTCCAGGTGGCCGATTATGGGCTGGTGGCAGACCTCTTCACCGCGCTTCCCGAACTCGCGCAGGAGCTGGAGAAGGCCAAGCGCTAGGCTCAAGCCGCGGCAAGCCGGAAGGGTCGCCGGTTCTCCTTAAGTCATGTTTTTTCCAAGCTTTCGGCGGCTTGATCCGTGATATGGGAAGCCCGCCTCCCGCGCCTCTTGGACATGACATGAGCAACACAATCAGGAAGATCGGCGTGGTCGGCGCGGGCCAGATGGGCAGCGGCATTGCCCATGCCGTGTCGGTCGCCGGGCTCGACGTCGTGCTCAACGATGTCTCCGAAGAGCGTTTGCAGGCCGGACTGGCGACCGTGAACGGCAACATGGCCCGGCTGGTGCAACGCGAGCAGCTGTCCGAAGCCCTCCGGACCCAGGCGCTGAGCCGCATCAGTCCCTCGACCGACTATGTGGACCTTGCGGACTGTGACCTCGTCATCGAGGCCGCCACCGAGAACGAAGCGATCAAGCGCAGGATCTTCGCCGCGATCTGTCCGCTGCTCAAGCCCGAGGCGATCCTCGCCTCCAACACCTCGTCGATCTCGATCACCCGCCTCGCTTCGGTGACGGATCGTCCCGAGCGGTTCATCGGCATCCACTTCATGAATCCGGTGCCGCGCATGCAGCTCGTCGAGCTGATCCGGGGCATCCAGACGGAGGCGGCCACCTTCGAACGGGCGAAGGCCTTCATCGAGGTGCTGGGCAAGACTCCCACCGTCTCGGAGGACTTCCCGGCCTTCATCGTCAACCGCATCCTCCTGCCGATGATCAACGAGGCGGTCTACACCCTGCACGAAGGCATCGGCTCGGTCGACGCGATCGACACGGCGATGCGGCTCGGCGCGAACCATCCCATGGGGCCGTTGCAGCTGGCGGACTTCATCGGCCTCGACACGTGCCTCGCCGTGATGCAGGTGCTGCACGAGGGCCTCGCCGACTCGAAATACCGGCCCTGCCCGCTCCTGGTGAAGTACGTCGAGGCCGGCTGGCTCGGCCGCAAGGCCAATCGGGGCTTCTACGACTATCGCGGCGACACGCCGGTTCCGACCCGCTAAACGCCGCGCGCCGGCCGGTCAGGCCGCCTCCCGCTCCAGCCGGTCGAGAACGCGGAAGGCCCAGGCGAGAAACACCCGGTAGCCGCGCTCCAGATCCGCCTCGGACGTGTCCTCTGCCGGATCGTGGCTGCGTCCGCCAATCGAGGGCACGAACATCATCGCCGACGGCATGACGCGGGAGAGGATCATCGCATCGTGCCCGGCACCGCTCGGCAGGTCCAAGGCTGACGCGCCAACCTCGGCGGCGGCGGCGCGGAGATCGGCCTGCAGCGCAAGGTCCATCGCTGACGGCTCGAGCGCTCCCACCTCCTCGACGGTGACCGGCACATCGCTATGCTCGGCCGCTTTCTGCACAAGGTCGGTCATCGCCCCGATCGCCGCCCGATCGAGGTGGCGGTATTCCACCACGACCTCGGCGCTGCGCGGCACGACGTTGGCCGCCCCCGGTGACACCGAGAGCACCCCCATGTTCCACACGGCGCCCGGTGCCGCGCTACCCTGGAAGGCTGCCTCCAGCGTGGCGCAGAAGGTGATGAGGGCCCGCCCCGCATCGCGTCGCGACCGCATGGGGGTCGTGCCGGCATGGTCCGCGCGCCCGGTGAACCGCACCCGCTGCCGCCGGACGCCGACGATGCCTTCCACCACGCCGATCGAAAGGCCCTCCTCCTCGAGACGGGGTCCCTGCTCGATATGCGCTTCGAGATAGGCCTTGTGCCGTGCGGGATCCTGCCGGTGGCCCGGCCGGCCCGACAGTCCGGCGGAGCGGAGCGCAAGGGCCAGCGGGGTCGTCGCGCCATCCGGCACGCCGTCCCACAATCCGCAGAAGGCGCGGCTTCCGATGCAGCCCTCGAAGGTCCCCTCCTCGTCCGCGAAGGAGATCACGTCGATGCCGACGCGCGAGCGAGGCCGCGCTGCGCGCCACGCGCAAGCTGCGCCGAACGCGAAAATGACGCCGAGCGCCCCATCAAGCCAGCCCCCGCGCGGCACGGTATCGCTGTGCGATCCCATCAGCAGCGTCGTGCTTGCGCGGGGGTCTTTCCCCAGCACGTTGCCGATCCCGTCGACCGAGGCCTCCAGGCCCGCCGCACCGAAGCGCTCCGCGAGCCAGCGCCGGGCGGTCATGTCGGGGTCCGAGAAGGCCGGACGCGAGACGCCCCGGCCAACGGCTCCGAACGTCGCGAGCGTCCGCAGATCCTGCAGCACATCGGTTTCTGTTCCGACGGCCGACGCCGAGGCGCCCCGACTCGCTCCTGTGGTCATGCTTCTCCGCACCGGCGGGGTTTCGCGCCGCTCGGGTCTGATATCGCGCCGCTTCCGGGCTGCCAACCTCGGCGTCCTCCGCTGCACGGGGCAGGCCCGCGCCGAACTCTGTGCAGCGACCGAACAAATGACCGGGTCGGGACTTTGACCAGCGGGGTTGGGCCACGATACACACGCTGCGGTTCGGCGGCGGATGGGAGCACACGGCATGGCGGATGACGAGGTTCGGCCCGGTTCTGAACCACGACCGTCCGCTCAGGCCGGTTCCGGTCCGGGCGAGCCGGGCGTCGCCGGGGCCGAGCGCGTCGAGCTGCCGGCTTTCTCTGACAGTCTCGCCGACAGCGCCATGCCCGTGAACGAACCCACGATGGCCGGCGCAGGCGAGGACTTGTCGCGGCGCGACCCCCTCGCCGGCAGCGTCCCGCCGGGGGCCGGCCCATCGCGGCGATCCATGATGCCGGTGCTGCTCTCGGCCATCGGGCTGGTGCTGATCGCGCTGCTCGGCGTCAATCTTTACATGATGTCGAACCCGCCCGGCCGGGATGAGCTCCCTGCCCTGCAGGTGCAGATGATCGGCCTGCAGCAGCGGATTGGCTCGCTGGAGGCCCGGCCGAATGCAGCCGCCGCGCTCGGGCCGGTCGACGTCCGCGTCAAGGCGCTGGACGCCAGACTGGCCCAGCTCTCGTCGGACCTCGCCGACACCCAAAGCAGATTGGCCGCGCAGCCGCAAGCCGATCAGGCCCCGAACGGGGAGACCGCCAACCAGATCGAAGCTCTCGCCAAGCGAATCGAGGGCCTCGACCACGATGTCGCCGATCTGAAGCAGGGCGTCGCCGCGCTGCCGAAACCAGATCTCCAGCCGCTGCAGGCCAAGACGACCGAGCTGCAAAGCGATCTCGACGGGCTGAAGGCCTCGGTCGCGGCGCTGCCCAAGGTCGATCTCGAACCACTCGACGCGAAGCTCGCCGCGCTCGACAAGCGGCTGACGCCCATCGAGACCGAGTTCTCGGCCCCGAAGACTGCGGAGCACGTGACGGAGGCGCGGCAGGAGGGAAGCGCAGCCGAGGCGCGTGCGGCTCCCCTTGCAGCGGCGGCGCAGGCCATCCTGCAGGCCCTGGATGAAGGCCGGTCCTTCGCCCCGGCAGTTGCGGCCCTGCAGGCGCTGGGCGTCGACCCGGCGAAGCTCGCGGCCCTGCGGTCCGTGGCGGATCGTGGCGCGCCGAGCAGGGCCGACCTTGCTGCGGGTTTTTCGAATGTGCGGGACGCGCTCGTGGCCGCCGACACCCCCAAGCCGACCGGAACCGTGCTTGATCGCATGGTGGCGAGCGCCCAGGGCCTGGTGAAGATCCGCGCGGCCGGCGCCAATCCAGGCAACGACGTCGACGCCGTAGCCGCCCGGATCGAAGCGGACCTCGATCGGAGCCGCTTTGCGGCGGCCCTGGCCGAATGGGATCATCTGCCGGAGGCCAGCAAGGCGGCGTCCTCCGCCTGGGCCGAGCGGCTGAAAATGCGGGTCGCGCCCGAAGAGGCCGCCCGGTCCGTCGCCGCGGAGGCGATCGCGGCGATCGGGTCGAAGCCGTGATCCGCTCCGGCCTGACGACGACCACAGCGAGGAAGGCTGTTCCACGATGATTCGCGTCCTGATGTTCTTCGTGGTGGTCGCGCTGCTAGCCTTCGGTGCGACCTGGCTGGCCGACCATCCCGGAACCGTCCTCGTGACCTGGGGCGGTCGCGACGTCCAGTTCTCGACCCTCGTCGGGCTCGTCGTCGTCCTGGCTATCGCCGTCGTGCTGACCGTCGTCTGGACGGTCCTTCGTTTCGTGTTCAACGTGCCCTCGCTCGTCGCCATGGCGGGTCAGGCGCGGCGACGCCAGCGCGGCCTGCGGTCGCTCTCGCGGGGCCTGATGGCGGTCGGGTCGGGGGACGCGGCCGCCGCCCAGCGCTATGCCAGCGAAGCCGAGCGTTATCTTCGGCGCGATCCCATGGCCATGCTGCTGCGGGCCCAGGCCGCCCAACTCTCCGGCGACCGGGCCGAAGCACGCCGCACCTTCACGGCGATGCTGGAGCACGACGACACGCGCACGCTCGGCCTGCGCGGCCTGCACATGGAAGCGCTTCGCGAGGGCGACGCGGACAAGGCCTTTGCCTATGCGTCCGAAGCGCAGAAGATCGCGGCCTTGCCCTGGGCCGGGCATGCCGTCCTGCAGCACAGGGCATCGCAGAACGATTGGGCCGGGGCCCTGGAGACGGTCCAGCGGAACGCCGCGGGCCGGCTGATCGACCGCCCGACGGCCAACCGCCAACGCGCCGTCCTCCAGACGGCTCTGGCCCTCGAATGCGAAGAGCGTTCGGCTGACGAGGCGCTCGCTCTGGCCCGGGAGGCGGTGCGCGCCGCCCCGACGCTGGTTCCGGCCGCGGCGCTGGCTGGGCGACTGCTCGGCCGGCGCGGCGATCTGCGCAAGGCCGCCAAGATCATCGAGACCGCCTTCGCGGCGACCCCGCATCCCGATCTCGCCGCTGCCTATGTCGGCCTGCGGCCGGGTGATTCGGCCTTTGATCGCCTGACGCGGGCAGAGATGCTGGCTCGCCAGGCGCCCGGCCAGCCGGAAAGCCGCCTGACAGTGGCTCGCGCCGCACTCGAAGCACGTGACTTCAACAAGGCGCGCCAGGTCATGTCGCCGCTCGTCAACGGCGAGGAAGGCAACCGCCCCACCGCGCGCACCTGCCTCATGATGGCCGACATCGAGGAAGTGGAGCATGGCGAGACCGGCGCTCTTCTCGAGTGGCTGCAGCGCGCCGCACGCGCGCCGCACGATCCCGCCTGGATCGCCGACGGCTTCATCTCGGACACCTGGGCGCCCGTCTCGCCGGTGACGGGGCGCATCGATGCCTTTGCCTGGGAGACGCCGAAGGAACAGATAACGCCATCGGAGCATCGGCGCGCGCTGTCCGACGACCGGTCGGAGGGCGATCACGGCCTGGCCTCCCTGGCCAAGCCTCTGCCGACGCTCGACGAGCCGGCGGCCCTGCTGAGTTCCCCGGAGGCGGTCGTTCCCGCGCCGGACGTGGTTACCCCGGGTCCGGTTGCGCTAGCCTCCGTCGAGCGGGACGCGTCGCCGGTCCCGATCCGCCGCGGGTCCAGGCGTGTCGTCTTCCCGGTCAGTGCGGCGCCCGACGATCCCGGGCCCGAGGACGCGGCGAGGCCCGCCCAGGTCTTCGACGGAAGCGACAGCCTCGGCGACGGCGAGGGCGGCAGCCTCCGATCCGGCAGGATTTGATCTCCGCCGTTAGATCGGCTAGGCAGCCATGCGTGCCGCAGGGCGGCCCATCACTTCGGCGGGCGTGGTGGAACTGGTAGACGCGCCGGACTCAAAATCCGGTTCCGAAAGGAGTGTCGGTTCGATTCCGACCGCCCGCACCACGATCGCTTCTGCAAGTCGCCTGGACGTCAGGCCGCAGCTTCCGCCCCCTCGCCAGCGCCCCATGTGACCTGTCAGCAGACAGGGAGAGTTCACGTGAACGCCGTCGAGACCGAGATCGCCATTGCCACCGAACCGCGCGAAGTCTGGCGCGTCCTGACGCGCTTCGAGCACTATGGCGAGTGGAACCCCTTCATCACGCAGATCGACGGAACCCCGGCGCTCGGGCAGACCGTCACCGTGCACATCCATGTGGCCGGCCATGCCGCGCTGCCCATCAAGGCCGAGATCGTCACCTTCCGCGAAAACGCGGAACTCGTCTGGCGCAGCCACCTTCTGAAGGAGGGACTGTTCGACCGCGACCACATTTTCAGGATCGAGCCGAACGCGACCGGCAGTCTCGTCTTCCAGAAGCAGACGCTCGAGGGAGCCATCGCGCCCGCCGCGGCCTACCTCACGGAGGACGCGATCCGGCGGGGGCTGGAGAACATGAACGCCGCGCTCAAGCGGCGCGTGGAGCAGGTCGGCAACAACTGAAATCGTCCCGGCAACCCGGGCGGCGTCACCGGCGAGCCGCCGAGGTCAAGCTTCTTCGAAGCAGGAGGCGCGCGGCAAGTCGGCGACTGCCTGCCGGTTCACCGGCCGGACTTGGGGCTGATCAGCTTCCGGTTCACGAGCACCTCAGCGATCTGGAC
>CAXTVD010000116.1:0-3992 GCA_964247575.1 uncultured Lichenihabitans sp.
ATGTGTAGATGACGCAGCACGCCGCCCGCGCCCGGGCCCGCAAGCTCAAGCCCGAGGAGTACCAGGGCGGCACCTCGGCCGTGTCCAACCTCGGTATGTTCGGCGTCAAGGCCTTCCAGGCCATCGTCAACCCGCCGCACGCCTCCATCCTGGCGGTCGGCGCGGGCGAGAAGCGCGTCGTGGTGAAGGGCGATGCGCCCGCCGTCGCCACCGTAATGACCTGCACGGTCTCGACCGACCACCGCGCGGTCGACGGTGCCCTTGCAGCCGAACTGATGGCCGCCTTCAAGGGCCTGATCGAGAACCCGATGGGCATGCTGGTGTGAGGGAGCCGGCATCGAAAGGGGCGGCCGTGCCGGACATGGCTGGTTTGCGTGGCCGCCGCCGCTCCTGGTGTGGCGGCGCCGGATGCTTAGCTGCCGTATAGCGTCGGGGCGGCTTGGTGCAGAGCCGGCCGGAGCAGGGGATCGAGTGGAGCGGAACGGGGCATGGCGAATTCCTACGACATCATCGTGATCGGCGCCGGACCGGGGGGCTACGTGACGGCCATCCGCGCCGCCCAGCTCGGCTTCAAGACGGCTGTCGTCGATCGCGAGCATCTCGGGGGCATCTGCCTGAACTGGGGCTGCATCCCGACCAAGGCGCTGCTCCGCTCGGCCGAGGTGTACCACAGCATGACCCACGCCGACGCCTACGGGCTCAGCGCGGGGCAGGTGGGCTTCGACATCGGCAAGGTGGTCAAGCGCTCGCGCGGGGTCAGTGCGCAGCTGTCGAACGGCGTCGGCTTCCTGCTCAAGAAGAACAAGGTCGACGTGATCTGGGGCGAGGCCACGATCGGCAAGGTCGGCGAGATCACCGTCAAGCCGGCGACCAGATCCGCACTGGGCCAGCCGCCGATCGCGCCGCCCAAGGGCGCGCTGGGACCGGGCAGCTACACGGCCAAGCACATCATTGTCTCGACCGGCGCCCGGCCGCGCGCGCTGCCGGGACTGGAGCCGGATGGCAAGCTGATCTGGACCTACTACGAAGCCATGGTCCCCCAGACGATGCCGAAGTCTCTGCTCGTCATGGGCTCGGGCGCGATCGGCATCGAGTTCGCCTCCTTCTATCGCACGATGGGGGCCGAGGTGACCGTTGTGGAGGTCCTGCCGCAGATCCTGCCCGTCGAGGACGCCGAGATCGCCGGGTTCGCGCGCAAGCGATTCGAGAAGGCCGGCATCAAGATCATCACCGGGGCCAAGGTTACCGGGGTGCAGAAGGCGGAAGATTCGCTGACGGCCACCATCGACGACGGCAAGGGCGGGACAAGCACGATCACCGCCGACCGCATGATCTCGGCCGTCGGGGTCGTCTGCAATTCCGAAAATCTCGGGCTCGAGGCGCTCGGCGTGACGGTCGAGCGCGGGGTCATCGCCACCGATGGCTACGGGCGCACGAGCGTGGCGGGGATCTACGCGATCGGCGATGTCGCGGGGCCGCCCATGCTGGCGCACAAGGCCGAGCACGAGGGCGTGATCTGCGTCGAGACGATCAAGGGCCTGCACACGCACGCCCTCGACCGCGCCATGATCCCGGGCTGCACCTACTGTCAGCCGCAGATCGCCTCCGTCGGGCTGACCGAGGCCAAAGCCAAGGAGAAGGGGTTCGAGCTTAAGGTCGGCCGCTTCCCCTTTGTCGGCAACGGCAAGGCGATCGCGCTCGGCGAGCCCGAAGGCCTGGTCAAGACGATCTTCGACGCCAAGACCGGGCAACTGCTTGGGGCACACATGGTCGGAGCGGAGGTCACCGAGCTGATCCAGGGCTTCGTGGTGGCCATGAATCTCGAGACGACCGAGGAGGACCTGATGAACACCGTGTTCCCGCACCCCACCTTGTCGGAAACCATGCACGAGGCCGTGCTCGACGCCTATGGGCGGGTGATCCACAGCTAGCGCTGCCGCCTGTCTCCTCTCCTTGGAGGAGTGAGGTCACAGCTTCCTCTTTCCTAATCGAGAAAAGATGCCCGAACCCCAAAGCCTCATCGTCATCCTCGCCATCGGCCTGATCGCCGGCTGGCTCGCCAGCCTCATCATGGGCGGCGGTGGGCTGATCCGCGACCTCGTCACGGGGCTGATCGGCGCGGTGGTGGGCGGCTTCATCGTGCACGGCTTCGGCGTGCCCCTGCCGATCCACAACCCGCTGATCGCAGACATCGTCATCTCGACCATCGGGGCCGTGGTGGTCATCGCCATCGCCCGCCTGGTGGTCTGACGTCCCCACGCTCCGCCTTGCCCGTGCCGTGAAGACGGTGTGGGTTGAGGCTTGGCTCTTGCATCGAACCCTTCCCATGGCCCTGGTTCTCGACCTTCTCAGCAGCGACCCGCGTCCCCGGACCGAGGCCGCCCGGCATCCCGAAAAGGCGCATCGGCCCGACCAGCCGCTGCTGCGCAAACCCGACTGGATCCGGGTCAAGGCGCCGGGCTCGGGCGCGTTCGCCGCCACGCGGGACATCGTGCGCGGCCACGGGCTCGTGACCGTCTGCGAGGAAGCGGGGTGCCCCAACATCGGCGAGTGCTGGGAAAAGAAGCACGCCACCTTCATGATCATGGGCGACACCTGCACGCGGGCCTGCGCCTTCTGCAACGTGCGGACGGGCCTGCCAGGCGCTCTCGACGCGGACGAGCCCCGCAAGATCGGCGACGCCATCGCCGAACTCGGGCTCGACCACGTCGTGATCACCTCGGTCGACCGCGACGATCTCGCCGATGGCGGGGCGGCGCATTTCGCGGCCGTGATCGCCGCCATCCGCAAGGCCGCGCCGCGCACCACAGTCGAGATCCTGACGCCCGATTTCCTGCGCAAGCCGGGTGCGCTCGAGACGGTGGTGGCGGCCAAGCCCGACGTGTTCAACCACAACCTCGAGACCGTGCCCTCGCTCTACCTCACGGTGCGGCCCGGCGCGCGCTACTTCCACTCGATCCGGCTCCTGCAGCGCGTCAAGGAACTGGACCCGTCGATCTTCACCAAATCAGGCATCATGGTCGGGCTTGGCGAGCAGCGGAACGAGGTGCTGCAACTGATGGACGACCTGCGCACGGCCGAGGTCGACTTCCTCACCGTCGGCCAGTATTTGCAGCCCTCGCGCAAGCACCATCCGGTCAAGGAGTTCGTCACGCCGGACGGCTTCAAGGCCTATGCGAGCATCGCGACGGCCAAGGGGTTCCTGCTGGTCTCGGCCTCGCCGCTGACCCGCTCCTCGCACCATGCCGGCGAAGATTTCGCGCGGCTACGTGCCGCCCGGGAGCAGGCGCTTCCCCGCTGACGCCCCGGCACCCGTCCCGGGTCAGGCGGCGTTCTGCGCCTCGGCCGCGCCGCCCGGCAGACGCGCCATCATGGCCAGCAGCGCCCGGTCGCTGAGCACGGCAGTCCGCTCCTTGCGCTTGATCCAGGCGCAGGCCTCATCGATCGTCTCGGCCTCGTTCAGGCGGGCAGCCGCCATAGCGCGTTCGATGTCGACATCGCCGCGCCGGCGGGACTGGCCGTCCGGCAGGAAGAATTCGTGGATGGAACGCAGCGTGCTGTCCTCATGAAGGGCGAGCAGCCCGTCCGCCTCGTCGTAACCCGCCCGGGCGAGATCGAGGGCGAGGGTGTTCGCCCGGTCCGCGATGGGGGGAACCTGCCGCTCCTCGGGCGTCGTGAGCAGCCCCAGCCGCTTGAGGAACAGCCCGATCCACAGCTGCCCGCTCGCCCAGGACAGGCCGATCGACAGAAGCAGGCCGGCGATTGTGGGCGACATCCAGGCCGCCAGCGAGGGTGAGATCAGGAGGCCGGTGCCGAGGGTGACAAGGCCGAGCACGGTATGAGCCCGGTGCCGGCGAACGATGTCCCGGAAGGGGATCGAACCGTCGTCGCGACGCTGCGGGCTCCAGCCGGTGTCGCGGCCGAACAGGATCTGGAACACCGAGCCGGACTGCACGAGCATCATGATCGGCGCCAGCAGGGCCGACATGATC
>CAXTVD010000116.1:4002-4335 GCA_964247575.1 uncultured Lichenihabitans sp.
CAGCCGGACGGGGCCGCCGCAGGCCCGCCGGAGGGGTGCCTGGATGAGCGCGATGAGGAGGCCGAAGGCCTTCGGCGCCAGGAGCACCGCCATGGTCGCCCCGAACAGATCGAGCGCGCGCTGCGCGTCGAAGCGGGGCCAGGCGGGGAACAGCGAGAAGTCGCCCGTGAAGTATTCCGGCCGGATATAGGTCGACTGCAGCACGAGAACGATACCGACCAGCAGCTGCGCCATCCAGAGCGGCGAGGCGACATAGCCCATGATCCCGGTCGCGAAGTGCTGGCGCGAGGCGAGGTGGAGGCCGCGCGCGAACATCACCCGGGCGTGCTGCAG
>CAXTVD010000116.1:4345-11426 GCA_964247575.1 uncultured Lichenihabitans sp.
GCCTTGGCACCAGCGCCGGTCGCGGGTGCCGACATCGATGAGGGAAGGCGGGCTTTCCTCGAAGCTCCCGCCGAGGACCGGCAGCATCGTCACGGCATAACCCGCCCTTCGGATCAGCGCCGCCTCCACGAAGTCGTGGCTGAGGATATGTCCGCCGAAGGGCGGCTTGCCCCTGAGGTCGGGCAGTCCGCAATGGGCGGCGAAGGCCGCCGTCCGGATGATGGCGTTGTGGCCCCAGTAGTTGCCGTCGCGACCCATCCACACGGCGAGGCCGGCCGCGATCACCGGGCCATAGATGCGGGCCGCGAACTGCTGGAGGCGCGCAAACAGCGTGTTGCGGTTGATGATCAGCGGCAGCGTCTGGATGATGCCCGCGTCGGGGTCGGCCTCCATGGCCGCGGCGAGGCTGACGACGGCATGGGCGGTCATCAGGCTGTCTGCGTCGAGGACGACCATCTGCTCGTAGGCGCCGCCCCAACGGGTGACGAAATCGGCGATGTTGCCGGCCTTGCGGCTCGTGTTCTTGGGTCGGTGCCGGTAGTAGACGCGGCCCAGGCCGCGCAGCCTGTCTCGCAGGGCCAGGAAGGCCCGTTCTTCCGCGACCCACACGTCCGGGTCCGTCGTGTCGGACAGGAGGAAATAGTCGAAGGAGGCGCCTAGCCCCGTCCGCGCGATGTCCTCGCAGATCGCCTGCACCGCGCCGAACACCCGCGCAGTGGCCTCGTTATAGATCGGCATGACGATGGCCGTGCGGGCGCGCAGCGCCTCGGGCAGTACGGGCGGCTTGGGCGCGAAGAACAGCAGCCACACGAAACCGACGATGGCGCTCGTGAAGGAGAGCGCGATCCACGAAAAATTCGCGACGAACAGGACCAGCAGCACCCATTCGAGCAGGGTCGTGCCGCCGACATCGACGACCTGGTACATCTCCCAGGTGCCATAGGCGGTCACCGTAAGGCCGCCGCCAAAAACGACCGCGCGGGCCAGCCAGGGCGAGCCGCGATGGGCGGCGTTCAGCCAGCGGCGGCGGCCCGTCTTGTCGAAGCGGGAAAGCGACTGCACCGGCATGGCGAGCCGGTGCTCCTCCGGCATGGCGGGCTGCGCCGTCGCGCGGCCGCTCGGGGCCACACCGGACGGCAGGTCCGGCGTCAGGAGGTCCAACGGTAGAGCCAAGTTTCACTCGCAGCTTTGCCGCCCTGTTCCAGGACAAGGCGCAGTTCGGCCATGTTGTCGTTCGGTTCGAGCTCGAAATGGACTCGAAAGGTTTTGTTGATGGGTAAACCGAAGGTGCGGACCGCCAGGATCGTTCCCGCCGAGGTCGACACGGCCGGGGTGAGATCGGCCGTCCTGGCGGGGTCGGCGAAGGCCTCGCTGGTGAATTCCACGATGAAGCGTCGCCGTCGCCCGTTCGATCCGCGCCCCATCCTCGTATCGGTCACGATCGCCAGGTTCGGCCGCTCGAGCGGGGTCCAGCACCAGGACTGCCGGTAGCTGAAAGCGGTCTCGGCTGCGGCCGCCAGTGGCGTCTTGGGCCGCCAGAAACAGACGATGTTGTCGTTGATCTCGGCATCGGACGGGATTTCAACGAGAACGACGCTGCCCTCGCCCCAATCACTCAGCGGCTCGATCCAGAGCGAGGGCCGGAGTTCCCAGTGCTGGTCGTCGTCCTGGAAGTCCCCGAAGCGTCGCTCGCGCTGCAGCATGCCGAAGCCACGCGGATTGTTGTTCAGGAAGGACGAGAGCTGCAGCGTCTCCCGGTTCGAGACGGGACGCCAGAGCCACTCGCCGTTGGCGTTGAGCACCTGCAAGCCGCCGACGTCGTAGACGGCTTCCCGGACATCTTCGATGCCGCGGCGGCCCTGCGGGCCGAAGAAAGCCATGCCGGCCATGGTGCCGAGGCCGAGTCCGTCGATCGCCGTCCGGGGGAACAGCGTGCACTCCGTGTCCATGATCGTGACGTCGCCGGGACGCAGGGTGAAGCGGTACGCCCCGGTCAGACTGTCGGAGTCCACCAGCGCATGCAGCACCAGGGCGTTGGTCGCCAGGCTCGGCCGCTCGATCCAGACCTCACGGATGAGCGGGAACTCCTCGCCTTTCGGATCTGCGGTCCGGATCGACAGCGCCCGGGCGGTGACCCCGAAATTCTGCCCCCGGGCGATCGCCCGGAAGAAGCTGGCGCCCTGGAAAATGGCGACGTCGTGCAGGCCGTCCCCCTGGGACTGGGGCTGCAGGATGCGAAAGCCGGAATAGCCGATATCGGCCACCGCCGCCGGGACCTGGAGGCCTCCGAAGTCGAACCGCGCGGGATCATAGCCGAGGCGACGCGCATGACCGTTCTCGACGAGGTTGATGGCCATCGGAGCGGAGAAGATGAAACCCCGATGCAGAGGCTCCAGCGCAAAGCCGAGGTTCTCGTTCGCCCAGATCGCCGAACCCGGCTTCTGGCGGATCGCGACATACTGATCGTAGCTCAACTTCGCGAAGGGGGCCGGAAGATCCGTCGAGGGGGCGACGAAGGGCTTCTTGGCAAGCTCGCGCGCCATGGTCGTGACAAGGCTATCGGAGAAGTCCGGCATCGCAGGGACGGGCGACTGCGGCGCCGACTGGGCGACCACGGCCGAGGCGGAAGCCCCCAGCCCGACGATGGCGAGTTTCAGGACGTCTCGGCGGGGGATCATCAAGGCGCTAGTTCGACGCTACCGTGTCTGGACCGCTGCGACCCTCCATTTGCGAAAGGCCCCTCGCTTTCTCTATAACCGAAAATGACGCACCAGCGAGACGTTTTTGGCGGAGCAACAAAACGGATGATCGGCCTGACGACGGAAGCATCGCTATTGCGAGTTGCCCTCGCGTGATCAACCGGCGCTGTCTCGCGGTGGTCCTGGCCGCGGGCGAGGGAACCCGCATGCGGTCGGCCGTCCCCAAGCCGCTGCATTGCATCGCGGGCCGATCCATGCTGGCGCATGTCCTCGCCGCGGTGGATGCGGTCGGCGCCGAAGCGCTCGCCGTGGTGGTCGGCCCGGACCGCGACGATGTCGCGACCGCAGCCAGGGCTGCCGCCCCCGCTGCCCGGATCTTTGTCCAAAGGGAGCGTCGCGGGACCGCGCACGCGGTGCTGACGGCACGCGACCTCCTCGCCGAGGGCTTCGACGATCTGCTCGTTCTCTATGCGGACGTGCCCCTGATCACGCCGGAGACGTTGGCCCGTCTGCGTGAGCCGCTCGCCGGGGGAGCGGCGGTCGCCGTGCTCGGCTTCGAGGCCAGGGACCCCACCGGCTACGGCCGGCTGATCGCGGAGGGGTCGACCCTGCGGCTGATCCGTGAGCAGAAGGACGCCAGTCCGGCCGAGCGCGAGGTCACCTTCTGCAATGCCGGCCTGATGGCCCTCGATGGCCGGGTCGCGCTCTCCCTGCTGGAGGGGATCGGCTGCGACAATGCGCAAGGCGAGTACTACCTGACCGACGTCGTCGAGGCTGCCGTTCGCCGAGGGCTCCGCTGCGAGGCCGTGCGGACGGGCGAAGCCGAGGTCATGGGGATCAACGACCGCGTGCAGTTGGCCGCCGCCGAAGGAGCGATGCAGCACCGGCTCCGCGAGATTGCCATGCGGAACGGGGCGACCATGGTTGCGCCCGAGACGGTCTTCCTGTCCCACGATACCCGGTTCGGTCGTGATGTGCTGATCGAGCCCCATTGCGTGTTCGGGCCGAAGGTGCAGGTCGGCGACGATGTCGTGATCCATGCCTTCTCCCATCTCGAAGGCGCGAGCGTCGAGCCAGGCTCCTCGATCGGTCCCTTCGCGCGGCTGCGGCCGGGCGCCGCCATCGGCGCGGAGGCCAAGATCGGCAACTTCGTCGAGGTGAAGAACGCCATCATCGAGGCGGGCGCGAAGGTCAGCCATCTCAGCTATATCGGCGACGCGACGATCGGGGCTGCCGCCAACATCGGCGCCGGCACGATCACCTGCAACTACGACGGCTACAACAAGGCGCGCACGACGATCGGGGCCGGGGCGTTCATCGGCTCCAATTCGGCGCTCGTGGCGCCGGTCTCGATCGGGGCGGGAGCGTTCGTCGGCTCGGGCTCGGTCATCACGGACGATGTCGAGGCTGACGCCCTGGCCCTCGGGCGAGGCCGGCAGGTCAACAAGCCCGGCGGCGCGGCCCGGCTGCGAACGGAACAGAAAGCAAAGAAGGCGGCGACGCGATCGGGTTAAGTCTTTCGCAAGATTCGGTCTTCGGAATAGCGTCGAGGCGGCCTCCGTGCTGAAGGACAAGAACTGATGTGCGGCATCGTTGGGATCATCGGGCAGGGGCCCGTCGCGCCGCAGATCGTCGACGCGCTCAAGCGGCTGGAATATCGCGGCTACGACTCGGCCGGGATCGCCACACTGGAAGACGGCGTGCTGACGCGCCGGAGGGCGCAAGGCAAGCTGAAAAGCCTCGAGGCCAAGCTCGCTCAGGCCCCGCTGCGCGGGACGATCGGCATCGGCCATACCCGCTGGGCGACGCACGGGCGGCCGACGGAGAACAACGCCCACCCGCATGCCAGCGAGAGTCTCGCCGTGGTGCATAACGGCATCATCGAGAACTTCCGGGAGATCCGCGACATGCTCGCGGGCAAGGGCCATCGCTTCGCGACCGAGACCGACACGGAAGTCGTCGCCCATCTCGTGACCGACCTGATGGAAGGCGGCCTGCCGCCGACGGAAGCCGTGATGGCGGCCATGCCGCAGCTCAAGGGAGCCTTCGCTCTCGCCTTCCTGTTCAACGGAGAGGACGACCTGCTCATCGGGGCGCGGCAGGGCGCCCCGCTTGCGGTGGGCTACGGCGAAGGCGAGATGTATCTCGGCTCCGACGCCCTGGCCCTGGCGCCGTTCACGGACGAGATCAGCTACCTCGAGGAAGGCGACTGCGTCGTGCTGGGCCGCGAGACGGCGACGTTCCGCGACGGGGCCGGGCAAGTCGTCAGGCGCGTGAAGCAGAAAAGCCTCGCCAGCGCCTTCATGATCGACAAGGGCAACTACCGCCACTTCATGGCCAAGGAGATCCACGAGCAGGCCGAGGTCGTGGGCCGAACGCTCTCCCACTACCTCGACATGTCGGATGGGAGCGTGCGGCTGCCGTTCGACCTGCCCTTCGATCTCGGCAGCGTCGAGCGCATCACCATCTCGGCCTGCGGCACCGCCTATATGGCGGGGCTCACGGGAAAGTACTGGTTCGAGCGCCTCGCCCGCGTGCCGGTCGATATCGACGTCGCCTCGGAGTTTCGCTACCGCGAGCCCCCGATGACCCCGCGCGGCCTGATGCTGGTCGTCTCCCAGTCGGGCGAGACGGCCGATACGCTGGCTTCGCTGCGCTATGCCAAGGCCAATGGGCAGCGCATCCTCAGCATCGTCAACGTGCCGACTTCCTCGATCGCGCGCGAGAGCGACCTCGTCGCGCCCACGCTGGCCGGGCCCGAGATCGGCGTCGCATCCACCAAGGCCTTCACCTGCCAGCTGGCGGTGCTGGCCGTGCTCGCGCTGGCGATCGGCAAGGCCCGCGGCACGCTCGACAGGGCTGCGGAGCGGCGCTACGTCGACGAACTGATCGCTCTGCCGGGCCTGATCGCGGAGGCGATGAAGGGCGAGCACACGATTGAGCTCATCGCGCGCGACATCGCCCGGCGGCGCGACGTCCTCTATCTCGGCCGGGGCACGAGCTATCCCTTGGCGCTCGAAGGCGCCCTCAAGCTCAAGGAGATTTCCTACATCCACGCCGAGGGCTATGCGGCGGGCGAGCTCAAGCACGGCCCGATCGCGCTGATCGACGAGGCCATGCCGGTGATCGTCATCGCTCCTCCCGATCCGGTCTTCGAGAAGACGGTGTCCAACATGCAGGAGGTCGCCGCCCGCGGCGGCCGCATCGTGCTGATCGGCAATGCCGGTGCAGCGGGGGCGGCGTCCGTCGAGGTCGACCACGTCATCGCGATGCCCGACATGGCCCCGACCTTCGCGCCGATCGTCTATGCGGTTCCGGTTCAGCTGATCGCCTATCACACCGCCGTCTTCATGGGGAAGGACGCGGACCAGCCGCGCAATCTCGCCAAGTCCGTGACGGTGGAGTAGGGCGCCAAGCCCATCCGGCGCGAGCGGCCACTTGCGCCACGCCCGGGGCGGCCTATCGTCCCGGCGTGTCGCGGTCGCGACGCCCGCCGGAGCAGCCATGTCAGACCTTTCCGCCTTTCCCATCACCCAGCGCTGGCCCGCCGAGCGGCCCGATGTGCTCCAGCTCTACTCCTTTCCGACGCCGAACGGCGTGAAGGTGTCGATCGCCCTGGAAGAGATCGGCCTGCCCTACGAGGCCCATACGGTCCAGATCACCAAGAACGAGAGCTGGACGCCTGAATTCCTGTCGCTGAACCCCAACGGCAAGATCCCGGCCATCGTCGACCCGAACGGGCCGGGCGGCGCGCCCATGGGCCTGTTCGAGTCGGGCGCGATCCTCGTCTACCTCGCCGAGAAGACGGGCAAGCTGCTGCCGGCCGATGCCGCCCGCCGTTACGAGACCCTCGCCTGGGTGTTCTTCCAGATGAGCTCGGTGGGGCCGATGTTCGGCCAGATCGGCTTCTTCTACAAATTCGCCGGCAAGGACATCCCCGACAAGCGCCCGCTCGAACGCTACCGCGACGAGAGCAAGCGTCTGCTCGGCGTGCTGGAGGACCGTTTGAGCGGCCGCACCTGGATCATGGGTGAGGACTACACCATCGCCGACATCTCGCTCTTCGGCTGGGTGCGCGGCCTGGTCGGCTTCTACGAGGCGGGCGAGTTGGTCGGCTACGACAAGCTCAAGCACGTTCCCGCCTGGCTCGAGCGCGGCCTTGCCCGTCCGGCCGTGCAGCGCGGGCTCGACATCCCGAAGCGGGGGTGATGCCGTGTCAGCGACGCGGGTTCAGCCTGCCCCGAGCAGTCGAACGGCGCTGTCGCGCTCGAACAGATAGAGCAGGCGGCGCAGGGCCTGGCCGCGCGGCGAGGTGAGCTCGGGGGCGGCGGCGACGAGGCAGGCCGCGTCCTCCCGCGCCTCGGCGAGCAGGGTCCCGTGAT
>CAXTVD010000117.1:0-11377 GCA_964247575.1 uncultured Lichenihabitans sp.
GGCCGACCTCGTCTCGCTGCCGCTGGCGCGCTACGACGCGGACTGGTCGATCGACCGCCTCTACGATTTTGCCGGCGACCTCGGCGCGACGGTCGTGCACACCGCGGTCTCGCGCACCGTGATCGACGTCAATCGCGACCCCTCCGGCGCCTCGCTGTATCCCGGTCAGGCGACGACCGGGCTCTGCCCGGTGACCACCTTCGACGGCCGACCGCTCTACCGGCCCGGCCGGGAGCCGGACGAGGCCGAGATCGGCCGGCGGCGGGCGACCTTTTTCGACCCCTATCACGCGGCCCTCGGGGCTGAGATCGCGCGGCTGCGCAGCCGCCACGCGCGGATCGTGCTTTATGACTGCCACTCCATCCGCTCCGTGATCCCGCGCCTGTTCGCGGGCGAGTTGCCCGTCTTCAACATCGGCACCAACGAGGGGCGAAGCTGCGCGGCGGCCCTGCAGGCGCTCGCCGGATCCCTCTGCGAGGCGAGCGGCTTCTCGTGCGTCACCAACGGGCGCTTCAAGGGCGGCTCCATCACCCGTCGCTTCGGTCAGCCCGAGGCCGGCGTCCACGCCATCCAGATGGAACTCGCCTGCCGCGCCTACATGGACGAGGCCGACGGGCTCGATCCCGCGCCCTATGAGCCCGCGCGCGCCCGAAAAATGCGCGGCGTGCTGGAACATCTCTTGCTCAAGCTCAAGGACTGGGCAGGATGAGCCGGGGGCGGAACGGCCTCGAACTTGAAGGAGCTAGAATGCGAATGACGTCGTTTGCCGGCGCGCTTGTCGGTCTGTCGCTGCTCACGGGCCTGCCCATGGCGGCCCTCGCCAAGGACTACAAGTCGATCACCGTGGTCACGGAGGGCGCCTACGAGCCCTGGAACCTGACCAACGCCGACGGCACCGTGGGCGGCTTCGAGCCCGACATGCTGAAGGACCTCTGCGCCCGCATGAAGATCGAATGCAAGGTCGTGACCTCCGACTTCGACAGCGCCATCCCCTCGCTGCAAGCCGGCAAGTACGACGTGATCATGGACGCCCTGTCGATCACCGACGACCGCAAGAAGGTCATCGCCTTCACGGACCCCTACGCCGCCACCCCGGCCGTGTTCGTCGCCGACAAGAACGGGCCGCTCGCCAAGGCCCCCGGATCGGACACCACGATCAAGCTCGCCAATGACGGCCTGACGCCGACCATGGACGACCTGCGCAAGGCGTTCAAAGGCAAGACGATCGGCATCCCGACCGCCACCGTCTACACGCCTTTCGTGGTCAACAATTTCAAGGACGTGGCCACCATCAAGGAATACAAGACCTCGCCCGAGCATGACCTCGACCTCGTCGCGGGCCGCATCGACCTCGCCTTCGACGACGCGACCTACTTCACCGCCGCCTTCGCCAAATCCGACAACAAGGACCTGACCTATACCGGCCCACAGATCGCCGGGATGATTTGGGGCCCCGGCGAGGCCTTCGGCATCCGCCAGGAGGATGGCGAGCTCGTCGCGATGTTCAACAAGGCGATCGCCGCGGCCAAGGCGGACGGCACCCTGCAGAAGCTCAGCATGAAGTGGTTCAAGCTCGACGTCGTCCCTTGACGGCCGGGCGCTGAGCGGGGGTCTCGCCGGTGGATCGTCGCCCCGTCCTCGCGGACGCCGGTACCGGCGGCACGGCCCTGATCGCGATGGCTCTTCGTCGCCGCGAGCGGGGCCGACGCGACCCATGCCGCACCGTGGCGCCTGAACGATGCTGACGACGCTGGCTCTGTTCGGCTTCGGCGAGCACGGCTGGGGCATGCTGCTGCTGCTCGGGGTGGCGGTAACCCTGGCGGTCACCGCCGCGGCACTGGTCATCGGCGCCGCGCTCGGCGCCCTGGCGGCCTGGGCCAAGCTGTCGGACAACCGGATCGCGCGGGTGGCGGGGGACGTCTACACCACCGTGTTCCGGGGGGTGCCCGAGCTTCTCGTGATCTTCCTCTTCTACTTCGGCGGCTCGTCCATCCTGTCGTCGGCCGGGCACCTGTTCGGGCGGGAGGGCTTCATCGGCATCCCCACCTTCCTCGCGGGCGCCCTCGCGGTCGGCGTGATCTCCGGCGCCTACCAGGCCGAGGTGTTCCGGGGAGCCTACCAGGCCGTGGGACGCGGCGAGATCGAGGCGGCCCACGCCCTCGGCATGTCCTTCGCCCTGCGCTTCCGCCGGGTGATCGCCCCCCAGGTGCTCCGCTTTGCCATTCCGGGGCTCGGCAACGTCTGGCAGCTGTCCTTGAAGGACTCGGCGCTCGTTTCGGTGACCGGACTGGCCGAACTGATGCGGACCGCCCAGCAAGCCGCCGGTTCGACCCGCGACTATTTCGGGTTCTACATCGCGGCCGCGGTTCTCTACCTCGTGCTGACCGCGGCCTCGAACCGCCTCTTCGACCGGGCCGAAGCGCGGATGAACCGCAGCCTGCGCCGACGGCCGGCCTGACGGCATGATCGACATCCCGTTCCTGCTCGACGTCATGGCCCGCCTCGCCGCCGCGATGCCGATGACCTTGGCGCTGTTCGTCCTCAGCATCACCTTGGGGGCTACGCTGGCGCTCGGCTTGACCGCCATGCGGGTCAGCCGCTCCCGCATTCTCGACCGCATCGCGCGCGGTTACGTCTTCGTCTTCCGCGGCTCACCGCTGCTCGTGCAGATGTTCCTGCTGTATTACGGGCTCGGGCAATTCGCGGGCGTTCGACACAGTTTTGCCTGGCCGGTCCTGCGCAACGGCTTCAGCTGTGCGGTGATCTCGCTCGGCCTTTGCACGGCCGCCTATACGACAGAGATCTTCCGTGGCGCCCTGGCCGCCGTATCCGAGCGGGAGATCGAGGCGGCGCGGGCTTGCGGCATGTCGGGCCTGACGCTGTTCCGGCGCGTCATTCTTCCCATCGCACTCCGTCATGCCCTGCCGGCCTACTCGACCGAACTCATCCTGATGGTGAAGTCGACTTCGCTTGCCTCGATCCTCACCGTCGTCGAGATGACCAGCGTGGCGCAGAAGCTGATTTCCCAGACCTATCGCACGATGGAGATCTTCCTCTGCGCGGCGGCCCTCTACCTCGCGATTAATTTCGTGGTGGCACGCCTAGTTGGCCTTCTGGAATACCGCCTGTCCCACCATCGGAGGCGCCCGCCCCCTCTCGCGCCTGTGCTGCACGAGTAGGGGCGGGCCTCCCGAGACTGTGGATCAGAGACCGGGCGTCGTCGTCCGGCTGTTGGTCGTATAGCGCTCGCGCTCGCGGGTGACGTCCTCGCGGGTAAAAGCGGGGGCCTTGGGGTCGAAGCTCGTCCAACCCTCTTCCTGGTACGAGGCGCGACGCTCCGCCGGGTCAACCGCGGTGCCGCTCTTCAGAACGGATTCGGCGAGCGCCACCTTGTCGTCGCTAACGCGCGCCGTGACGAGGCTGCCCCCCCGTCGAACGCCCTCGGCATAGACATGGGCATGCTCCTCGCTCACGCCGGCGCCGGTCAGCGAACCGATCAGGCCGCCCGCCGCGGCGCCGATCCCGGCGCCCGTCAAGGTGGCCACCAGCCAACCCGCCGCGACCACCGGGCCGACGCCCGGGATCGCCAGAAGGCCGAGCCCCGCCAGCAGGCCAGCGCCGCCCCCGATCAGCGTTCCCGCCGTCGCGCCCGTTCCCGCGCCCGTCGCGGTCGCCTGGTCATCGGTCGTGCCGCGGTCGGTATAGGTGTCATCCGCGTTGCTGGCGACGATGCTGATGTCGGAATGGGGCACGCCAGCCGATTCAAGCTGCCCGACCGCTGCCGCCGCGTCGGCGTAGCTGTTGAAAAGCCCCGTTACTGTCTGTGTCATGGTTTGATCCTATCGAATGTCGCGACTGGCGCTGGCCAAATCGGCTGGGAAATCCTTACTTGCTGGACACGTTGCCCTTGAAGTCGAGCGCGACAGGCATGGTCTGCCCATCCTTGCTGCCCGTCCCCCGCCACACGCCCTGGTCGTCCTTCTTCAGCGCGGAGACGCTAGTGAAGCCGGCATCCTGGATGCGCGCCTGAGCCTGGCCTTCGGTGAAGCTGTTGGCCCCGGCGGCGGCCGCCGCGCTGGTGCCGCTCGTGGGGGTCGCCGACGCACTGGTGTTGTCGGCCAGCATCTGGATCGTCGCCATGTGCTGCTGGATTGCGGGGAGGGTCTTGGACGCGTACTGACCCGCGGCGTCCTTGTTGTTGTCCATCACATCCTGGTAGTCCGCAGCGTCCTTCTTGTGGTCGGCCAGCATGCCGTTCAGGAAGTCGTGGTCGAAGGCGGCCCCGCTCTCGCCGGCCAGCTTGTCATGCATCTGCTTCTGGTCATCCGTCGGCATGGCCGGGGGCGTCACGCCGAGCACCTGGGCCGCAGCCATGGCGTTCTGGTTGGCTGTGGTGTGATCGGAGACGAGCGTTGCGCCGAGTTTCTTGACGGCGTCGCTTCCGCCCTTCTGCTGCGCGAGCTGACCGACCGAAATCTCCGCGAGATTGCCTTGGATCGCCTGCGTCAAAAACGCCTTGGAGTCGATGGCCCAGGCGTTCGGCGCTGCAAAGACAGCGGCTCCAGCGAGCAAAGTACCGGTGAGAATAGCTGACAGTTTCACGGAAAAGCTCCAGTCTCATTTTTGACTACTCGAGAAACTGACCAGCGATCGCTCAAGTTCCGAGCGCCATGCACGATGTTACGGCTTGTTTCTTGCATGTGACACTTTGCTGCGTGCTGGGTTGCCTAAAATGTGAGCTACCTTGGATGTTTGCGTCCTCGGCCCGCTGCGCCTACGATCGATTTGCAGGGCTCTGATCGGGGGACAGGCGCATGCGGTTGAGGCGATTTAGGCGTTGGCTGGCGCTGGCTGTCCTGGCGGGCGCGAGCGCGTGGATCCCCGGTCCCGCCCGGGCGCTCGACTATCTGGACGTGACCGTGCAGCCGGACCGGGCCGTTCCCGGGGTCTGCCTCAGCTTCTCGTCTGCCCTTCCCCGTGGCGCCACCGGCGCCTTCGATCCCTTCGTCTCGGTCGAGCCCGGCGTCGATCACAGCACCCAGGCGCGCGGCAAGGAGCTCTGCGTCACCGGGCTGCAGCACGGCGGGCACTACAAGCTTCGCCTGAAGGCGGGGCTGACCGCGGCCGACCGGTCGACCCTGCCCAAGGACGTGACGGTCGACGTCCTCGTGCCCGATCGGGACGCGAGCGTGAGCTTCGAGGGAGGCAAGACCCTGCTGCCCTATACGGCCGGGATCGGCCTGCCCCTGCGAAGCGTCAACGTCGGGAAAGCGAGGCTGCAGATTTATCGCTTCGATGAGCGGGCCCTGGCCGAAGCGATGAGCAGCGACTGGTTCGGCCAGGCGGCCACGGGCTACAATCTCGGACAGATCGCCGAGCGCAGCCACAAGCTGTTCGAGGGCACGCTGGACATCGCCCGCAAGCCGAATGTCCAGGTCGCAACGACAATCCCCATCGACGGGCTGGTCAAAGCCCTGACGCCGGGGGTCTATGTGGCCGTCGCCATCCCGGACGGGACCACCCCGGACGACGGGGACGATCGGGCGACGCAGTGGTTCTCCGTGTCCGACATCGGTCTGATGACGGTCAAGACCGACGGCGGCCTGCTTGTCAGCGCCCGGTCGCTGCAGACGGCCAAGCCGCAGGACGGCGTCGCCCTCAGGCTGGTGGCCCGCAGCAACGAGGTGCTGGCGGCCGTGACCACCGACAAGGAGGGCCGTGCGGTCCTGCCGGCGGGTCTCCTGCGCGGCGAGGGGGGCGACGCGCCGCGGCTGCTGACAGCGTCCGGCCCGCGCGGCGACTTCACCTCGCTCCAGCTCGATGCGCCGGGCCTCGACCTCGGCGACCTCAAGCTCGAAGGGCGCACCCCACCCGGACCGCTCGACGCCTTTCTCTGGACGGACCGGGGCATCTACCGCCCGGGCGAGACCATCCATCTCGGCGTGCTGCTTCGGGACGGGCGGGCCCTGCTGGTGCCCAAGGTGCCCCTCACGCTTCACCTCCTCCGCCCGGACGGGATCGAGGTCGACCACCTCATTCCCAATCTCGACCGCGCGGGGGGCGGCACACTCGACATCCCCGTCCCCGACAACGCCTATTCCGGCGAGTGGACGATGTGGGCCGGCGCAGGCGGCAAGGAGCATGTCGGCGAGGTCAAGGTGTCGGTGGAGGACTTCGTGCCACCCCGGCTGGAGGCCAAGATCGAAGGCTCCGACGAGACGATCGACGCGGCCCGGCCGGTCACGGCGAGCGTCCAGGCCGACTACTTCTATGGCAGCCCGGGCAGCGATCTGTCGGGCCAGATCGAGGCCACGCTCCGGGCCGCGGCGCATCCGTTCGCCGATTTCGCCGACTACAGCTTCGGGCTTGTGGAGGAACCCGTGCTGCCCAAGGACGTGCCGGCGCAGACTTTCACGACCGACGACAAGGGCCAGGCCGAGGTCACGATCCCGCTCGACGACGTGCCGGATACGACGACGCCCCTCGAACTCGCGCTGCGCGCCACGGTGAACGACCTCGATGGCCGCCCGGCGGTCGCCGAGCGTGCACGCCCGCTGCGCTCGGCCGGCCGTTTCATCGGCGTCCGCCCCCGCTTCACCGACGGCGTGCCCGAGAACACCGACGCCGCCTTCGATGTCGCCCTGCTCGACGGGGACGGCCATCCCAGCGCTCCGGACGGGCTGAAGTGGAGCCTCGTCAAGGAGGACTACACCTACAACACCTTCTTTCGCGACGGGCGCTGGCAGTCCGAACCGGTGGTGATCGACACGCCCGCGACGGGTGGCGAGATCACGCTGGGAGCCGACGGCCGGGGCAAGCTCGCGGTGCCCGTCTCCTCCGGCCGCTACCGGCTCGAAGTGTTCGACGCCGCCGGCAAGACCGCGACCAGCGTGCGCTTCGGCGCGGGCTGGTGGGGCGGCGCGCAGGCCGACGATCGCAAGCCGGACGTGATGCCGGTGACCATCGAGGCGAGTGCGCCGGGCGGCACGGTGCGGGCCCGCGTCGAGCCCGGCTTCGCCGGCCGCGTGCTCGTCATGCTGGACGGCCTTGGCCTGCACGGGGTCCAGGAGCTCGAGGTCGGCAAGGATGGCGCGACGGTCTCCTTCGATGCGGCCGACGTGCCCGCAAGCGGCGCCTATGTCCTGGCCCTGGCCGTGTCGCCGGCCGGAACGGTCGTGCCCCGCCTGCCCGTGCGGGCCGTGGGGGCCGCCTGGGTCGCGGGGACGGCGGCCGCCCACAAGCTCGACGTGGCGCTCGACGCCCCGGAGGTGATCAAGCCGGGCACCACCCTCACGGTCTCCGTCAGCGCCCGCGGCGCGCCGCGCGACCAGCCGGTCTATCTGACCCTGGCCGGTGTCGACGAAGCGGTGCTGCGCATGACCGATTTCGACACGCCCGACCCTGCCGACTGGTTCGTCGGACGGCGGGCACCGGGCTTCGAGCTGCGCGACGTCTATGGCAGCCTGATCGACCCCGCCGGCCAGCCCGGACGCCTCGTCGAGGGCGGCGACGCACGCGCCAAGCAGCAGATGGGCGGCCTCGACGTGAAGACGTTCAAGACCGTCGCCCTGTTCAAGGGACCGGTGATGCTGGATGCCGATGGCCACGGCACGGTCGACCTCGACATCCCCGACTTCAGCGGGCGGCTCCGCCTGATGGCGGTCGCCTGGACCGTCGACCGCTACGGCTCGGCCGAACGCCCCGTCACCGTGCGGCCTCCCCTGCTGGCCGAACTCACCCTGCCCCGTTTTCTGGCGCCCGGCGACAAGGCCGTGGCCCGCGTGGTGCTGACCGATCTCGGGGCGCCCGAGCAGAGCTACCGCGTGGACCTGGCGGCCGATGGCCCGCTGGCCTTCGACCGGGGGGACGTGGCCTTCAAGGACGTCAAGCGCGACAGGCGGCGCTATGCCGACCGCACCCTCACCGCCACCGGCGCGCTCGGCGCGGCCCGCATCCACATGACGGTGACCGGGGATGACGGGACCACGGCGACCCGCGACTTTGACCTCGGTATCCGCGCGCCCAATGCCACTGTCACGACCCGGCAGGTGCGCACGCTCGACCCCGGCGGACGGTTGACCGCAGGTGACGCGCTCGGCGAGGGCATGGTGCCCGGCACCGCCGCGCTCGACGTGACGGTCTCGACCGTACCGGCCTTCGACATTCCGGGGCTGCTCGCCGCCCTGCGCCGCTACCCCTATGGCTGCGCGGAGCAGACCGTGAGCCGCGCCTTTCCCGAGCTGTTTGCCGTCGCGCTCGGCCGCCCGTCGGCGACCGGACCCGACGCTCCGACCCCGCAGAGCGCCGTGGCGCGGCTCTACTCGCTGCAGGCGGCCGACGGCAGCTTCGGCTACTGGTCCGCCTTCGACACCGGCAATGTGTGGCTGACGGCCTACGTGCTCGACTTCCTCCAGCATGCCGAGAAGCAGGGCGTGGCGGTGCCCGCCGGCATGACCTCGCGCGCGCTGACTTGGCTCGCCGGGCGATTCGCGGCCGCCGGCGCCGAGCCGGCCGACGTCGCGGGCAACGCCTATGCCGCCATGGTCCTCGCGGCCGCGGACCGGCTCGACCTCTCCCAGCTCCGCTACGTGTCGACCCGAGCCGAAGGCCACCTGCCCAGCGAGATCGCGCGGGTCCAGCTCGCCGCCGCGCTGACCCATGCCGGCGAGCGGGACACCGCCGCGCTGCTCATGGGCGAGGGCGCGATCACCCGCGACGCCAAGGTCTACCTCAACGATTACGGGAGCGCGCTGCGCGATCAGGCGATGGCCCTGTCGCTCGCCGCCGAGACCAAGCTCCTGCCGCCGAAAGTCCTGCTCGACCGGGCCGACGCGCTCGCCCAGCAGGCGGGCAGCACCCCTTATCTCAGCACGCAGGAGCAGGTCTGGCTCCTGCGGACCGCCGCCGACCTCAAGACGGCAGGCTCGCTGGATCTCGAGCTCGACGGCAAGCCCGTCACGGACCGGCCCAGCATCACGGCCAGCGTGCCGCTCGGCCAGGGGCGCAGCGTCGACATCGCCAACAAGGGCAGTGCCCTCGCCTATCTCAGCCTCGCGACGACGGGCGTGCCGACCGGGCCGCAGCCGCCGGAGAGCAACGGCCTGAGCGTGGCCCGCAGCTACTTCCACGTCGACGGCAAGCCGGCCGATCTCGCGGATGTCCATCAGACGGACGAACTGGTGGTGGTCGTCGACGGCTCCGCCGGCACCGATGTGCAGCGCAAGCTGCTGCTCGTCGACATGCTGCCGGCCGGGCTGGAGCCCGAAACGATCGGCCTCTCCGGCGATCGCGACTCGACCAGCTTCGCCTGGCTGAAGGACCTGACCGAGCCGACCTTCACGGCCCTGCGCGACGATCGCTACATCGCCGGCTTCGACGTGAACGAGGGCAGCAAGGCCTTCAAGCTGGCCTATGTCGTGCGGGCCGTCACGCCCGGCACCTATACCCGCCCGGGCACGCAGGTCGAGGACATGTACGCCCCCGCGGTCCATGCCCGCAGCGAGGCCGGCACGCTGGAGGTCAAGGCGGCGCGCCACAAGTGAGGCGCCGGACAAGGATCGTCGGCCTGGCCGCCCTCGGCCTCGGGGTCACGCTCGCCGGCGGAGCGCTGACGCTCGACCGCCTCGACCCGCCGGAAGGGGCGGCGCTGGCCGACACCTCGACCGTCGTCGCCGACCGGACGGGGGCGCCGCTGCGGGTCTTCACCACCGCGTCCGGACGCTGGCGCCTGGCCACCCAGCCGGACGAGGTGTCGCCCGTCTATCGCCGCCTGCTGCTCGACATCGAGGACAAGCGGTTCGAGCGCCACCCGGGGGTCGACCTTCTCGCGCTGCTCCGTGCGTCCTGGCAGTTCGCGAGCCGCGGCCGCGTCGTCTCCGGCGGCTCGACCCTGACCATGCAGGTCGTCCGGCTCCTGCATCCGCGCCGGCGCACCCTCGGCGCCAAGCTGATCGAGATCGCGCGGGCGCTGCAGCTCGAAGCGCACTGGAGCAAGCGGCAGATCCTGTCGGCCTATCTCACCCTTGTGCCGATGGGCCGCAACATCGAGGGCGTGCGGGCGGGCAGCCTCGCCTGGTTCGGCAAGGAACCGGCGGCGCTCTCCGATGCCGAAGCCGCGCTGCTTGTCGCCCTGCCGCAGAACCCGACGGGGCTGCGGCCGGACCGGAACGCGACGCGGGCCGCCGCCGCCCGCGCCCGCATCCTCGCCCGTGCGGCGGCGGACGGCGTGCTGCCGGCCGCTACGCTGGCGAGCGCGCGCGGCGCGCCGCTGCCCGCACGACCCCATCCCATGCCGATGTGGGCGCCGCACCTGTCCGAGGAGCTGGCGCGGGCCGCACCGCCCGGTGCGGTGCTCTCCACCACGCTCGACCTCGCGGTACAGGACGGGGCCGAGCGCCTGCTGAGCCAGTCGCTCGAGGCGATGCCGCGGCCGGTGAACCTCGCCGCCGTCATCGCCGACTGGCACACGGGGCAGGTGCTCGCACGGGTCGGCAGCGCCGCCTATTTCGACAGCCGCCGCAGCGGCGCGATCGACATGACGCGGGCCGTGCGCTCGCCCGGCTCGACGCTCAAACCCTTCATCTACGGCCTCGCCTTCGACGGCCTGCTCGCCCATCCCGGCAGTCTGCTGCACGACGCCGCGACGCGCTTCGACGACTACGCCCCGCATAATTTCGACGGCGGCTTCAATGGCGACGTCACCGTCCGGCAGGCCCTGCAGCTCAGTCTCAATCTGCCGGCCGTCGTCACGCTCCAGCGCGTCGGTCCCGTCGTCTTCACGGAACGGCTGAAGGAGGCCGGGCTGCCTCTCGTCTTCGACGACGCCGATGCCGCGCCCGGCCTGCCGATCGCGCTTGGCGGCACGGGGACGACGCTGGACACGCTGGTCGCCCTCTACGCAGCGCTGGCCGATGGCGGGGCCGTCAAACCCCTCCTCGACCAGCGCGGTCCGGCGGACGCCGCCGCCCCCCACGGCCACCTGTTCGGCCAGGCGGCTGCCGATGCCGTGCTGGACATCCTCGCCGGCATGCCGCCCCCGCGCGGCGCGGCCAGCCATGCGGGCGGGCTCGCCTTCAAGACCGGGACGTCCTACCGCTTCCGCGACGGCTGGGCGATCGGGGTCGACGACGCCCATGTCGTCGGCGTGTGGATGGGGCGGGCCGATGGGGGCTCCTGCGCCTGCGTCGGCGCGTCGGCCGCGGCGATCCTGTTCCGCCTGTTCGACCTGCTGCCCCCTGCCCCGCTCCGGCCGCGCGCCCTGACCGGCTTCTTCGCCGAACCGCCCCCGCCCGCCCTGGTGCGGCTCGAAGGGGTCGTCCGTGGCCGCGACGGGCCGGTCATCACCTTCCCCGTCGACCAGTCCCGCCTTCTCGTCGAC